>JBEKMC010000034.1:0-28713 GCA_050008715.1 Acidimicrobiales bacterium | reverse complement strand
CGTGCGCTGCAGGTTCACGACGGCCTCGTAGTAGGGGTACGAGAACGGCTTGTTCAGCGCGAGGAGCAGATCCGGGCCGTTGGACGCCACGTGCACGTGGCAGTCGAACAGGCCCGGCACGATGGTCTTGCCACGGCAGTCGACCGCCTCGTCCCCGTCGAGACCCGTGCCCACTTCGACGATGTGCCCGTCGGCGATCACGACATCGCCGACGGCGGGCGGGGCGCCGGTGCCGTCGAACAGCCGGCCACCGCTGAACACGATGCGCGTCATCAGGTTCTCCTCTGGTGTGCTCGCTGATCGGAACGGCGAGAGGGCGCCTGCGCGGACCGTCTCTCGGCAGTCGTCATGTCAACAGCATGGCGGCGTCTCCGCCGTTCAGCCCGAGGCCTACCGCTTGCGCCCCTTCGGTGGCGGTGCCTGGTAGGCCAGGAGCACTGCGGTCACGAGCTCGGTGACGATCTTGCGGGCGCGGTCGGCGGAGGCACCCTGGCGCGCCCGCAGCGTGTCCCACGCCGGCCAGCTCAAGGCGAGGTCAAGCTGGTCGAGGACGATCGGCTTGGATCGACCCGCACGCTTCAGCTCGGGGGCGAAGACGGCTCCGACCTGCAGACGGGCTGCCCGGTAGGCCTCGTTCAACGTGTCGCCCATGAGCGGGTGGACGCTGGCGAGCCGCACGGCGACCCGGCGCACCGGCGAGATCTCCTCGTACAGCTTCGACCGCAGCTTGACGAGGGCGGCGATGCGACTGTCGAGCTCCGGAGCGTCGGGCACCGGCGCCAGATAGGCGACGAGGACCGGGCGCTGATGGGCGGCCGCAGCGAGGAAGAGGGAGTCGAGATCGGCGAAGTGACGAAACACCGTCCGCTCGGAGACTCCGGCACGGGCAGCTACTTCGCCGGCGCCCGGGAGCGGGCCGCCTCCTTGCTCCTTGATGATCGAAAGCACCGCTTGCACCACGGCGTCGCGGTTGCGCTCGGCGCGTAGCCTTCGCCCATCGGCACGCTCGTCATCGGCCGTCGTGCCGCGGGATTTGTCAGGCGTTGCCGTGGGAACCACCCCCAAGTAAGTCGCCGGCAGGAGCACCGGCGCCGCACATCGTATCGGGCACCGGGACCGGGAAGTCAGTGAATCCGCCACCTTCTTGAGAACTTCGCCGTCTTTCTGCCAAAAGTTCCCGCCGGGCGCGTACGCCTCAGCCCGTCACGTACAGCTCGCCACCCGACAGCTCGATGCCGATCGACGGCAATGGAAGGGGGGCCGGCCCCTGGATGACGTCGCCGGTGACGGCGGAGTAGATCGAGCCGTGGCAAGGACATTGGAACTGCTCGGCCGACTGCACGAAGCTCACGGTGCAGCCGGCGTGCGTGCACACTGCACTGAAGCAGAGGTACTGCCCGGCCTTCGGCTGCACGATGTAGGCAGGTATCCCCTGGAACGGGTCCGTGAAGCCGACGGCGCCCCCGACCGTGACCGCAGACGCCGGCCCGAGCCGCTTGCCCTTCTTCGGCGGGGCGCCACCGCTCGTCGTCGAGGTGGCACCTCCACCGCTGGTCGTCGAAGACGCTCCGGCGCCCGTGGTCGACGAGGAGCCGCCGCCGGACGGGAAGGTCGGGCCGCTCAGGGCGACCGAGCGGCGGCCGAGCACACGCCCGGCGGCCGCGGTCACGCCACCGACGAACAGCGCCACGCTTCCGACGAGGGCCGCAGCAGCAACTTTGGCGACGGCGACCCGGCGGCTGACGACCGCCACGTCAGCCACGCGCCCGCCGGCACCGGTTCGCCCGCCGGCACCGGTTCGCCCGCCGGCACCGGTTCGCCCGCCGGCCCGGGCAGCGAGGGCGGCCAACTCCTCCCGGCGCCGCCTCGCGAAGGAGGCGTCGAGCGAGAGGGCGCCCGCACCGTTCAGGGCCAACGGCGTCCAGGCGAAGAGGAAGACGATGTCCGGACCGTAGTAGTACGGGCTCGAGTTGTAGCTCACCGTGAGGAAGAACAAGAGGGCGAGCAGCATGCCGCCGGCTGCGGCCACCCGCGAGTAGAGGCCGAGGAGGGTGCCGATCCCGACGGCGAGCTCGCCGAACGAGATGAGCAACCCGAGGACCACGGCGACGTGGACGAAGGGGTGGAGCAGATGGCCGACCGGTGTCGTCAGCGCCGAGGCCCTCAGCTGCGCCTGGATCGACGCCGGGTTGCTCGCCTCGAAGAAGCCCCGCGTCGCCAGTTTTTGCAGCCCGGCGTAACAGAACGTCACGCCGAGGAACGCCCGCAGGACGAGCAGGTGGCCGCCGGGGAACGAGCGCGCCCAGGCTGCCCATCGGCGCGGGTCGGCGGGCGGGCGGGTCACCGCCACGGCTGCATCATCTGCCGCGGCATCGTCGAGGTCACTCATATCCGAGAGGAGACTACGGGTTGCCGGGCTTCGGCGATGGTCGCGGCGCCCGGCGAGGCCGAGCCGATTAGGCGAGCATGGACTCGGCGGCGGGGCCGGTAGCTGGCATGTCGGGGGCGCCTTCCGGGTCCTTGCCGTGGGTGCGCACGGTCGCCCGCAGGCGGATCTCCGGGAGCAGGAGGGCGAAGATGAACGCCAGCGCGACGATCGGCGTAGCCACGAGGAAGACGTCGTCGATCGAGTGCACGTAAGCCTGGATGGCGGCGGCATGGATCGGCGCCGGCAGCTTCTTCAGGGCGGCGGGTGTCCCTTGCACGAGCAGGGCGATCTGGGCGAGGTGAGGCTTGGCAGCCGCCGGGAGGGCGGCCAGCAGGTGCCCGTCGAGACGGTCCGTCAGGACGGCGCCGAGGATTGCCGTGCCGAAGGCGCCGCCCATCGACCGGAAGAAGCTGTTGAGGGACGTGGCCGTGCCGAGATCCTTGTAATCGACGCCGTTCTGAACGGCCAGCACGAGGACCTGCATGACGAGGCCGAGACCGGCGCCGACGACGAACATGTACAGCGAGTCGACGGGATCGGAGGTGTGCACTCCCATCCGGGAGAACAAGTACATGCCGAAGGTCAGCACGGCCGTTCCCACGACCGGGAAGACCTTGTACCGACCGATGCGGGCGATGATCTGGCCGCTGCCGATCGAGGTGATCAGCATGCCCACCATGAGCGGGATCAGCATGAGGCCCGAGATGGTCGGGGAGACGCCTTTCACCACCTGCAGGTACACGGGCAGGTAGATGATCGCCCCGAACATGGCGAGGCCGAGGATGAAGCCGGCCGCGTTGGCGGCGGTGAAGACCCGCTTGCGGAACAGGTACATCGGCACGATCGGCTCGGGCGCCCGGAACTGGCGCCAGACGAAGAGGCCGACGAACACGACGCCGCCGACGCCCATCGTGGCGACTTGCCACGAGCGCCACGGGAAGCCCTCAGGTGACCCGCCGAGCGTGGTCATGAGGAGCAGGCCGGACACGCCGGCGAGGAGCAGGCCGGCGCCGAGATAGTCGATCTGGTGCTGCGTCCTGACCGAGCGGTCGTGGAGGACGACGCTCGTCACGAACAGGGCGAGGATGCCGATCGGAAGGTTGATGTAGAAGATCCACCGCCACGAGATGGACTCCACGAGAAACCCGCCCGCCAGCGGTCCCATGATCGACGCGATACCGAACACGGCGCCGAAGTAGCCCTGGTACTTGCCACGCTGGGCCGGCGGGATGACGTCGCCGATGATCGACATGGCAAGGACGATGAGGCCACCGGCGCCGAGGCCCTGCAGCCCTCGGAAGATGATGAGCTCGTCCATGTTCTGGCTGAGGCCCGCCAGTGCGGAGGCGGCCAGGAACAGCACGATGGCGAACTGGAAGATCTTCTTACGGCCGTAGAGGTCGGAGATCTTCCCGTAGAGCGGGGCGCTCGCCGTCGAGGTCAGCAAGTAGGCCGTCACGACCCACGTGATCCGATTGAGCGAGTGGAAGTCACCCACGATCGTCGGCAATGCCGTCCCGACGATGGACTGGTCGAGTGCGGCGAGGAACATCCCGAGCATGAGGCCCGAGAAGACCACCATGATCTGGCGGTGGGTGAGAGGCGCGTCGCCGCCGGCCGCCTCGGCGGCCGCCGTTCGTGCGCCTGAGATCCTTGATTCCGTCTTGCTCATCGTCCGGCTCCCGGAGGTAGTGGTCCGTCGTTCGTCTGCGCGCTCGCCAGCGTCTCGAGGATGTCGACGAGCTGTTCGAGCTGGGTGTCGGTGAGGGCGGCAAGCAGCCCTCCGATCTTCGACGCGGCCGCCTCGTCCAAGCGCTCGATGAGGGCTGAGCCGGTTGGGCTGAGGGAGAGCCTGACGACACGGCGGTCGGTCGGGTCGCTGCTCCGGGCGACGAGGCCCTGTCGCACAAGGCGGTCACTGACCGCAGTCGCGCTGCTCTCGCTCACGTCCAGGTCCTTCGCCAGCTCGCGCATCGTCACCGGGCCAGCCTTCAGATGGCCGAGCGCCGTGAGCTGGTGGATCGTGACCGAGTGGAGCTCTTCACGCAGCTCCCGGTACACGCCGGCCCCGAAGAGGCGCTTCATGATCGGTCGGAGCTCGAAGACCTGCTCGGTCAGCACGGCGCGGTCCCGAGTGGTCCGGGGCGTCCCGATCGTGGCCGCCGGCGTCATCGGTGGTCGCGCTTCGAGGTCATGGTCGATCCAGGTCGGAGATGATCGGCATCACCAGAGTCTAACGTTTCGATTCGAGAAGTATTCCCACTCAAATGGTTCATCCCGGACGCCTCGTCGCGGCGTACGCGGCGGGTGGCGTTCCGGATCGACCAGCGAGCTCCTACCCGGCTGCTGTCGTTGAGGGCGTGATGGCGGCAGAGATCGACACCCACGTGATGCTGCTGCTCGGAGCCCCCGGGACCGTCGCAGCGTCCCACTGGCTGAAGTCGATGGAGCTCAGCTCGGTGTCTCCCTTGTAGGAGGCGTCGAAGGTCTGGGTGATGGGGCGCTTCGTGGACCGGGAGATGGTCGTGACGGCCGTGGCAACTTCGCCGGCGGGCGTGGAGGTGCTCGAGCTCGGCTTGCCGCGCAGGACGATGACGCTCGGCTTGGTCACCGCTGCCGACGGCCGGAACGCCAGGCTCGCAGCCACTGACGTCATCGTGAGGTCGCTGCGAAGCGACGAGTACAGCTTGTCGGTCGACGAGAACGAGATCCACTGGCCGGCGTACTTGGCTGCGTTGAGCGCCGGGATCAGCTCGAAGAACGTGACGAGCGAGTTGGCATCTGCCTTCAGGTAGATGGACGACCCGTGGGCGATGATCGTAAAGGCCCCCTTCTGGCCCGATGCCGACCACGTCGCCGTGTTCGTTCCCGCCGACGGTCCGATGCTGGCGTCGAAGTGCAGTCGCGTCGTGGCGGCGGACGACGTCTCGAGCGACGTGGCGACGTAGTGGACCGATGTTGCCGCCTTCACGCTTGCCAGCATTGCGTTGTAGACGGCGGCAAGGGCCGGCGGCAACGGTGTCGTCGTGGTCGTCACGGCCACGGTCGTTGTCGTCGAGGAAGCGGTCGAGCTGGTGGTGGGCAGTGTCGTCGTAGCACTGGAGCTCGACGAGGCGCATCCGGCCAGGGCGACGGCGATCACGACCGCCGGCACGAGGGACCCCGCTCCACGGCGGCGAGCCCGCCCAGCTCGTGCCGGGGTGTCGGGGCGGGTGGGACTTGGGGCCGATGAGGCGGCCGAGGGTCGGATCACGGCGAGAGCCTAGGAGACCGCAGGTGACCGCCGGCCCCGGCAGGGTGGAACGCTCAGAGCAGGCTGGCGTCCCGCAGCACGTCGAGCAGGCTGTCGAGAGACTCCGGGTTCGCCAGCGAGTCCCTCGAGACGGCGCCATCCGGAGAGCTGCCGAGGAGAATGCGCCGGATCGGCACCTCGACCCGCTTGCCGTTCAGGGTACGGGGCAGGCCTTCTGCGAAGAGCACGCGATCGGGCACGTGCCGCGGCGACAGGCGCTCGCGCAGCGTCTCCCGGATGCGCCCTTCGAGGTCGCCCGTGTCGGCGCCGGCTGCCGCGACGACGAGGAGCACGAGCTCGCCGTCGCGGCCGAGCTCGGTCGTGTCGACGACGAGGCTCTCGCCCACGCCGTCGATCGCCTCTACGACGCGGTAGAACTCGGCGGTGCCCATGCGGACGCCGCCGCGGTTGAGCGTGGCATCGGACCGCCCGTAGACGACGAACGTGTCCCGCTCGGTCCGCTTCACCCAGTCGCCGTGGCGCCTGACACCGGAGTAGTCGGCGAAGTAACTGGAATGCAGGCGACTCCCGTCTTCGTCCCCCCAGAAACCCACCGGCATCGACGGCATCGCCCTCGTCACGACGAGCTCGCCGACTTCGCCGACGACGGGACGGCCGAGCGGGTCGAAGGCCTCGGCCGCGCACCCGAGGGCCGCACACTGCAGCTCGCCGGCGTGCACGGGCAGTAGCGGGCTCGAGTGCAGGAAACCGGTGCAGACGTCGGTGCCCCCGGAGACCGATCCGACGAGGACGTCGTCGCCGATGGCGGTCGACGCCCAGCCGAAGCCTTCCGGTGGCAACGGCGACCCCGTCGAGCCGATCGAGTGCACGGCGGAGAGATCCACCACCTCGCGCGGCGACAACCCGGCCTTGCGGCACGCCTCGATGAACGGTGCGCTCGTGCCGAAGAACGTGACGCGTTCGTGTGCCGCCATCCGCCACAACGCCATCTGGTCGGGGTAGACCGGGCTGCCGTCGTAGCAGACGATCGTCGCCCCGCTGAGCAGGCCGCCGATGAGGAAGTTCCACATCATCCAGCCGGTCGTGCTGAACCAGAACGCCCGCTCGCCCGGTCCGAAGTCACTGTGCAGACGCGTCGCCTTCACGTGCTCGAGGACGATCCCACCGTGACCGTGGACGATCGGCTTGGGAAGCCCGGTCGTGCCGGACGAGTACAGGATCCACAACGGATGGTCGAATGCCACGCCGATCGGCGCGAGGGGCTCAGGATCGGACACGAGCTGCGCCCAACCGAGTCGAGTGGGCACGCCCCGATCCCCATCAGGCCAGTCCCCATCAGGCCGGTCCTCACCCGGCCGGTCCTGCGGAGCCGCGCCGCCGCCGGAGGGGACGCGCAGCACCGGTACCTCGACGATGGCCGTGAGGTCGTGCAGCGCCGAGACGAGCTCTGCGGTCTTCGAGGCGAGCGGGAAGTCCTTGCCGCCGTAGCGGTAGCCGTCGGCAACGATGAGCACGCGCGGGCGGATCTGCTGGAAGCGGTCAGCCATGCTCGAGGCGCCGAACTCGGGGGCACAGCTCGACCAGATCGCCCCGAGGCCTGCGGTTGCGAGGAAGGCCACCACCGCCTGCAACCCGTTCGGCAACACGGCGGCCACCCGGTCCCCCGCGGTGACGCCGAGGCGGCGGAGCCCGGCGGCGGCGGCGCCGGCCATCCCTGCCAGCTCGCCATAGGAGACCTCTTGCCGGTCACCGGACTCGTCGACGGCGATCAGCGCCAGAGCCTCGGGGCTCTGGCGGAGGACGTGGTCGGCGTAGTTGAGCTCCGAGCCGGGAAACCACCGCACACCCTCGGCTCCGTTGCCTCCGCTGAGCACGTCGCCCTCGGGTGGCTGCCGCCAGATGACACCATCCCACTCCGCCAGAGCGGACCAGAACGATGCCAGGTGATCCACCGACCAGGTGTGAAGCTCCGCGTAAGTCGTGACATCGACGATGTCACGACTCCGCAACCAGGTCATGAAAGCGGTCAGCTGGGCCCGCTCGATCCGCTCCGGTGTGGGCTGGAAGACGAGATCGCCTTCCCGGGCGGCGGTCACGGGCCGGCTGTCGCCGGCGTGCGGGCGCGCTCGGGCGCCTCGTCGCCGGCCAACAGGACGATCTTGCCGAGCTTGCCACCGGCGGCAAAGCGCTCGTAGGCCTGCTCTACGGCCTCCAACGGGTAGGTCGCCTCCACGCGGACGCGAACCGCACCGGAGGCCAAAGCTCCCAACACCTCGCCCTCGGTCAGTGCCGTGGCCGTCGCTTTGGCGTCGATCGGGCGGGCACGGAGCGTGGAGCCGCGGAGCACGGCGCGTTTCGCCATGATCTGCAGCAGGTCGACCTCGGTGCGCGCCCCCCCGCCGACACCGATGACGACGATGCGGCCGGCGGTCGCGAGCGCCCCGAGGTTCGTGGCGAGATTCGGAGCACCGACGAGCTCGAGCACCACGTCGTACGGCCCGTGCTCGCCCACTTCGGACGGGTCGACGACCGTCGCGCCGAACGCCGCCACGCGATCGCGCAGCTCGCTGCGGTGGACGCTGGCGACCACGTCGGCGCCTCGGAGGCGCCCGATCTGGATGCCGGCAAGCCCGACTCCTCCGGCGGCGCCGGTCACGAGGAGGCGTTCACCTGCGGCTAGGGAGCCCTGGGTGCAGACCGCATCGTGGGCGGTGATGAACACTTCGCAGAAACCTCCCGCCTCTGCCCACGTCACCGCCGCCGGCACGGCGATCGCCGTCACCTCCGGGACGATCGCCAGCTCGGCCTGGGCGGCACCGCCCACGATGGACATGACCCGATCGCCGACACCGAACCGCTCACAGCCGTCGCCCGTCGCGACCACGACGCCGGCAAGCTCGAGGCCGGGGATGTCGACCGGGATGCCCGGCGGTGGTGGGTACAGACCGGCACGTTGCATGAGGTCGGCGCCGTTGAGACCAGCAGCTTCGACCCTGACGAGGAGCTCACCGGCACTCGGTACCGGATCGGGCCGCTCGCCGATGGTCACCTGCCGGTCTTGGATCACGACGGCTCGCACGACTCGCACTGTAGGCGGGACGTGGCTGCCTCGATGCCGGTCGGCTACCGTCCGGGCATGACCGCACGTGACGACCTGCACGACGCCACGGGCGAGCTCCACGGCAAGGTGGCGCTCGTGACCGGGGGCGCCTCCGGCATCGGCCTCGCGACGGCGCGGCGGCTGCGGGCGTCCGGCGCACACATCGCCGTCGCCGACATCGATGCCGAGGCAGGGGTGGCCGCCGCCGGCGAGCTCGAGGGGCGTTTCGTCCACCTCGACGTGGGGGAGCCGACCGACTGGCAGCGCGCCGTGGCCGAGGTCGAGGAGCACTTCGGCGGCATCGACGTCGCCTTCCTGAACGCCGGAGTGGTCACTCCGGGGGCCGATATCACCGAGGTGACCGACGACCAGTACCGGCGGATCCTCCGGGCGAACGTCGACGGCGTGTTCTTCGGCGTGCGAGCCGTGACGCCGGCCATGGAGCGCCGCCACGGTGGTGCGATCGTTGCGACCGCCTCGCTCGCGGGTCTCATCGCCTACTCGCCCGATCCGGTCTACGCCATGACGAAGACGGCAGTCGTCGGCCTCGTGCGAGCGCTCGCGCCCCAGCTCAGCATCAAGCACATCTCGATCAACGCCATCTGCCCGGGGCTCGTCAACACCCCCTTGCTCGGCCCGGACGCGCGAGCACTCGCGGATGCGGCCAACTTCCCGCTCATCCCCGTGGAGGACATCGCCGAAGCCGTGTTCGGCCGCGTCGTCGGGCCCGAGACCGGTCAGGCGTGGGTGTGCCAGATGAACCGGGAGCCGACGGCGTACCGGTTTGCCGGCGTGCCAGGTCCTCGGGGCGATGCGGCCGGGCGCACGCCCCCCGCGGGGCTGGCGGCCGACGAGGAGCTCCACAAGGGCGTCTGAGCAGCACGCGGGTGGTGCGGCGCGCCCACTTCCGTCGTCACGACGACGAGGAGGACCGGGTGGGGTTGCAGGGCCGCCGGGATTGCTCCCGGCGAACGGCTCAGGGCTGGCCGGCTCCGTAGGCACCCGGAGGGATGGGCGAGAACATGACGTTCGTGCCGGTCTCCTCGGCCTGGATCACCGTGTCCGAGCCGTACGGGCCCGACCCGACGTACATCACCACGTGGTAGAGGTAGCCGGAGTCGCCGTAGAAGATGAGGTCACCGGGCTCCAGGTTCGACATCGAGACGTGGGCGATCTCGTAGTACTGGTCGGTGGCGCCGTGGGCAAGGCTGACGCCGGCCTGCCCCCATGACCACATCGTGAGGCCCGAGCAGTCGAATCCGACGCCTGGGGTTGCTCCGCCCCACACGTAAGGGACGCCCAGCTGGGACTCAGCTGCCTTGACGGCAGCCGCGCCCGAGCCACTGCCGGTGACGCCGCCGCCACCTGGCGGATTCGGGTTGATCGGCGGTGGCGGTGGCGGTGGCGGCTGCTGGGCGGCTGCCTTGGCCTCCTGGGCTGCGAGTGCTGCCGCCTGTGCCTTCTCCTGGGCTGCGACCGCTTGCGCCAACTGGCCCTTCACCTGCGAGAGAGCAGCCTCGAGGTTGGCTGTCACGGCCTTCGCCTGTGACACGTCGCTCGAGATTCGGTGCAGGTAGGCGACCTCGGTCGCTTCGGACTGCTGCAACTGCTGCTTGTGCACGGCCAGCTCGTGGTGGTCGATCTTCACGCTCGAGACGGCGACGTCCAGATTGCTCGACGCGGCCGACAGGTACGCCTGCTGGGCCGGCAGCTGCTGCTGGTTGCCGTTCATGAACACGGAGAACCCGCTCGCAGCCCCGTTCACGTACTCGTCGATGGCGACATTGCGGAGGTGGGCGTTGTCGCTGGCCAGCTGGTGCTGGCTGGCGCCGATCGCCTGGTTCTGGTGGACGACGTCCGTCTTCAGCCCCGAGATCGCCGTCTCGGCCTGGTTGTACGCCTCGTCGAGGACGGACAACTTCGCGTAGGCGGCATTGATCTCGCTGGCCAGGGCTGCCGCTTTTTCCTGCAGCGTCTGGATGGTTCCGGCGGTCGCTGGTGTCTGGGCGATCACGGGCACAACAGCACCACACAGCAGCGCCGCAGCGCCGAGGGCCAAGAACGAAAGACGGCGTCGCCGTCCCTCGTAACGGCCCCGGAGTCCACTGACTCCCCGGGTACGTGCGGCCGCGAGGCTCCCCTCGGCAGGTCTCACAATAAGGCGAACCTAACCTGCTGGGTCAGCTAACGCAAGCTTCACGGCCTTCGCAGCGAAGGTGTCACATACCCGTAACACCAGTCCGCTAAACGCATTCGCCGAATTTGACTGTCTGGGTGTCGTTCGAGTGCGGGTAATGCACCTCACACATTACGGTTGGATCATGACGTCAGAAGCGAGCGTAGATGTGCGTGACGGCGAGGTCGCGAACTTTCGCACCGAGCACGATTCGATGGGCGAGATCCGGGTCCCTGCGAGCGCCGCCTGGGGCGCGCAGACCCAGCGTGCGGTGGAGAACTTCCCGATTTCCGGCAAGCGGGTGGACCCGGCTCTGATCGCCGCCCTGGCGCTCATCAAGGGCGCCGCCGCTGCCGTCAACGCCGAGATCGGGATGATCGATGCGGACGTCGCCGACGCCCTTGAATCGGCCGCTGCAGAGGTGGCTTCCGGAGCGCACGACGACCAGTTCCCGATCGACGTCTTCCAGACCGGTTCGGGCACGTCCACGAACATGAACATGAACGAAGTGCTCGCCCATATCGCCAGTCAGCGGCTCGGGCGGGAGATTCGGCCGAACAACGAGCCGAATGTCTCACAGTCGTCGAACGACGGTTTTCCGAGCGCGATTCACCTGGCTGCCGCCGGCGGGATCGTCACCGATCTCGTTCCCTCCCTGCGGAGCCTCGCCGCTGCCCTCAACGAGAAGGCCGGCGCTTTCGCCGAGGTCGTGAAATCGGGCCGTACCCACCTGATGGATGCCACCCCGGTCACCCTCGGGCAGGAATTCGGTGGCTACGCGGCGGCGGTCGAGCACGGTATCGAGCGCCTCGAGGGGGCGCTCGGCCGGGTCGCAGAGTTGCCGCTCGGCGGGACGGCGGTGGGGACCGGCCTCAACGCCCCGCCGG
Source organism: Acidimicrobiales bacterium (assembly GCA_050008715.1). Classification (GTDB taxonomy): domain Bacteria; phylum Actinomycetota; class Acidimicrobiia; order Acidimicrobiales; family Bog-793; genus JAKACA01. Next base: position 16,869 of record JBEKMC010000034.1, on the reverse strand, counting down.
ACTTCGCCCCGAAGGTCATCTCCCGGCTCGCCGGCCAGACCGGGCTGCCGCTGAGTGAGGCCCGCAACCACTTCGAAGCCCAAGGCGCACGAGATGCCCTGGTGGAGGCGTCAGGCGTCTGCCGCACGGTCGCCATCTCGCTCTACAAGATCGCCAACGACCTGCGCTGGATGTCGTCGGGTCCCCGCTGCGGCTTGGCGGAGATCCACTTGCCTGACCTCCAGCCGGGCTCGTCGATCATGCCGGGCAAGGTGAACCCGGTCGTGCCGGAGGCCGTCTGCCAGGTGGTCGCCCAGGTCATCGGCAACGACGCAGCCGTCGCGTTCGGGGGCTCCGCCGGCAATTTCGAGCTGAACGTCATGCTGCCCGTGATCGGTCGCAACCTGCTCGAATCGATCGCATTGCTGGCATCGGTGTCGAGGACGCTCGCCGACAAGTGCATCTCGGGGATCGTGGCCGACGAGGAGCGCTGCCGTACCTACGCCTTGTCCTCGCCCTCGATCGTGACGTCGCTCAACCCCTACATCGGCTACGAGAACGCCGCAAAGGTGGTGAAGAAGGCCATGGCGGAGGGAAAGGACCTGCGCACCGTGGTCCGCGAGCTCGACCTCATGGGCGACGCCGAGCTGGACAAGGCGCTCGACGTGCTCGCGATGACTCGCGGTGGCGTCGTGGGAGGGTGATGCATCCGATCGAGCGCCTCCGATGGATCGCCCGGGCCGAGGACGAGCCCGCTGCCGCTCTCGGCAGCGAAGCAGCCTGGACGCTCGCCGAGCTCGCCGAGCAGGAACCGACGGCCCTGCTCACGGCGTGCCGGCGGCTGCTCGACCGCCATCCAGCCTGCGGCCCGCTGTGGTGGGTCGGAGCGAGGCTGGCGACGGCAGGCGACCCTCTCGAAGCCGGCCGCCATGCTGCCGCCGAGCTGTGCTCCGACCCGACCTCGGGCCGGGTCGACCGGGCGCTTCGTTCATCGTTCACCGCTTCGGACGTCATCGTGCTGACGGCTCCCGTGGATCTCGTCGTCCCGGCGCTGGAGTCGTCCAAGCCGTATCCGTTGCGCCTGATCGGGTCGCCGTGGTCGCTGCGCCGGGACATGCGGGCGTTGGCGTCGGTCAGCGTTTCGGGGGCGACCGGTTGGACAGCGGGCGAGGAGGACGAGGCCCTCGACGGGGCTGCCCTCCTCCTCGTGGAGGTGCTGGCGGCCGGCACGTCTGGCGCACTCGTCGGGCCGGGCGTCGCCGCAGCGATGCACGCCGCCAAGGACGCCGGCGTTCCCGCCTGGGCCGTGATCGGTGTCGGGCGCGCCCTGCCCGATCGGCTGTTCGAGTCGGCCGCCGAGCGGGCGGCCGACGTCGCCGACCACGTCGCGTTGTCCGGATTCGCCCTCGCCGTCGGCCCGGAGCTGACGGGCGAGCCGAGTGAAGTCGCAGCGCAGGTCACGTGCCCACCGGGACCGGAGCTGCTCCGGCGCTCGATCTGAGCCGGCTGCGCAGCTGGCTGAGCTGCGCCAGAGGCCCGAGAAGCACCAGCGGTCGCCCGGCGTGCGCGGTGCTAGGGCGTCGGAGCGGTCTCGAGCTCGCGGTCGCGGCCCGGCGCTTGGTCCTCGTCCGGTGTGAGGATCGCCCGCAGCCAACCGAAGCCGAAGACGCATCCCACGCAACACGCCACGAGCAGCCCGAGATACTCGGGGCCGAGGGAGGCGCCGAGCATGATCCCCGCCACGGCCGGGCTGACCACCGAGGCGAGCGAGTACACCGTCGTCGAGGCGGCGTTGTAGCGCCCCCGAAGCTCGGGCGGTGCGAACTCGTTGACGAGCGGGCCCTGCACGGGACTGAGAAGGACTTCGCCGGCGGCAAAGACCACGAACATGCCGACGGTGACGGCGTCGCCCACCGTGGAGCGGGGCCAGAAGCCGGCCAACCAGAGCATCACCCAGGAACCGGCGAAGAACGCTGCCACGAGCGACAGCGCCGTCGTCCGGCGCATGAGGCGCACGACGCGGAGCCCGAGCGGCTGGGCTGCCACGATGAAGGCCGTGTTGGCGGCAAAGGCGACCGAGATGGTCCGCGGGGTCACGTGCACGACCGTGGTCGCGTACCCGACGAGGCCTGCATTGATGGCGCCGTACCCGGCGAGGGCGAGCACGGTCGTCGTCACGAGGAAGCGCCGCATGCGCCGGTCCGAGAGCACCTGCCGGTACCCGCCGCGGCCCGTCGAGGGCGTCGAGGCCTCGTCTCGTGAGGCCGGGGGATCGGCGCCCGGCAACGGCGCCGGCGTCTCCTTCACGGACGCCGGGGACTCCTCCACGATGGAGAAGGTTCGTGCCGGGAGCAGCATGAGGACGACGGCGACCACGATCGTGGTGCCAGCGTCGGCCAGGTAGATGGCGACGAAGCTTCCCGGGTCGGCCACGTGGACGGCGAGGCCGGCGATGACCGAGCCGATCCCGAGCCCCAGGTTGAGCAGCTGGAAGTTGAGGGCGAACAGCCGCGGACGGTCGCGCTCACGGGCGACGACGCTGAGCAGGGCGAACCAGGCGGGCCAGGACATGCCGGAGCCGAGGCCGAAGAGCAGCATCGGCCCGACGGCCGAGGCCGTGCTGTGGGCGAGCACGAGCGAGGCCGCGCCGAGGGCGTTCAGTCCGAGCGCGAGCACGGCGATCGTGCGGACCCCGAGGCGGTCGACGAGCGCCCCGGTGGCGGCGCCCACTGGCAGGCCGACTACGGCGAGCAGTCCGATGAGCAGCCCTGTCACTTCGAGGCTGACGTGTCGCACCTGATGGAGGTAGATCAACAAGAACGGCAACGTCAGACCGCTTCCGACGTCGGAGACGAAGGAGGCGCCGAGCAACACCCGCACGATCGTGGGCAGCCGCTGCCGGCCGGCATGGCGCGCGAGACGCATCCACCAAGTCTCGCATTGGGTTGTGTCACGTCGATCATGAGTACGGTCGATCACGTGTGCGCCGGCGCGGCGAGATAGCTTCTCGGTCATGGGTGAGATGATCGAGTTCCCGAGCAACGGATCGACCGGCCAGGGCTACCTGGCGCTGCCCGAGTCGGGAGCCGGCCCCGGAGTGGTCGTGATCCAGGAGTGGTGGGGCCTCGTCCCTCACATCGAGGATCTGTGCGACCGGTTCGCTGCGGAGGGTTTTGTCGCCTTGGGGCCGGATCTGTACCACGGCGAGAAGACGACCGAGCCGGACGAGGCGGGCAAGAAGATGATGGCGCTCCAGCTCGAGCGAGCCGCCAAGGATCTGAGTGGAGCCGTCGACGTCGTGCGGGACAAGGGCGACGGGAGCGGGGTTGGCGTGGTGGGTTTCTGCATGGGCGGCGGCTTGGCCTTCGTGCTGGCGGGCCAGCGACACGACGCCGTCACCGCCGTCGTTCCCTTCTACGGCGGAATCCCCTGGCAGGACGCCGCCCCTGACTACTCGGCGATCACGGCGGCGGTGTTGATCCAGTGCGCCGGCAAGGACGACTGGGTCACGCCCGACGTGGCCGGCGAGATGGCTCAGGCGATCCGGGACGCCGGCAACGACGACGTCACCGTGCACGTCTACCCCGAAGCCGACCACGCCTTCTTCAACGACACGAGGCCGGAGGTCTACGACCCCGAGGCCGCAGCACTTGCCTGGGAGCGCACCCTCGCCTTCCTGCGCGACCACATCGCCTGAGCCACATCGCCTGAGCCACATCGCCTGAGCCACGATCGCCTGACGCACCGCCGTTCTGGCCGGCGGATCGGCCAGGGTGGAAAGATACGGAACATGTCCGCTCGAACCCGATCCATGCCGCGCCGCTCCTGCCTGTCCGTCCCCGGTTCGAGCGAGCGCTTCCTCGCCAAGGCGCCGGGTGTGCCGGCGGACATGACGTTTCTCGACCTCGAGGATGCCGTGGCGCCGCTCGAGAAGGAGGCGGCGCGTGCGAAGGTCGTCTCGGCCATCCGGGAGCTCGCCTGGGACGACCGCGTCCTCTGCGTGCGCGTGAACGCCTGGGACACCCGGTGGACCTACGGCGACGTCATCGAGGTCGTGTCGGGAGCCGGAGAGCGGCTCGACGAGGTGATGCTGCCGAAGGTGCAGAGCGCGGCCGAAGTCGTCGCCCTCGACCTTCTCCTCACCCAGATCGAGGAGAACGTCGGGCTGCCCGCCGGCCACGTCGGCATCGAGGCCCAGATCGAGACGGCGCGCGGCCTCATCAACGTGGAGGAGATCTGCGCGGCTTCCCCCCGCTTGGAGACGATCATCTTCGGGCCGGCGGACTTCGCCGCCTCGCTCGAGATGCCCGTCCTCACTGGCGGCGTCCAGATCCCTGACTACCCTGGAGACCACTTCCACTACGTCTTCTCCAAGATCCTCATGGCCGGGCGTGCGAACGGCCTGCAGGTCATCGACGGGCCTTTCCTCAAAGTCCGTGAGCCTGACGCCTTTCGCGACTACTGCAAGCGCACCCGTATCCTCGGCTACGACGGCAAATGGGCGCTGCACCCGGACCAGGTGACGATCCTGAACGAGCTCTACTCGCCCACCCAGGAACAGTTCGACCACGCCTGGGCGATCCTCGACGCCTACAAGCAGGCGACCGAGCACGAGATGAAAGGCGCCGTCATGTTCGGCGACGAGATGATCGACGAGGCCAGCCGCAAGATGGCGCTCAAGTTCGTGGGTCGCGGCGAGCGGGCCGGCCTCAAGCGTTCGGAGACGTGACCGTGGCGAGGCGGCCGCCCGCACCGTGCGGTTGAGCGTCCGGGTGCGGCCCGGATCGTCCTCGCCGGCGGTTGGTGGCAGCTACGACGACGGGTCCTGCCTCGTCGTGCGGGTGTCACAGCGAGCAGTCGACGGCAAGGCCACGGAGGCGGCGCTTCACGCTGTCGCCGAAGCGTTCTCGGTCCCGCCGCGGTCCGTCAGGCTCCTGTCGGGCGCTCGCGCCCGGACGAAGGTCGTCGAGGTAGCCGGCGACGATGCGTCACTGGCCAGGCGTCTGGCAGAGCTGCTGGCACTGCATCCCGGCCCCAGCCCGGGCCCGGGGACCGGCTGAGCTCAGCTGAGCTCAGCTCCGGTGCGCTCAGGCGCTCGTGATCCTGGGGCGGCCGTCGACACGAAGTCCTTCTGACGGATGAGCACGGCGCACAGCGCCGCCGCCACGATGGCGACGATTCCGCCGATGAGGAGGATGTCGTTCAGCCCGTCGATGAAGCCCAGGCCGATGGCCCGCCGAACGAGCTCGGTGACCGCCGGCGACGTGTGCGAGCCGGATGGGGCCGACGTCTGGCCGCTCAAGACGGCCGAGGCGATCGTGCCGGAGGCGGCGTGCAACGGCGTCCCTGCCAGCTGAGCGGTGATCGTGTCCCGGATCCGGCTGGCGAAGATCGAACCGAGTGCGGCGACGCCGGTGGCCGTTCCGACCTGGCGGAACGTGGAGTTGATGCCCGACGCCATGCCCGAACGCGAGGGCTCGACGACGCCCACTGCTGTGGAGGCGAGTGGGACGTTGATGAATCCGGATCCGACCCCCGCAAGGATGAGGCCAGGGATCAGGTGCGTCCAGGAGTCGCCAAGGGTGATCCCCCGCATGAGGAGGATGCCGACCGCCGTCACGACGAAACCGGGGACGATGAGCAGCTTCACGGGGACGTGGTTCGTCAGGCGGCCGGCGAGGCCGGCGGTGAGGAACGTGGCCCCGCTCAGCACGAGGAACCGGACGCCGACACCGACGGCCGAGAGCCCGAGCAGGTTCTGCAGGTAGAGGACGACGTAGGTGAACAGCGAGAAGAGAGAGGCATTGATGCCGAAGGCGGCGACGAGGCCACCAGAGAACGTCGGCAACCGGAGCAAGCTGAAATCGAGCATCGGTGTCGCCTGCCGCAGCTCGACGGCCACGAAGCAGGCCAGCAGCACCGCGGATGCGATGAGCGATCCGTCTACGAACGTGGAGGTCCAGCCGTCGGCGGTCGATCGGATCATCGCGAACACGAGGGCCGCCAGCCCGGCCGAGAACGTGACGAAGCCGAGGTAGTCCGGACGTGGTCCCTCGGGGTTGCGGGACTCCTCGACTTTGACCATCGTCACCACGAAGGCGACGATCCCGATCGGCACGTTCACGAAGAAGATCCACCGCCAGGAGATGCCACTCGTGATGACGCCTCCGATGACCGGGCCCACGGCGATGGCGACACCGGTGACAGCGCCGTAGACGCCGAATGCAGTGCCGCGGTCTCGGCCGTGGAACGCATTGGCCAGCAGCGCCAACGACGTCGAGAACATGACGGCGCCCCCGAGGCCTTGGAAACCCCTCGCGAGGATGAGGAACAAGGCATTCGTGGCGACACCGCACAGCAGCGAGCCGAGCGTGAAGATGCCGATCCCTGCCGCGAACACGCTCCGGCGCCCGAGGCGGTCCGCCAGCGAGCCCGACGTCAACAGGAAGGCCGCCAGCGTCAGGGCGTAGGCGTCGAGCACCCACTGGAGATCGGAGAGCGGAGCGTGGAAGGCGTGCTCGATGGCCGGAAGGGCGACGTTGACGATCGTGATGTCGAGCAGCAGCATGAAGATGCCGACGCACACGGCTCCGAGGGTCCACCACTTGCGAGCCTGAACGTCGCCGTCGGCGTTGTCCCGTGCCCCGAGGCTCGGGGTGGCAGTGCTCACGCGGGCGACGCGCAAGCCTGCTCGACGAGCCGCCGGGCGATCACCTTCAAGCACAGCGTCTCGTCGGCGCCCTCGAAGATCGAGAGGACCCGGGCGTCCACGAACAACCGGCTGACGGGGAACTCCTCCGCGTACCCCATCCCGCCGTGGATCTGCATCGCCTCGCGGCTCGCCCATTCGCCCGCACGGCACACGTAAGCCTTCACCATGGAGGCCTCCATGGATCCCTCGCCCCGCGCCATCATGGCGGCGACCTCGTATGCGAACTGCCGGCCGGCCTGGATCATGGCGGCCATACGCCCGAGCTTGGCTCGGGTCAGCTGGTACTCGATGATGGGTTTGCCGAAGACCGTGCGCTGCCGGGCGTAGGCGAGCCCGGCCTCGTAGGCCGCCTGCATCACACCGATGGCGCGTGCGGCGGTCTGCAACCTCCCGTTCTCGAAACCCGCCATCTGCAAGTAGAAACCCCGGCCCTCCCCATCCCCTTCGCCCACGAGGTTCTCTCCCGGCACCCACCAGTTCTCGAAGGAGAGCTCGTAGGAATGCATCCCGCGGTAGCCGATCGTGTCGATCGGCCGGCCCTCCATCCGACCTTCCGGCAAGCCGGCAGGCCGGTCGTTCTCGGCCGCCTCTTGTGTGAGCGTGAAGCCGGTGGGGTCCGCATGCGGCTTCTCCACGACGAAGAGCGAGAGGCCCCGGTGAGCCTTCGACTTGTCGCGGTCCGTACGCGCCAGCAGCATGAGGGCGTCGGCACGGGCGGCGAACGTGCACCACGTCTTCACGCCGTTCACGAGCCATCCACCGCCGTCGGCCGGGCTCGCCGTCACGGAGATATTCGCGACGTCGGAGCCGAAGTCGGGTTCCGTCACCGCCACTGCCACCATCATCTCGCCGGAGGCGATCTTCGGGAGCAGGCGCTGTTTCTGGGCTTCCGTCCCTCCGTTGAGGATCGCCCGGGTGAGGATCTCCGGGCGCGTGACGAGGGAGCCCCCGGCCGCGAGCGAGGCCCGTGAGAGCTCCTCGGTCGCCACGACCATGCCCATGTAGTCGTGGGCGCCGCCCGTGGCGAATCCTCCGTACTCTTCGGGCACCGACAGCCCAAAGCCGCCCATGGCGGCAAGACCCTCGATGATCTCCTCGTCGATGTCGGCGTTGGCTCGGTGGATGTGCTCGGCACGCGGTGCGATCTGCTCGGCACCAAAACGGCGAAAGCTGTCCCGAACGAGCTCGAAATCCTCATCGAGGTGAGTCGGGCCGGGCGTCTCGGCGAGCGATCCCAATGCCGCCGGATCACGAGCGGCCTGCAGGAAGGCCGAGATCTCCCCGTGCCAGCCGGGCTCCATCCCCCACTCAGCTTCTCGCCCGCTCGTTCGGGCGACGAGGTCGGCAACGACGTCGGCGACGAAGACGGCTGCGAGCCGGGCCTCCGTCGGGCCGTGGGCGCCGTAGCGCAGTGCCGCAGCTGCCGTCCGCACGCCGGCGCTCGCATGGGCGAGGTCGTACGCCAGCACCTGGTGATCGTCGAGTCGCTTGCCGCCGTCGCTCAGCTCGGCGAGGCGGGCCGCCGCTCTCTCCACGGTCGCCGATGCCAGCTCGCAGGCCGTAGCGGCAGCGACGAGATCAACGAGCCGGGGGTGGGTCGAGTCGGTCACCGTCATGGGCCTCAGGGTACCGGCGACGTGAGTTTGCGGGGGCGGCCGCGGCGATAGCGTCTCGCCCGTGCGAGTGACCATGATGTTGTGCGACTCGGCCCAAGTAGCCGACGGCAAGCTGTACATCCTCGGGGGCGGTTGGAGCGTGACAGGCCCCGGCGCCATGCCGTCCGCCGTTGCCATGAAGATCGACGTCGACTGGATCGCCGCCGGCTCGCCCCACCATTGGGAGCTGTTCCTCGTCGACGAGGACGGGCATTCGGTCCTCGTGGAGACGCCGGAAGGGGAGCGCCCGATGGAGGTCGGTGGCGACATCCGGGTGGACCGCCCGCCGAACCTCCCCGAAGGGAGCCCGATCGACGTCGCTCTTGCGGTGAACTTCGGTCCGCTCCCGCTCGAGGCGGACCGCCGGTTCAGCTGGCGCTTGACCATCGACGGCGAGAGCCAGCCGGACTGGGTGCTCTCGTTCTCCACCCGCCCGCCCCGGCCGGTCGAGGACGAAGTCGAGTAGGCACGCCGGGTCGAGGCCTCATCGACGCCGGTGTCCAAGTTGGACGGCGCCGGCCGTGTGCGACTACAAGCGGGGTATGACGACTTACGAACGACCCTTCGGCCGGGCCCTCGAAGACTTCGCCGTCGGCGACGTCTACCGGCACTGGCCCGGCAAGACGGTGACCGAGTACGACGACCACCTCTTCTGCATGATCACGATGAACCACCATCCGCTCCACACGAACGCCTGGTTCGCCGAGAACGACACCCCGCAGGGCCGCAACGTCGTCGTGGGCAACCTCGTCTACTCGCTCGTGCTCGGCATGAGCGTCCCTGACGTCTCGGGCTCCTGCATCGCCAACCTCGAGGTCGAGTCCTTGTTGCACAAGAGCCCGACGTTTCACGGGGACACGATCTACGCCGAGACACGCGTGCTCGAAGTCGTCGAGTCGCGTTCGAAGCCCGATCGGGGCGTCGTCACCGTGGAGACGAAGGGTTTCAATCAGCACGGTGACGAGGTCTGTTACTTCCGCCGCAAGCTGCTCGTCTGGAAGCGGGAGTCCCTCCCTGCTCGGCGACGGCCCTATGAGGACGCTTGGGCCTGAGCACAGCGAGCGCTGCCACGCCGGCCGCCCACGTGCTTGCCTGGTGGGTGGCGTCGGACATCCGGGAGGAACGGGACGAGCTCCCCTGGCGGCGCCCGGGTATGAGCCCGTGGGGGATCCTCGTGTCCGAGACGATGCTGGCACAGACGCAGGTTCGGCGTGTCGCTGAACGCTTTCCCGCCTTCATGGAGCGCTACAGGTCACCTGATGTGCTCGCTGACGACCCGCTCGGCGAGGTGTTGCAGATCTGGCAGGGCCTCGGGTACCCGAGGCGCGCACTGAACCTGCAGCGTTGCGCGGCGCTCCTCGTCGCCCGCCACGCCGGCGAGGTGCCCGACGATCTCGGCTCGCTGCTCGCACTGCCCGGCGTCGGCCGTTACACGGCGCGGGCGGTTCTGGCGTTTGCGTTCGACGAGCCGACGATGCCGATCGACACGAACATCGGGCGCGTGCTCGCCCGCCTCGGCGGAAGCAGCCTGCGCGAGGGGGAGGCGCAGGCGATGGGCGACGCGCTGGTTGCCGGCGCCGAGGCGGCAGGGGGCGGGCGGGAGCCGGCACTGGCGTTCATGGACCTCGGGGCGATGCTCTGCCGGCCGGTCGACCCCCGTTGTCCCGAGTGCCCGCTGCACTCGAGTTGCGTCTGGGGGCGGGCGCGTCTCGCTGCCGGCGGTCGCGTTCCGCCCGACCCTGCCACGGGCTCGGCGCGGGTGTCACGCCCGCAGGCACGGTTCGACGGATCGGATCGACAGGGCAGGGGGCGCTTGCTCCGCGCGGCCGCGTCGGCCCCGTTTGCTGCGGCCGACCTGGCGCACATCGCCGGCTGGCCGGACGATCCCGCCCGATCCGAGCGCGTCGCTGCCAGCCTCGTCGAAGACGGGCTTCTCACCTTCGACGAGACGTGCTACCGCCTGCCCTGAGCGTCCCGCACGGATTCGGGGCGCGTCCGGCGATCAGCCGGCCTTGACCGTCTCGACGATGTAGTCGCCGATCGAGGTGGCGGGTCCGACCAACTTGCCCCCGATGGCGGCAGCGGCGCTGAAATGACCCTTGTAGTTGGCACCGAAGTCCTCGATGGTCGTCGTGGTGTACTTCTTGCCCTTGTACTTGCAGTTGGGATTGACAATGGTCTTGGGCGCGCCGCCGCTGAGCGTGCCCGAGCCGGCGACGAAGCCAGTGCTGAAGAGCTGGACCTTGCCCCCGGAGTATTTCGCGTAGACCTTCGTGCTGTGGTCGATCAGGACCGCAACAGACTGGCGGCTGGCACCTTTCGGCGCGGCGAGCGTGGTGTTGCTGCTGAGGCCGACGATATTGTCAGCTGGGCCGCCGAGCGAGAGCGAGCCGGCGATGACCGTCGTCCCGGAGAAGCCGGAACCGGCAATCAGCTCGGGGACGCAGGGGTTGGTGAGGGGCTGGAGGCACCCGGAGTCGACGGTGAGCTCGGCCTTGCTCCATGTCTTGACCGACACCGTGCCGCCGCCTGACAAGCCGGTGACGAGCGTCGCCTTGCCGCTCATCGTGCCGCTGTACATGGTCTCCTTGCCAGAGGTGCACGCGACCTTCTTGCTGGAGGTCTCTTTGAACGTGACGGCAGCCGTGGCCACGGGGCTTGCCTGTGTGCCGGCGTTCAGCGTTGCCGTCTTGCCGTTCCACGACAAGGTCGATCCCTTGACGGAGAACGACCACGAGTGGAACTCGAACCCGGTCGTGCCGCCCGGGGACGAGACCGTCCGCTCCAGGTCCATACCGAGGTCGGCCGATCCCCCCACGGAGGCGAGGTTGCCCCAGGTCACGCCGAACTCCCACTTCACGCCGTTCGACGTCTTGACGGACGCCAGCCCGTTGAGATCGAGTGTCGGCGCCGTGCGAACGTGGACCACCGGCGTGGCGGACGCCGTGCCGGCGACCGGTGCCACGATGACGAGCGCCGAGACGGCGAGCGCTCCGATAGCGGTCGAACGTGCGAAGCGCTTCAGCAGACCTTGATGAGCCATTGCGACACAACCTCCCTCGCGCGCCCGCTGCGCGCCCGGCAGCATCCTTGCACGCGCGGCGTTCACGAGCGAAAGAAGCGCCCACTAGTGTCGTTCGTGCGGGAAAAGGAAACTCGGACAGAGTTGGAGCGCGTGTGACGATGCCGTCGGTGGGTTTCCATGGAGTGCGGGGATCGTGCCCGTGCTCGGACCCGGCTCTCAGCCGATACGGCGGGGCGACGGCCTGCGTGACGGTTGACGGCGGCGACGGCTCGCCGCCCGTCCTGTTCGATCTGGGCACCGGGTGCCGCAAGCTTGGTCACGCCATCCTCGAGCACTCTTTCCCCGGCGAGCAGATCAGCGCCGGCGCACCGCCTCGCGGCGTCGACGGCCCCCCGGCCCCAGCCGTTGCCCACGGCGACGTTCGACTCTCGCTCAGCGCCTTCGTGACGCATCTCCACTTCGACCACGTGCAGGGGCTGCCCTTCTTCGCACCGGCCATGCACCGAGACGTTCGCCTGGACATCTACGGCCCGGAACAGGAGGGCTCGCTTCGTGACGCCTTCGAGGCGTTCCTACAACCCCCGTACTTCCCCGTCGCCGTCAACGAGCTGCCGGCCGAGCTGCACTTCCGCGAACTGCACGACCGGGCCGTCGTGCAGGTCGGTTCGGCCACGGTGCTCGCACGGGAAGTCGCCCACGTCGGGCGCACGCTCGGGTACCGGATCGAGGTGGCCGGCGTGACCGTCGCCTATCTCGGCGACCATCAGGCTCCTTCTCGCGACGGGCGCGTCGTGCCCGAGGTGTCGGACGTCGTCCTCGAGTTGTGCAGTGGCGTTGACCTGCTCGTTCACGACGCTCAGTACACCGATGCCGAGTTCGCCGTGAAGTCGCACTGGGGCCACAGCACGGTGGCGTACGCCATCGCGGTGGCCCGCCAGGCCGGCGTCCGGAGGCTGGCGTTGTTCCATCATGACCCGACACATGACGACGACATGCTCGATCGTTTCGCTGCGAAGGCAACCGAGCAGGCCGCCGGTGCCTTTGAGGTCTTCATGGCCGTCGAGGGCACGCAGGTGCAGCTCGAGCCGAGCAGTGCTGATCCCGCGAGGCGGCAGGTGATCGCCGCCCGGCGGTGAACGGTGTCCGGCCGGCTGGAATAGCAGCGGATTCCGGCTTGAATAGAGGTGTGAAGGTTCATCGTGAAGTGCGCGTCGCGACATCGAGCCGCCGAGGGCCCTGGCGATGACGGCCTTCATCGTCGGCGGTCTGGTCGTCCTCGTGATCATCGCCATCGCTTGGGTTCGCGTGCGTTCCGGTCGCTCCGACCGCCGATCGATGGAGACGTACGGCCACGGTCTCGCCGTCCTCGGCGATGCTGCGAAAAGGTCCGGGCCTTCCGCCAGTGTGCGCGTGCTCCCTCGTGCCGAAGTCGGCCGTAGCCACGTTCGCACCGACGTCCCGTTCGACTTCGACTCGGCCGCACCGGAGCGGTCGAGCGCCCGCCCGCGTGCAAGAGTCAGCCCGGGTAACGACGGCCGCCCCGGCGCCGACACCCGCCCCGGCGCCGGCCGGGTGCCACGCCGCTCGTTCCAGATAACCGGGCACACAGCGAGCGAGACGGCGGCGGCGGAGCGCCAGATCACGACCGCCCAGACCACGACCGCCCAGCCATCGACCGCCCAGCCATCGACCGCCCAGCCATCGACCGCCCAGCCATCGACCGCCCAGACCGCGACCGGCCGGCCATCGACCAGCCCAGGCTCGGACAGGGCGCCGGCCAGCGGTACCGAGAGAGACCTGACCTTCCGGGACCCTGGCGAGACGTGGCCGGGCGCCGGCCGGCCGTCGTCCCGCGAACCGGGGGACCGCTTCACAGCCGCCGAGTCGCGGCCGCCCGTCACACCGTCCACGCCCGTCACAGCGGACCGGCTGCGTCCTTCGGTGTCCCCCGACGAGCTTCGCCGGCAAGCCGCCATGCGCAAGATCGTCGTCGGCTCTGTGGCCGCAGTCGCCGTCGTCCTGATCGTGGCGGCATCGGTGCTGTTGACCATGCACGGGAGCCCTCACAAAGCCGCTTCGCCGCCGGCGAGCGATACCACCACCTCGGTGAGCACGACGACGTCGACCACGGTGGTGACGACTACGACGTCGCCGGTTCTGAAGGCCGTCTCGACCTCTGGGGACACCGCCACCTACAAGGCTCCGTCCGGCCGTTACACACTCCGGTTCACGACCACGAGCGGTGCGTGCTGGATCGGCGTGCAGCCGAACGTCGGCGGCGGCACCTATCTCTACTCCTCGACGCTGCAGGCCGGTGGCGCCGCCTCCTACAAGGGCTCGGGCGTGCTGGCGGTCCAACTCGGGGCGCCCGACTACGTGTCGGTGTCCCTCAACGGGGTACCGGTACAGGTGCCCACGGGAACCACCTACTACAACCTCGTGTTCAGCCCGAGCTGAGCGGGCCGTCCTCGCCGGCGCCGAGGGCATCGAGCACGAAGGCGAGGACGAAGGCGCGCTTCTTCCAGTTCTCGTACCGACCAGATGGCCCGCTGTGACCCGCTGACAGATCCATCCGGAGCAGCACCCGACCCGGGACGGAGTTGTCAGGGTGGGCGGCTCGGACCTTCTGCACCCACTTCGTCGGCTCGAAGAAACCGACCCGTGGGTCGTTGATCCCGCTCGTCACGAGCATCTTCGGATACGGCGCCGGCCTCACGTTGTCGTACGGGGAATAGGACTTGATGACCCGATAGTCGTCTGCGCTGGCAATGGGGTCACCCCACTCCTCCTGCTCGATCACCGTGAGCGGGAGCGAGGTGTCGAGCATCGTCGTCAGGCAGTCCACGAACGGCACCTCCGCCACGACGACCTCGAACAAGTCGGGCGCCATGTTGGCGGACGCTCCCATGAGGAGACCGCCGGCGCTGCCTCCGAGTGCGGCCAGCTTCCGAGGCGAGGTCCAGCCGTCGTCCACGAGGAAACGGGCGACGGCGACGAAGTCCTCGAACGAGTGATGCTTGTTCTCGAGCTTGCCGTCGAGGTACCAGCGCCGCCCAAGCTCGCCACCACCGCGGATGTGGGCGATGGCATAGACGACTCCACGGTCGAGCAGCGGATGGAGCGGCCGGTCGACACGGTAGGTGGGGTCGACGCTGATCTCGTACGACCCGTACCCGTAGAGCATGCACGGGCCGGGGCCCGGGGCTCGGTCGCGCGCCCAGGCGAGGGTGACCGGCACCCTCGTCCCGTCGGCCGACGTCACCCACCTGAGCTCGGTGACGTAACGGTCGGGTTCGTATCCGGGAGCAGGCTGACGGTGCAGCACGGTGGACTCGCCCGTCTCCAGATCGACCGACAGCAGGGTCACGGGCGAGATCAGCGAAGTTGTCTCGACCCGCACAGTGGACGCGTGCACGTCCAGGTTCCGTCCGAGGAACACGCTGCCCGCCTCCGGCGCCTCGATGACCCGACCGGGAAGGCCGTCCGTTGTCGTCCCGAGGGCACTCGCGCCCTCGATGGGGACGATGCGGACCGACGTCGTGGCGTGGCCCCGCTCCTCGACGAGCACGTGACCGTCGACGACGTCGACGCCCTCGAGCCGGACATCCTCGCGGTGCGAAAGCAGCGGCTGCCAGTGCTGCCGGCCGGGGGTGTCCACGGGCGTGCGGAACAGCGCGAAGTTCTCCGCTTCGTCGTTCGAGAGCACGAACAGCTCTGCACCGAGATGCTCGATCGAGTACATGTGGCCATGGCGCCGGGGCTCGACGACGAGCGGCTCGCTCAGCGGCTCGGACGCGGGCACGAGTCGCACCTCGGCCGTGACGTTGCTGGCGGCACGAAGCTCGATGAACTCCCCGTCCTTCGTCGTCCCGACGTCGAGGAAGAAGTGCTCGTCCGGCTCCTCCCACACGACCACGTCGGAGGAGGGATCCGCACCGAGCTCGTGCCGCCGGACCTGAAACGGGCGCATCGCTTCATCGGCCCGCGTGTAGAAGACCGTGCCGTCGCGGCCGAAGGCCAATCCGTAGTACGTGTCGTCGATGCGGTCGTCGAGGTCCCGGCCGCTCTCGAGATCGCGGATGCGCACCGTCATGCGCTCGCTGCCGTCCGAGTCGACGGCGTACGCCAGCAGCCGCTGGTCGTGGCTGAGCGCCGTCGACTCGACTGCGAAGTAGTCGCAGCCGCGCGCCATCTCGTTCTCGTCGAGCAGGACGGTCTCGTGCTCGTCCGGCTGCGACGGATCAGCCGCCGGCGGAGGGGCGCCGGCAGGGCGCCGGCAACTGACCGAGTGCTCCTCGCCGTCGATCGTGCGGACGTAGTACGCCCACTCGCCTCTCGGGGCCGGATAGCTCACGTCGGTCAGTTGGACGCGTGCGAGCATCTCGTCGAAGAGATCGTCGACGAGCGGCTCGAGCCGGCCGGTGGCAGCGGCGGTGTGGGCGGTCTCTGCCGCGAGCAGCTCGAGTACCTCGGGATCGGTGCGATCCCGGATCCACAGCCAGTCGTCCGTGCGGGAGTCCCCGTGGGCGACGATCTCCGCCGGCCGACGCGGCGCCCGCGGCGGCCGGAGATCGCTCGCCGTCGCGGCAGGAAGGGCTGAGGAGGGCGGCGCATCGCTCACGAAAAGAGCTTCCCACAACACCCTCGTCGCTTAAATGGCGCTGCAGGCATCCCTCCGCGGGTTTGGGGCAGGTACGGAGTTGTTACTATCTGCGTAGTGGAAACTCCCCGACCCACCATCGAGAGGTGAAGGTCCATGTCCACCACTGAGCTCGATCTTGACCGCTACCAGCTGGGCTGGAGCGATCAGGAGGATTACGTCTTCAAGCCGAAGAAGGGCCTGAACGAGGAAATCGTCCGGGAGATGTCGGCAATGAAGAAGGAACCGGCGTGGATGCTGACGTTCCGCCTCCGCGCGCTGGCGAATTTCTATCGCAAGCCGATGGTGCCGTGGTTCGGCTCCAAGATGCCGGATCTGGACTTCGACGACATCTACTACTACATCAAGCCGATCGAAAAGCAGGTCAGCAACTGGGACCAGCTGCCGGACTCGGTGAAGTCGACGTGGGACAAGTTGGGAATCCCGGAAGCCGAGCGGAAGTACCTCGCCGGCGTGACGGCGCAATACGAGTCCGAAGTCGTCTACCACCGCAACCGCGAGGATCTCGAGAGCCTCGGCGTGCTCTTCAGCGACATGGACACGGCCGTGCGGGAGAACCCCGACATCGTGCGGAAGTGGTTCGGCAAGATCATCCCACCGAACGACAACAAGTTCGCAGCCCTCAACTCCGCCGTCTGGTCCGGAGGGTCGTTCATCTACGTCCCGCCGGGCGTGAAGGTCGACATGCCGCTGCAGGCGTACTTCCGCATCAACGCCGAGAACATGGGCCAGTTCGAGCGGACCCTGATCATTGCCGACGAGGGGTCGCAGGTGCACTACGTCGAGGGTTGCTCGGCGCCGGTGTACTCGACGGACTCGTTGCACTCAGCGGTCGTCG
>JBEKMC010000033.1:0-50708 GCA_050008715.1 Acidimicrobiales bacterium | reverse complement strand
GACAAGCACGGGATCCGCACGTAGCCCTCCAGCACTGCGAGGGCCTCCCCCTCGAAAATTCGGTCGGCGACGTCGAGCAACGATTCCGGCGGGGTGACGGTCATCTGTGTCCTCCTCAGTACGACTTCGGCAGCCCGAGCGAGTGCTGGGCGACGAAGTTGAGGATCATCTCCCGGCTCACCGGCGCCGTCCGCAGCAAGCGGGCCGTGCCCCAGAGGTCGGCGAGGCCGTACTCCGAGGCGAGCCCGTTGCCGCCATGGGTCTGGATTGCCTGGTCGAGCGCGCGCAGTGATGCCTCCGCGGCGGCGTACTTGGCCATATTGGCCGCCTCTCCTGCGGGGAGGCCGGCGTCGTAGCACCAGGCCGCCTTCGAGAGCATGAGGCGGGCGAGCTCCAGCTCGATCTTCGCCGTGGCGAGCGGGTGGGCGATGCCCTGGTGCGCACCGATCGGCCGGTCCCAGACCCTGCGCTCCCTCGCATAGTCCGCCGCCCGGCCGAGGGCGTAGCGACCGATGCCACACGAGATCGCCGCGCTCATCAGCCGCTCCGGGTTGAGCCCGGCGAACACCTGGTGCAGACCGTCGCCTTCCGTGCCGAGCAGGCGGTCTCCGTCGAGCACGCAGTCGTCGAAGAAGAGCGTGAACTGTTTCTCCGGGGCGGCGATCTCGACCGGTATGTTCCTCGCCTCCATCCCCTTCGTATCAGTGTCGACGATGAACAGCGAGAGCTTGGCGCGGCCGGTCTCCTCCTCGGTCCCGGTGCGGGTGACGACGATGACAGCCTCGGCCTCGTCGACGCCCGAGATGTAGTACTTCGTGCCGTTGAGGCGCCACACGTCCCCGTCGCGCTGTGCCGTGGTGGAGATGCGGTGGGAGTTGGAGCCGGCATCGGGCTCGGTGATGGCGAAGGCCATCTTGGACTCGCCCCGCGCCATGCGCGGGAGCCACCGCTGCCGTTGCTCCTCGGTCCCGTGCGTGGCGACGAGCGTTGCGCAGATCGCCGGCGACACGAGCATGAGCAGTAAGGGACAGCCCTGGGCGGCCACCTCTTCGCAGACGATCGCCAGCTCGGAGATGCCCATGCCCCCGCCGCCGTAGACCTCGGGCAGATGCACTCCAAGAAACCCGCCCCGGCCCAGCTCCGACCACAGCTCGTCCGGCTTCGCCCGGTCGCGGGTCTTCGCCTGGAAATACTCGTGCCCGTAGCGGCCGGCCAGGCCGGCGACGGCCGCCGAGAGCAGCTCTTGTTCCGGCGTCTGGCGGAAGTCCATTGCCGGGACACTAGAGCGCAGCGGAGCAGACGTTGCCACCAGCGCGGTGGCGAGCGGAGACGCCGACCCGCAGCTATGGTCGGAAACGTCGGACTTCGGAGGTGGTGCCAGGAATGACCGTCAGGGTGAGGCCGAACCGGCGCCCGCTGTCCGCCATCGTGTTGGCAGCCGGCGAGGGCACGAGGATGAGGTCGGGTACGCCCAAGCCGCTGCATCGGCTGTGCGGCAGGCCGATGATCCTCCACGTGCTCGACGCCCTCGCGGAGCTCCCCATCGACCGGGCCGTCGTCGTCGTGGGCCACAACGCCAACGAGGTCGTGAAGACCATCCAGGCCGAGGCACCGACCGCTCTCGCGATCGAGTTCGTCGAGCAACCCGAACCGAGGGGCACGGGCGACGCAGTGGCCGTCGGCCTCACCGGGTTCCCCGACTCGTTCGCCAGCGACCTCGACGAGGGTGACCTCGTGATCCTTCCGGGCGACACGCCCCTCGTCCGGCCTGCCACGCTCGCTCATCTCGTGCGTGAGCATCGTGCCCGCGACGCCGCCGCAGCCCTGCTGACGGCGAAGCTGGCGGACCCGTTCGGGTACTCACGAGTGATCCGCTCGAAGGACGGACGCGTCGCACGGATCCTCGACGACGCCGACTGCTCGCCGGAGGAGCTGGACGTCGACGAGGTCGCCTCGCAGATCTACTGCTTCCGTCACAGCGTGCTGGCGCCGGCGCTCCGGCGGCTGTCGCCGGACAACTCTCTCGGCGAGTATTTCCTGACCGACACGATCGAGGTGCTCCACGGCGCCGGCTACACCGTCACATCGGTTGTCGCAGGCGACGCGATGGAGGCCGCCGGAGTGAACGACCGGTCTCAGCTGGCCGCAGCCGAAGCCGAGCTGCGCGCTCGCATCAACGAGCGCTGGATGCGCTGCGGTGTGACGATGTGGGATCCGGAGTCGACCTACATCGACGTCACCGTGAGCCTCGAGGCCGACGTGACGCTCATGCCCGGCGTCGTCCTGGAAGGGCGGACGCGGATCGGCGAGGGAACCGTCATCGGTCCCGGCTGTCATCTCGTCGACTGCGAGATCGGCTCCGGAGTCCGCATCACCCAGAGCGTCGGGGAGCGGGCCGTCGTCGAGGATCATGCCGTGGTCGGTGCTTTCTCGGTGCTCGAGCCGGGTACCCGGTTGGCGCGGGGAGAACGGGTCGGGGCATTCTTCGGGGCGGGCCTGCCGGCAGGGGGACCGGCGTCGGAGTGACGAGAGGACCGAAGATGGAACTAGTGCCGACCCGCCGCTTGGAGCTGGTGACCGGGCGGTCCCATCCGGAGCTGGCCGAGGAGATCGCCCAGTACCTCGGCATCACCCTCGGTGAGACGAACCTGCGGGAGTTTGCCGACAGCGAGCTGCACTGCCGATATGGGAGCTCCATCCGCGGCGTCGACCTCTTCATCGTGCAGACCCACGCGGCGCCCGTGAACGACTCGATCATGGAGCAGCTCATCATGATCGACGCAGCCAAGCGGGCCTCGGCAAAGCGGATCATCGCCGTCTGCCCCTACTACGGCTACTCGCGCCAGGACCGCAAATCGACCGGGCGAGAGCCGATCACCGCCAAGCTCGTGGCGGACCTCTTCACCGCCGCCGGCGCAGACCGGGTCGTGAGTGTGGATTTGCACTCGGGGCAGATTCAGGGTTTCTTCAACGGGCCTGTCGATCACCTGACTGCGACACCGGTTCTCCTCGACTACCTGCGGCGTGAGCAGCCACACGATGCGGTGATCGTCGCTCCCGACGCCGGGCGGGTGAAGGTGGCCGAGAGCTTCGCCCAGAAGCTCGGTGCCGACCTCGCCCTCGTGCACAAGCGCCGTCAGTCGCAGCGTTCCGACCATGTGGAGGCGCTCAGCATCGTCGGTGATGTCATGGGCCGCTGCTGCATCATCATCGACGACCAGATCGGCACGGCCGGCACCGTCTGTGCAGCGGCGGAACGGCTGATCGAGGAAGGTGCGACCGAGGTCTGGGCGATGGCGACCCATGCCGTTCTCTCCGGACCGGCGCTCGATCGCCTGAAGGCCTCTCCGATGACCCGTGTCATCGTGACGAACACCTTGCCATTGCCGCCGGAGCGCCGGATCGACAAGATCGAGGTGATCTCGATCGCGAAGATCATCGCCGATGCCATCGACGCCGTCTTCGAGGACACGTCGGTGTCCGAGATTTTCGGTGGTCAGAACCTGCTCTAGAGTCTGTATGCGGGGCTTGGCCGGACAGGGGGTCTGACCAAGGGCACCGGAGACGCTGGCCTTGATCGGCGGACACAAGAAGGGACAGGCCAATGTGGAACAGGCGGAACTTCAGAGTCGCGTACGCGTGGCGGGCGTCGATCGCCGGCGCGCTGGCGGCCGCCCTGATGGGGATCGGTATGGTCGCGTCGGTTGCGTCCCCCGCCCTCGCTGGGACGGGAACGACTGTGTCGACGACGACGCTCGCCACGCCGGTCGTGTCGAACCCGAGCGGGCCGGGTGGCACTCCTGTCGCCGGCGACACAGCAACTTTCAGCGTCACCGTGACCGACGCCTCGGGGACCGCGGTGACGAACCCGACGGGGCTTGTGACGATCTACTTCGGTGCCGACACGACGGGCGTGACGGTGTGCCAGGGCAACCTGGTGGCAGGGTCGGGCACACCGCCGCTCGCAAGCACAGCCTCGTGCTCGGCACAGATCCCGGACGCGGGCACCAACAACTTCGTCGCCGGCTACCCCGGTGACAGCACCTTTCTGAACAGCCTTTCGTCAGTCGAGCCGATCACGCCTGTCGACTCGGCGACAAGCACTTCCGTCGCGGTCACAGGGGGCACGAGCGGGCTCACCGTCGGCGATCTGATCTCGGTCACCGCGAACGTGGTGGCGACATCGCCTGAAGCCTCCGCGGCGCCGACCGGCACGGTCGCCTTCCTCGACGGCGGCTCTCCGATCCACGGTTGCAGCGCGATCGCGCTGACGCAGGGTGCGAGCGTTTCGAATCCGTCTGTGTCCGCAGCCTGCCAGTTCACGCTGACCGTCGCCGATAACTCCATCGCGGCCTCGTACGCCGGTGACGTGTCCGACGGGCCGGCCACCGTGACCAGGCCTACCGGGTTCGAGGCGGCCTTGGCGCCGTCGACGATCGCGTGGACGGCGGTGAAGACGCCACCTGTCGCCGGCGACACGATCAAGGTGGATGCGACGATGACCGGCGTCGCCGGTGTCGCTCCATCCGACGCCATCGACGTCGAGGTAGCCGTCGGCACGAAAGGTCCTGTGCAGCTCGTCGACTGCGCGGACCAGCCGTTCATCGGCAGCGAGACGGTCTCGTGCACCTATCCGGTGACAAGTGCTCAACAGCTGACGTTCAGCGCCTCCTACGGCGGCGACAATGGATACCTGTCCGAGCACTACACGCCAACCCTCTCGGTGCAGCCCACGCCCGCCACGCCGGTCGTCACCCTCACGACGGTGTACACAGCACCAGCGGTCGGGCAGGCCGACACGGTGACAGCGACCGTCACCGGCAACCCCGTCGTGGGGGCGCCGACAGGAGCGATCACGGTCACGGTCTCGGTCAACTCAGGCACTCCGACGGCTCTCACGTGCACGGCAGGCACACCGGGAACCGATACGGAGTCGGTGAGCTGCCCGTACACCTACCTGAGTGCCGACCCCGTGGTGTTCGCCGCCACCGTGGTGGCCGACGCCAGTTACGTCACGGTGAACACAAGCATTCAACGCAGCGTGCGGGCGCTCTTCCCCGGGGTTGTCGTCACGTCGCCTGGCGGCTCGGTGGGCGCAACGGTCCAGGTCAAGACGGTCGTCACGGGCAACTCGTCCATCGTTTCCGGAGTTGACGGAACGATTACCGTCCTCGTCGACAACAGCATCGTGATCCCGCAGGCGAACTGTGTGATCACACACCCGTTGTCCTACACCGAGCAGTCGCTCTGTTCGTACACATACTCAAGTGTGGCCAAAGTCACCTTCGAGGCGTCGGTGGCAGCGAACGGCGCGTATGGCGCCGCCACCTCCAGCCCGATCATCGTGCCTCCGAGCATGGGCAACTCCACAACCACGCTTGGTTCCTTCACCTCCAAGCCGACCATCGGCAGGCTGCTCAATCTCACCGCTTCGGTGGGCAAGCCCGCAAATGCGATAGACCCGATCGGCTTCGTGAAGTTCTTCGAGTCACCAGGGCCGGGGAAGGACTACCTGCCCATCGCAAGCTGCGGACCGAGTGGTGAGGTTGGCCTGAACAACGAGGACCAGGCCATCTGCAACGTCAGCCCGGTCACGGCGACCGAGACGTTCAAGGCGGAGTACGTGGGCGGCACGGATTACAAACCGTCAACCTCGACCGTGTTGAAGCCGCGGATCCACAAAGCCTCGGTGTTCCTCTACGCCAGCAAGAAGCCCTCCGCCTCGCCACCGGTACCTGGTTCCACCGTCACGATCGACGTGACCTTGACCGGCGACCTGCCGGCAGGATCACCGACGGGAACGGTCACGCTCCACGGGCCGAAGGGCTCGAATTGCGTGCACTCCTGCACGGCCACGGTGAAAGGGGACGGCAGCGACAAGTCGAAGGCGGAGATCCTGGTGAAGTTCCCGAAGAGCGGGCTCGTCACGATGACGGTGACCTACGCCGGCAGTTCGAAGTACCTGACCACCGCCAACCAGGTGAGCTTCAACGTCAGCAAGGGCAAGGCCGTTACCCGAGGCACAGGCACGTTGTCCGGAGCCCGAATCACCACCGCCACCGCCGGCGCTCCTGCCCGATCGGCGGCTCGCCTGGATCGCCTAAACTCCTCGCGCCGCAGGTCAAGTCGATCGATCGATCGCACCTCTCTCTCGTAGGAGCCTCGCCACCATGGCTGACATCACACTCGTCGCAGATCCGGCTCGCCCCAGTGGCAGCCGGGAGAGCGGGCGGCTGCGCGCTGCCGGTCGCATCCCGGCCGTGGTCTACGGGCACGGGATCGATCCCATCTCGGTGTCGGTCGACGCCAGGGACCTCCGTCAGGCCCTCGGGGGCGAGGCAGGCTCGCGGGCCCTCCTCCGTCTCCTCATCGGCGACGGCGAGCACCTGGCCATGGCCCGGCAGCTACAGCGCCACCCGGTGCGCCACACCGTCATCCACGTCGACTTCCAGGTCGTCGGCCGCGACGAGGTGATCAGCGCCGAGGTGCCGATCATCCTCGTCGGCGAGGCGGTGGCGGTGAACAAGAACGACGGGACGGTCGACCAGGAGATGACGGTCGTGTCCGTCAAGGCCAAGCCGGCCGACCTCCCGCCGAACCTGGAAGTCGACATCTCCGACTTGGAGATCGGCGATTCGATCCGTGCCGGCGAAATCGTGCTGCCTCCGGGCGTGGAGCTCGACGAAGACGGTGACAGCCCGGTCGTCGTCGCCCACGCCCCCCGCGCCGAGATCGAGGAGGAGCCGGCGGCCGATGCCGAGGAAGCCGAGGAGCCGGAAGCTGACGGCGAGCCGTCGGAGGCCAGCTGAAGCTCGGGCGCAGCCTGGGCGAGGGCCGGCCCGCGACCACGGCCGACCTCGTCGCCGTCGGGCTCGGGAACCCGGGACCGGACTACGAAGGGTCGCGCCACAATCTGGGTGCCCACGCCATCGAGTGCGTGGCGTCGCGCCACCAGGCGCGTTTGCGCCCGGAGCGCGGCACATCCTCGGCGACTGCCTCGGTTCGCACCGGCGGCAAACTGTTGATCCTTGCGATCCCACAGACCTATATGAACGACTCCGGGCTCGCCGTCCGTCCGCTCGCCAAGCGTTACCTCGGCGCCGAACCGGGTGAACAGCTCGTGATCGTCCACGACGAGCTGGATCTTCCGCCCGGCACCGTGCGGGTGAAAGCGGGTGGTGGCACGGCCGGGCACAACGGGTTGCGCTCGATCGAGGCGCACCTGCACCGCCGAGACTTCCTTCGCGTCCGTATCGGTATCGGAAAGCCGTCGTCGCCGGCCCGCGGGGTGGACCACGTTCTCAAGCGCCCCTCGAAGGCGGAGAAGGATCTGCTCGCCGTCGCCGTCGAGATCGCCGCCGACGCCGTCGAAGTCATCCTCGCCGAAGGCGTCGACGCCGCCATGAACCGCTTCAACACCAAGGCATGAGCGCGCCGCTCCTCTCCGCCCTGCCCGGCCTGCTGGCGGGCGAGGCAGTTCTCGCGGAGCTGCTGTCGGCCGACGACGCCTCCGTCGTCGTCCCCGAGGCCGCCCGGGCACTCGTACTGGCCGCGCTCGCCGAGTTGAGCACGGCGCCGGTCATCCTCGTGGCGACGCCCACGCTGCGCGAGGCCGAGCAGCTGGAGCACGACCTGTGCGCCTTCGTGGGTCGCGACCGCGTCGACGTCCTCCCGGCCTGGGAGACGTTGCCGTACGAGCGCGTGTCGCCGGCGAGCGAGACGATGGGCCGGCGGTTGCGGGCGATGTGGCGGCTCCGACACGCCGCCACCATCCCCGGCGCCGCCACGACCACCCCCGGCGCGGACGTCCAGGCGAGCCCGGCCGGCCCGCACGGCCGTGGCGCCCGCCTCGTGGTGGCTCCTATCCGTGCCCTCCTGCAGCAGCTCGGCCCGAAGGTCGAAGACGCAGAGCCCGTCGTCGTACGGCGCGGGCAGGAGATCGACCCGGAGGAGCTCGTCGCCCGGCTCGTGCGTGCCGGGTACCGACGCGAGTACCAGGCCGAGCACCGCGGGGAGCTGGCGGTGCGGGGCGGGATCATCGACGTGTTCCCGTCCACCGAGGACCACGGTGTGCGCATCGACCTGTGGGGCGACGAAGTCGAGCGCATCACCGTCTTCGACGTCGGCGACCAGCGGTCGGTGTCGGAGATCGAGAGCACCGAGATCTTCGGCTGCCGCGAGCTCGTGCTCACCGGCGACGTCCTCGAGCGGGCAGCCCGCCTTGCGCGGGAGGCGCCTGTCGCCCGCGACGTCTTCGAGCGCATCGCCGAGGGGGCCCTCTTCGACGGCATGGAGTCGTGGCTCCCCTGGCTCACCGACGACGAGCGCCTCTTCACCGACCTCCTCCAGCCGGACGCCCGGGTCGTGCTCATCGAGCCCCGCCGGATGCGCGACCGCGCCTCGGAGCTGATCGACGAGGAAACCGCCCTCACCGAGTCCCTCGCGTCGACCTGGGTGGCTCCGGGTCAGGACGCTGGGGCGGTGTCACCCGAGACCGTCGCCCGCCTTCACCTTCCCTTCGACCGGTTGCTGGCCCGCACGGGCGCCCGCCTTGCCACGTTGCTCCCGACAGCGGACCGTGCCGACACGACCGCCATCGTGGCGAGAGGCTGGCCGCCGGTTCTCGGCGACGACGCCGGCCTGGCGCGCCGGCTCGGCGAGCTCGCCCGATCCGGTCATCGCGTCGTCATCTGCGCCGACGGGCGTGGCAGCGCCGATCGGATGGCCAGTGTCCTTGCCACCCAAGGCCTCGACTCCCACGTCCTCGCGGATCCCGTCGCCGGCGACGCTGCCGCCGGCGACGCCGCCGCACAGATCCTGCGTCGCCCGGGCGTGAACATCGTGGTCGTCCCCCTCGACAAGGGCGCCCTCCTGCCGGACTCGAAGCTGGCGCTCGTGTCGGAGCCCGACATCACCGGCCGGCGCCGGCCGCACCGGGTGGCGAGGCCGAGGGCGAGAGCCGTGGAGGGTTTCTTCGACGATCTCGCACCCGGGGCATACGTCGTGCACCACGTGCACGGCGTCGCCCGCTACGGCGGTCTCGTGCGCCGGGCCATCGGCGGCTCCGAGCGCGACTACCTCTTGCTCGAGTACCGGGGCGGCGACAAGTTGTACGTCCCCTCCGACCAGATCGACACGATCACGCCGTACGCCGGCGGCGACCATCCGAGCCTCAACCGCCTCGGCGGCAACGAGTGGCAGAAGCAGAAGGCCCGGGTCCGTGCGGCCGTGCGAGAGGTGGCGAAGGAGCTCGTGGCGCTCTACCGGCGGCGTGCCACCGAGCCCGGGCATGCCTTTGCACCCGACACACCATGGCAGGCCGAGCTCGAGCAGGCCTTCGCCTACCCGGAGACGCCCGACCAGCTGCGCGCCATCGCCGATGTGAAGGCCGACATGGAGCGAGCGGTGCCGATGGACCGGCTCGTGTGCGGGGATGTCGGATTCGGGAAGACCGAGGTGGCAGTACGGGCGGTCTTCAAGGCCGTCCAGGACGGCTACCAGGCCGCCGTGCTCGTGCCGACGACCCTTCTCGCCCAGCAGCACTTCCAGACGTTCTCCGATCGTTACGCGCCGTATCCGATCCGGGTTGAGATGCTCTCCCGCTTCCTCACCGCGGCGGAGGCCCACAAGGTCGTGGAGGGACTCGCGGACGGCTCGGTCGACCTCGTGATCGGGACGCACCGGGCCCTTGCCGCTGACGTCCGCTTCAAGAAGCTCGGTCTCCTCGTCGTCGACGAGGAGCAGCGTTTCGGCGTCAGCCACAAGGAGGCCATCAAGCAGATCACCGCCGGTGTCGACGTCCTCACGCTCACGGCGAGCCCGATCCCGCGCACCCTCGAGCTGAGCCTGACCGGCATCCGCGACCTCTCGCTCATCAACACCCCTCCGGTCGAGCGCCAGCCCATCCTCACCTACGTGGGCGAGCACGACGACCGCGCCGTGGCCGAGTCCATCCGCCGCGAGCTCCTGCGGGAGGGGCAGGTGTTCTACGTCCACAACCGTGTGCAGGACATCGAGAAGATCGCCCGCGACGTGGGCAACCTCGTGCCCGACGCCCGAGTCGCCGTCGCACATGGCCAAATGGACGAGGGCAGCCTCGAGCAGGTGGTGCTCGACTTCTCGGCGGGGAGTTTCGACGTCCTCGTCTGCACGACGATCATCGAGTCGGGTATCGACATGCCGACTGTCAACACGCTCGTGGTCGATCGGGCCGACATGCTCGGCCTCGGGCAGCTCCACCAGCTCCGTGGCCGTGTCGGGCGCAGCGGCCGGCGGGCTTACGCGTACCTCCTGTTCCCGCCGGACCGGGCGGTGAGCGAGCAGGCCTACGAGCGCCTGAAGACGATCGGCGAGCACACCGAGCTCGGCTCCGGCTTCAAGATCGCCATGCGCGACCTCGAGATTCGAGGCGCCGGCAACCTGCTCGGGCGCGACCAGTCCGGGCACATCAGCGCCGTGGGCTACGACCTGTACGTCCGGATGGTCTCCGAAGCAGTCGCCGAGCTGAAGGGCGAGCCGATCAAGGTCCCGGTCGACATCACCGTCGACCTACCCGTGAAGGCGTCGATTCCCGACTCCTACATCGGTCGCGAGGATCTGCGCCTCGAGGCCTACCGGCGGCTCGTGGACGCACCGAGCCCCGCAGCGGTGGCGGACATCGCGGCGGAATGGGCCGACCGCTATGGCCCGCCGCCGCCACAGGCCGAAGCGCTCCTGGCCGTCGGCAGGCTGCGAGCCGAGTGCGTCCGCACCGGCGTCACCGAAGTCACCGCAGCGGCTGCCAAGCTCGGCGCAACCGGTCCGGGGCGCCCCGGGGAGATCGTCGTGCGCGTGTCCCCGGTCCGCTTGGCAGTGTCGAGCCAGGTCCGGCTGAAGCGCCTGCATCCCAGGGCGATCTTGAAGGAGGACTCCGCACAGCTGATCGTCCCCCTCGCCGCCGGCGACGACCTCGCCGATCGTCTCGTGGTCCTGCTCGGAGGTCTCCTCCCACCGGAGGTGACTGGCCCGGGTGGCGGGTCGCCCCCTACGATCACCGGATCGTGAAGCGGTTCCTCGCAGCTCTTTCCGCCCTCCTCGTCGTCGCTCTCGCCTCGGCAGGTTGCAACGCCTCCGCCGTGCAGCCGAGCGCTGCCAGCGTCGGCACCCTCAGCGTCAGCACGTCGCAGCTCGATGCGTCGATGACGGCGCTGAAGGCCGACACGGGTTTCCTCTGTATGAGCGGGTCAGGTACCGAGCCGGTCACGACGGGCGTGGGCTCGGGCACCTGGGCCACGAGCTTCGCCGACTACGTGCTCACCCAGCTGATCAAGTTCGGGATCCTCGACGAGATGATGGCCGCCCACCACCTCGTTGCGCCGGCCGCTCAGTTCAGCCAGGCAAAGGCCGAAGCCGAACAGGGTGTCGCCCAGGATCTTGCGAGCCTGAGCAGCCAGTCGTCGCCAGTCTCCTGCCCGGGCACGCCGACGTCGATCATCTCCGGGCTCGGCTCCTCCTTCGGCACGCGGCTGATCGACAACGAGCTCAACCAGGAGGCGTACTACGCCTACCTCGCCGGCACTACGTTGCAGCCTTCGGCGCTCCTGGCCTGGGAGCGCACCCATGTGAGCGAGGCAACCGAGTCGTGCACCTCGGTGCTCGGCGTCGCATCGGAGGCCCAGGCCACCAAGATCGCCCATGCCATCGCCGGTGGGGCGAGCTTTGCCACCGAGGCGACGCGCTACGGCGAGAGCATCGGTGCCGGGTCCGGGGGCGCCATCGGCTGCCTGACGCCGACCGACCTGTCGGCCTCGCTCGGCTCCGTGGTCGCCAGCCTCCCGATCGGTACGGTCAGCTCGCCTGTCAGCTACAACAACTTGTGGTTGCTGTTCTCGGTGAGCTCGCGACATCTGGAGCCCCTGAGCAGCGTGATTCCCCAGCTCGCGCAGATCGAGTCGGCCGCCTTCAATGCCCAGTACGCCAAAGCCATTGCCTTGACGCCCATCACCGTCTCGTCGGTGTACGGCACTTTGCAGCGCAAGCCAGTGCAAGGTGGCTACTCGTTGGCCGTAGTGCCGCCCTCGTCCAAGGCCTGCGCATACGCCATCTCGGCCACCGCGGTCGGCTGCACGACCACGACAGCCGCCGGCACCGGGCTCGCCGGCTGAGGCTCCTCACATCGTGACCGCCCCCGCACCGGCGGCCGGCTCCGGCGTCATCGTCGTCGTCGGCCTCGGTCCGGCCGGCGCGGATCTCACCACCGCCGGCGCCCTTGCTGCTCTGCAGGAGGCTGCCGCGGGTGGCACGCCCGTGTTCTTCCGCACGGCACGGCATCCTGCGGCTGCCGAGTTGCTCGAGGGGCTCGGTGCCGACGCCAACACAACGACCTTCGACGACCGCTACGGCGCCGAAGCGACGTTCGAAGCCGTGTACGAGTCGATCACGACTGCCCTGCTCAGTGCCGCCGCAGAGGGGCCGCGCATCGTCTATGCCGTACCGGGCTCACCGTTCGTGGC
Organism: Acidimicrobiales bacterium; assembly: GCA_050008715.1. Taxonomy (GTDB): domain Bacteria; phylum Actinomycetota; class Acidimicrobiia; order Acidimicrobiales; family Bog-793; genus JAKACA01. The sequence goes on along the minus strand of JBEKMC010000033.1, from coordinate 38,217 downwards.
CGAGCGAACGGTCGAGCTGCTGCGGACGCGAGCCTCCGGCGCGGGGGTGAGGGTCGAGGTACTTCCGGGTCTCTCGTTTTGCGACCTTGCCTGGGGCCGGCTCGGCGTCGATCCGCTCGCGGCCGGAGTTCGCCTCGTCGACGGTCTCGGCTTCGGCCCTGCTGCCGCCGGCGACCACGGCCCATTGCTCGTCGCCCAGTGCTGGTCGAACGCGGTGCTCTCCGACGTGAAGCTCGCCATCGAGGAGCCATCGGCCGGCCAGCGAGCCATCGTCCTTCACCATCTCGGCCTCGCCGACGAGCAGGTGATCGACGTCGCCTGGGAGGACCTCGACCGGGTCGTCGAAGCCGATCACCTCACGAGCGTGTTCGTGGAGCACCTGTCGTCGCCGGTCGCCGGAGAGCTGGTCCGCCTGAGCGAGACGGTCGCCCGCTTGCGCCACGAGTGCCCGTGGGACCGCGAGCAGAGCCATGCCTCGCTCGTCCGGCACCTGCTGGAGGAGACCTACGAGGCAATCGACGCCATCGAGGCGCTCGGGGCCGAGCCGGCGGAGGCTTCGCCGGAACAGGTCGCCCACCTCGAGGAGGAGCTCGGCGACGTCCTCTGCCAGGTCGTGTTTCATGCGACGCTCGCCCGGGAGGAGGGGTTGTTCGACCTCGCCGACGTCGCCCGTACGATCACCGACAAGCTCGTGCGACGGCACCCCCATGTGTTCGGCGACGTCGTTGCCGACACGGCCGAAGACGTCCTTGTGAACTGGGAGCGCTCGAAACAGCTCGAGAAAGGCCGGGCGAACCTGCTCGACGGCATCCCGCCCACGATGCCGTCGCTGGCCCGCGCCGCCACGATCGAGCGCAAGCTGGCGAGCGCCGGCCTCGAGTGGCGATCGGAGCCGTACGTCGAAGGCCGGTCGGTACCCGCCGGAGGTGCCGCGGCCATCGTCTCCCTGGCGCGGGCCATGGCCGCGGCAGGCGAGGATCCGGAGGCAGCGGTCCGCCGGGCGCTCGACGACCTCGTGGTGCGGGCGGCGGAGCTCGAAGGCTCAGCGGCGGCCCGCCGCCTCGCCCTCGCCGACCTGCCGGCGGCGGAAATCGCCGCCTGGCGCGAGGGCCGTTCCGCTCCGGCGGACTGAATTCTCGCGGCGGCGAAACGGTCCGCGCACCCCGCGACACTCAGCCCGTCCACGTATGACACTGTTCACTTTGCTAACTTCATGCACACTTTCAACAGGAGCGACTTTGGCGTGACGTCAATCAGCGCGCTCAACGCGCGAGAAGTCCTCGACTCTCGGGGCAATCCGACGATCGAGGTCGTCTGCACGCTCGAGTCAGGAGCAGGCGGCAGCGCCATCGTGCCCTCCGGCGCCTCCACGGGAACCTTCGAAGCAAAGGAGCTGCGGGACGGCGGTGAGCGTTTCGGCGGCAGGGGTGTGCTCCAGGCCGTCGCCAACGTCCGGGGCGAGATCGCCGACGCCGTCCTCGGGACGGACGCTTCCGACCAACGTGCCCTCGACCACCGGCTGATCGACCTCGACGGCACTCCCGACAAGTCGCGCCTCGGGGCCAACGCCATCCTCGGGGTGTCGCTGTCGGTGGCTCGTGCCGCCGCCGCCGACTGCGGATTGCCGCTGTTCCGCTACATCGGCGGCGTCGACGCCCACGTCTTGCCCGTGCCCCAGATGAACGTGCTGAACGGCGGTGTGCACGCCGACAACAACGTCGACTTCCAGGAGTTCATGATCGTCCCGCACGGGGCGGCGTCGTTCTCCGAGGCGTTGCGTTGGGGGGCGGAGACCTACCACGCCCTGAAGGACGTCCTGCACGAACGCGGCCTCGGCACCGCCGTCGGCGACGAGGGTGGGTTTGCGCCCAACCTCGCCCGCAACGAGGACGCTCTGCGCATGCTCCTCGAGGCCATCGAGCGCGCCGGCCGCGTGCCGGGCGACGACGTTGCGATCGCGCTCGACCCCGCCACGACCGAGCTGTGGCGCGACGGCCGTTACGTGCTCGAGGGTGAGGACCGGACGCTGTCGGCCGATGACTTCGTCGCCTACTGGGTCGACATCGTCGAGCGGTACCCGGTGATCTCCCTCGAAGACCCCATGGCGGAGGAGGACTGGGACGGCTGGGCGGCGCTCACCGGTGCGCTCGGCTCGAAGACCCAGCTTGTGGGCGACGACATCTTCGTGACCAACGTCGAGCGGCTCGAGCGCGGCATCGCCGCCGGCGTGGCGAACGCGCTGCTCGTGAAGGTCAACCAGATCGGCACCCTCACCGAAACCCTCCTCGCCGTCGAGACCGCCTCCCGCGCCGGCTACGCCTCTGTGATCTCCCACCGTTCCGGGGAGACGGAGGACACCACAATTGCCGACCTCGTCGTCGCGTCGGGCTGCGGCCAGATCAAGACGGGGGCTCCCGCACGCTCGGATCGGGTGGCCAAGTACAACCAGCTGTTGCGCATCGAGGACACTCTCGGCGCGTCCGCCTCCTTCGCCGGCGCGGCAGCGTTCGCGGGCAGCGGCTCGGAAAAGGTGACGCCATGATCGCCCGCGCTCGCGCCGTCCTTGCGGTGGCGTTCATCGTCGGCGTCGTCATCATCGCCACTGAGTTCCCCCTCGGCCAGCTGTTGCGGAGCCGTGCCTCCCTCTCCGCCGCCACGGCGCAGCTGGCGGTGCTGAAGGCACAGGACCACACCCTCGCCGGGCAGCTCGTCACGCTGCACCAGGACGCCACGATCGCCGGCATCGCCCATGCGGAGTACGGCCTCGTCGCCAAAGGCCAGAAGGCCGTCGTCGTGCTGCCGTCGCCGGGTTCCTCCTCCGGTGGGTCCGCCCCGTTGAGCGCGAGCACGGTACCGACGTCCGACCTCGTCCCGACGGACGCCATCGTCAGCCCGAGCTCCGGGGGCGGTGTGGTGGCGCAGCGTCCCGGCTTCTGGTCGAGGCTGGCGCAGCGCCTGGAGTTCTGGAAGGCCGTCCCCTGACGCCAGGCGACGGCCAGAAAGACCGTCGGAGGCACGGCGCGAAGTAGGCCGCGCCCGGTAGGGTCGCGCCTCTATGAGCATTCTCGGGAATCGAGTACTGCGTCGGGAGGATCCAAAGCTCCTCACGGCGGGCGGGACCTACGTCGGGGACCTCGACATCCCCGGGGCACTGTCGCTCACCTTCGTGCGTTCGACGATCGCACACGGGAGGATCGAGCGCATCGATCTCGCCGAGGCGGCGGCGGCGCCCGGAGTCGTGGGCATCTTCTCCCATGACGACCTCGGCCTGCCGCCGATGCCGCCGGGCATGCCGTTCCTGAACCAGGAGATGACGCGCCCGCTGCTCGCGAACGGCGTGGTTCGGTACGTGGGCGAGCCCGTCGCCGTCATCGTGGCGGAGACCCAGGCGGCAGGGGCGGACGCCGCCGAGCTCGTCGTCGTCGACTACGAGCCGTTGCCGGTCGTCGTCGATCCGCTCGACGCCCTGAAGGACGAGGTACTGCTGTACCCCGAGGTCGGGACGAACAACACGTTCTCGTTGCAGTTCGGACACGACGAGACCCTCTTCGACGGATGCGAGGCCGTCGTGTCCCAGCGCATCGTCAACCAACGGGTTGCGCCGTGCCCGCTCGAGACGCGGGCGGCCGCTGCGTTCATCGAGCCCGACGGGCGGCTTATGTTCTACTCCTCGACCCAGACGGCCCACGGTGTCCGCGACACGCTTGCCACCTCGCTCGGTCTGGAGCCCGAGCGGATCCACGTGATCACGCCGGACGTCGGTGGTGGCTTCGGGGCCAAGGCGAGCGTGTACGCCGAGGACATCGTGACGGCCTGGTGCGCCCGGGAGGTCGGGCGACCGGTGCGCTGGAGCGAGACGCGCTCGGAGAGCATGCTCGGCCTCGGGCACGGGCGCGGTCAGGTGCAGGACGTCACGATCGGCGGAACGCGTGACGGCCGTATCCTCGCCTACCGGATCGACGTCGTGCAGGACTCCGGCGCGTACCCCGCAATCGGCGCCGTGCTGCCGTTCATGACGCGCACGATGGCGTCGGGCGTCTACGACATCGCCCGGGCCGAGTGCAACAGCAACTCCGTCGTGACGAACACCGTCTCCACCGTTGCATATCGAGGCGCCGGCCGCCCGGAGGCGACAGCAGCCATCGAGCGCGTCATGGACTGTTATGCGGTCGAGATCGGGATGGATCCGGCCGAGCTACGTCGCAAGAACCTCATCGGGGCCGAGGCGTTTCCCTACACGACGCCCACGGGTACCGACTACGACTCCGGCAACTACCTGGGCGCCTTCGACCTCGCCCTCGAGATGGCGGGCTACGACGAGCTGCGTTCCGAGCAGAAGGCCCGCCGTGCCGCCGGCGGTCCCCGACAGCTCGGCATCGGGTTGTGCTCCTACGTCGAGATCACGAACGGAATCCCCGAAGGCGAGTACGGAGCCGTCGAGATCCGGCCGAACGGCAAGGCGATCGTCCGGACGGGGACGTCGCCGCACGGGCAAGGCCACCACACGGCCTGGTCGATGCTCGTCTCCGACCAGCTCGGGATCGCCATCGAGGACATCGAGGTGATCCACGGCGACACCGACCTCGTGCCCCGTGGTGTCGGCACGTTCGGCTCCCGGTCACTGCAGACCGGCGGCGCTGCGGTCAACCAGGCCGCCATCGAAGTCGTCGACAAGGCGAGGTCGCTGGCGGCAGATCTGCTCGAGGCCGACATCGTCGACATCGTGCTCGACAAGCTCGGTGCCGCCTTCCACGTTGCCGGGACCCCTGCCATCTCCCACGGCTGGGGCGACCTGGCTCAGGCGTCGCTCGATCGTCTCGGCACGCCGCTGCTGGCGGAGGTGGATCTTGCGTCACCGGGGGCGACGTTTCCGTTCGGGACCCACGTCGCCGTGGTGGAGGTCGACACCGACACCGGTACGGTGGAGCTCGTTCGTCATATCGCCGTCGACGACGCCGGCCGAATCTTGAACCCATTGCTGGCCGAGGGCCAGGTGCACGGCGGCATCGCCCAGGGTGCGGCGCAGGCCTTGCTGGAGGAGTTCAGCTACGACGCCGACGGCAACCCATTGACGGGGAACTTCGCCGACTACTCCATCATCTCGGCAGCGGAGCTCCCGAGCTTCGAGACGGCGTTCACCGAGACGCCGACCCCGAGGAACTCCCTCGGCGCCAAAGGCATCGGCGAGTCGGGCACGATCGGCTCGACACCCGCTGTTCACAACGCCGTCGTCGACGCCGTCTCGCACCTCGGTGTCCGGCACATCGACATGGCGACCACACCCGAACGTGTCTGGCAGGCCATCCAGGCGGCCAGGGCAAGTTCTCGTACCGACTCCACGGAAGGGGCAGCTTGACGATGGACGTCACGATCACCTTGAACGGCTCGGACGTCACCGCCGACGTCGAGCCGCGCACGCTCCTCGTGCAGTTCGTCCGCGACGCAGCGGGGCTGAAGGGGACGAACATCGGGTGCGACACGACCTCGTGCGGGGCCTGCACGGTGCTCCTCGACGGCCAGTCCGTCAAGTCCTGCACGGTTCTCGCCGCCCAGGCGGACGGATCCAGCGTCACCACAATCGAGGGCCTCGCCGGCGTCGACGGCTCGATGCATCCCGTGCAGCGGGCATTTCACGAGAAGCACGGACTGCAGTGCGGCTACTGCACGCCCGGCATGGTCATGGCGATCGTCTCGCTCCTCGCCGAGCGGGACGGTCGCGAGCTCAGCGAGGAGGACATCCGCTTGGGCCTCGAAGGCAACCTCTGCCGGTGCACCGGGTACCACAACATCGTGGAGGCAGCCATGGCCGCCGCCCGTGCACCGGAGCTGCGGTCATGATCCCGGCATCGTTCGAATACGTCCGCGCCGACTCCCTCGAGCACGCCCTCGACCTGCTCAACGAGCACGGAGACGCCGCCAAGCTGCTGGCTGGCGGCCACTCGCTGCTCCCGCTCATGAAGCTCCGCCTCGCCACTCCGGAGGTGCTCGTCGATCTCGGGCGGCTGAAGGAGCTGTCGTACGTGCGCGACGGCGGCGATCACCTCTCGATCGGTGCCCTCACGTCCCATCACGACATCTCCCGGTCGCCGCTCGTCGATGCCGAGCTGCCCGTGCTCGCTCATGTGGCCGGGCAGATCGGCGATCCGCAGGTGCGCCACCGCGGGACCATCGGCGGTTCGATCGCCCACGGCGACCCGGCCTCGGATCTGCCCGCCCTCGTGCTCGCCCTCGGCGGCACGCTGGTCCTTCAGGGTCCGAGCGAGACGCGCGAGGTCGCAGCTGCAGCTTTCCACCTGGGTTTCCTCGAGACAGCGGTGGCACCGGACGAGATACTGACCGAGATCCGTCTGCCGAAGATGGGCGCGGGGGGTTGGGGTTTCGAGAAGCTCACCAAGCGCGCACAGGACTGGGCCATCGTCGGGGCCGTCGCCGTGCGGCACGGCGGGAATGGCTCCGTCGGTGTGGGGTTGATCAATGTGGGTCCCGTACCGACAACGGCCGCAATGGTAGAGGCCGCTGTGGCGGCAGGATCCGGAGCCGCGGAGGCGGCGGCACAGGCCGACTCCGGCATCGAGGTGACCGGTGATCTGAACGCCTCGGAGCAGTTCCGGCGACACTTGACCCGGGTGCTCGTGCAACGGGCGTTGGAGAAGGCCCTCGCCTGAGGGTTCCAGCAGCAAGACAGCAGCATCAAGGAAGCAGCATGAAGGAAACAGCATGAAGGAATTGCTGCCACAGATCGATCAGTGGCTGGCCGAGGGCAAGCGGGTCGCCGTGGCCCGCGTCGTCGGCGTAGAAGGTTCGAGCCCCCGCGACCCGGGGGCCACGATGGTCGTGAGCGACGCCGGAGAAGTTGCCGGCTCGGTGTCCGGGGGCTGCGTCGAGGGAGCGGTCGTGAGCGAAGCGCTCTCGGTGCTCGAGTCCGGCACAGCTCGAGTCTGCACGTTCGGGTACTCCGACGACGAGGCGTTCGCCGTGGGCCTCACGTGCGGCGGCACCGTACGCGTCCTCGTGGAGCCGCTCGACTGGTGAGCCCCGACGGCGAGCAGCGCGGTGGCAGCGTCTTCGCGGCGTTGCGAGCTGCGCTGAGCGAGTCCCGACCGGTCGCGCTCGCGACCGTTGCCTCGGTCGACGACGAGCAGCCCGTCGGCGCCGTGGTCATCGGCGCCAAACTGCTCGTCCTTCCGGCGGCGGCGGAGCGGCCGGCGGCATCGCCCATCGATGAGCCAAAGGCCAGCCCCGCGCCAGAGGCCAGTCCCGCGCCAGAGGCCAGCCCCGATGGCGCCGCTGCACCTCCCGCCGTCATCGGGAGCCTCGGCGACCCCGATCTCGACCGCGTCGTCACCCGTGACGTGCTGGCCGCCATCGCCGGCGGCCTCACGGTCACTCGGCATTACGGGCCGCACGGGGAAGCCAGGCAGATGGAGGTCGAGGTGTTCATCGAGGTGTTCGCCTCACCGCCTCGGATGATCATCTTCGGCGCCGTCGACTTCACCGCTGCGCTCGCCTCGGCCGGCAAGCTGCTCGGCTACCACGTCGTGGTGTGCGACGCCCGTGCCGTGTTCGCCACTCCGGAGCGTTTCCCGATGGCGGACGAAGTGGTCGTCGAATGGCCGGACCGTTACCTGCGACGAGCGGGCGCCGATCTCGGGCCGCGCGACGCCGTCTGCGTGCTCACCCACGACACGAAGTTCGACGTGCCTGCCGTGCTCGAGGCGCTGCGGACCGGCGTCGGGTATCTGGGTGCCATGGGGTCGCGGCGCACGCACGAGGCGCGCTGGAAACGGCTCGTCGAAGCGGGCGCCGATCCAGCCGATCTGGCGGCTCGTCTCATGAGCCCGATCGGCCTGGACATCGGCGCCCGGACCCCGGAGGAGACGGCGATCGCCATCTGCGCGGAGATCATCGCCTCTCGCACGGGCATGCCGGCGCCGTCGCTCCGCCGCAGCGAGGGCCCGATCCACCCGCGTTGACCGTCGAGGTCGGAGCGCCCACTGGGTACGCTCGGACGATGTCCACCGCAGGAGTGATCCTCGCCGCCGGCGCAGGGTCCCGATTCGGTGCGCTCGGCGAGAAGCTCGTCACCGTCACGAGAGGAAGACCGCTGGTGACGTGGGCGATCGAGCCGGTCCTGCAGGCAGGCCTGGACGAGGTCATCGTCGTCAGCGGCGCAGCGGACCTCGCCGACGTCGTGCCCGAGGGGATCACCTTGCTCCGCAACGAGGAATGGGAGCTCGGCCAGGCGACTTCCCTCGGTGTCGCCCTCGACTGGTGCCAACGGCAGGGGCACACTGCGGCTGTCGTCGGCCTGGGCGACACACCGGGGCTCACGGCGTCGGCGTGGCGCATGGTGGCCGGCTCGACTGGCGGCCCGATCGTGGTGGCGACGTACGCTGGCAAGCGGGGACATCCCGTACGCCTCGATGCAACCGTGTGGACCTTGCTGCCGACGACCGGTGACGAAGGCGCCCGGAGCCTGATGTCGAGGCGGCCCGAGCTGGTGGTGGAAGTAGCCTGCGACGGCACAGCGACTGACATCGACACCCGAGAGGATCTGCGCAGATGGAGCTGACGAACGAGTTCGTAGTAGCGGTCCCGGTCGAGCAGGCCTGGGCCGTGCTCACCGACGTGGAACGGATCGCCCCCTGCCTACCCGGTGCCGAGCTGCAGGAGGTCGAAGGCGACGACTACCGCGGCATCGTGAAGGTGAAGGTCGGGCCGATCACGGCGTCCTACAAGGGCACGGCACGTTTCGTCGAGAAGGACGACACGGCCCACCGGGGTGTCCTCAAGGCGGAGGGACGGGAGACGCGAGGCCAGGGCAATGCCTCGGCGACGATCGTCGCCACCCTGTCGCCCTCCGGTGAGGGCACCAAGGTCGAAGTCGTGACGGACCTGGCGATCACCGGGAAGGTCGCACAGTTCGGCAGGGGTGTCCTCGCAGACGTCTCGGGAAAGCTGCTGGAACAGTTCGTACACAACCTCGAGTCCATGGTGCTGGCACCGGCGGCGGCGTCCCCTGCCGGCGACGCCGGCTCCCCTCCCGGAGCGGCCACCGCCGCCACTGCTGACGCGCCAGCAGTCGCCGCCCCGAAGGCTGCCGGCCGCGCGAAGCCGGCCCGGTCGAAGGCGACGGCAAAGGCAGCCGCACCGGCGCCGGCCTCGTCCGGCGGCGACGCAACCGCACCGTCCCACGACGCCGTCGACCCTGCCGGGCCCGGGAAGTCCGACGTCGCGAAGGATGCATCCGAGAGCGCCGCGGCCAAGCACGCCGCAGCCGAGAGTGACGCAGGCGACAACGGCTCCGCATCCGAGAGCGCCGCGGCCAAGCACGCCGCAGCCGAGAGTGACGCAGGCGACAACGGCTCCGCATCCGAGAGCGCCGCGGCCAAGCACGCCGCAGCCGAGGGTCAAGCACGCCGCAGCCGAGAGTGACGCAGGCGACAACGGCACTGGCGCCGGCGTGACCGGCACGAGCGCCGCCGAGGCAGGCAGGGCCACGGTCCGTCAGATCGATTCGGTGCCGGCCGTGCCGGTCGACCTGGGGCGGATCGCAGGCCCGTCGGTGGCCAAGCGCCTGATTCCGTTCGCGAGCGTCGCCGGAGCCCTCTTCCTCATCCGGGTCGTCGTGTACGCCCTCCGCCGACGGAAGAAGTGATCCGGGGCGATCGAGACGCGGTAGCAGCGCTCCTCGGGCGAGAGCCGCGAGGTGGCGAAGTGGCGGTGCGGGATGCGTCAGGCTCACCCGTGGTCATCAGCAACCCGCCGGTGCTCGACGACTCGACGCCGATGCCGACGCGCTTCTGGCTCGTGGGCCGGCAGGAGACGACCGCCGTCAGCCGTCTCGAGGCTGCCGGGGGTGTGAAGGAGGCAGAAGCCGCCGCCGATCCGTTGGCGCTCGAGGCTGCCCACGACCGATATGCCCGGGAGCGCCAGGTGGAGATACCGCCGGACTACTCCGGTCCGCTCCCCTCCGGTGGGGTCGGCGGTACCCGCAAGGGTGTCAAGTGCCTTCACGCTCACCTCGCATGGTTCCTCGCCGGTGGCGACGATCCGGTCGGTTCGTGGGTGGCTGAGCGGCTCGGGATCGATCGCGCCGACTACGAGGTCGAGCATGCCTGAAGCAGCGATCGCCGCACCCGTGGCCGCCGTCGACTGCGGCACGAATTCGACTCGCCTGCTGATCGTCGGGGCAGACCGGACAACTCTCGACCGGCGCATGCAGATCACCCGCCTCGGCCAAGGCGTCGACCGTTCCGGGAGGCTGCAGCCGACGGCGATCGAACGGACGCTCGGCGCCCTGCAGGAGTACGCCGAGGCGATGGCGGCTGCCGGAGTCGTTCGATCCCTGGCGGTGGCAACCTCGGCAATTCGGGACGCTACGAACGCCGAGGCCTTCCTGCAGCCGGCGGCGGCGGTTCTCGGCACAACGCCACAGGTGCTCTCGGGCGGAGAGGAAGGTCGCCTCTCGTACCGGGGAGCGACGTCCGAGCTACCCTTCGACGGCGGCCCGTACGTCGTCGTCGACGTCGGCGGCGGCTCGACGGAGCTCGTCGCCGGCAACAACCACGGGTCGACCGAGGCAGTCTCCTTGGACGTCGGCTGCGTGCGAGTGACAGAGCGGTTCTTGTCGTCCGATCCACCGACGCCAGATGAGCTGTCCGCCGCCCGGACGCACGTGGCGGGGCTGACGACAGCGGCCTTGGCGAGGCACCCGTCGTTCGGGCACCGCCCCGGTCGTGGCTCCGCCCCTGCCGTCCTCGTCGGGCTGGCGGGCACCGTGTCAGCCCTGACGGTTCTCGCCCTCGGACTCGACCGATACGACCGCGCCGCCGTTCATCACGCCCGCCTGAGCCGGCCGGAGGTGGATGCACTCCTCGGCGAGCTTGCAATCGTGGACTCGGCGGCACGGCGAAGGCGCCCGGGTATGGAGCGTGATCGTGCCGACGTCATCGTCGGCGGCACGGTGGTGTTGCTCACCGTGATGGAGTCGCTCGGGTTCGACGGCCTGGTCGTGTCGGAGTCCGACATCCTCGACGGAATCGTGTCCGAGCTGTTGGAGCGCTGACGGCTCACGGCGTTCTCAGCTGCTGCCGCCGCCGCCGTTCAGGCGATGCGAGCCTCGGACCCTTCGGGAACGACGTCTTCGTTCGCGCCGAGGACGACCCGGGTCGCCTCGGTGACGAAGCTCTCCGTATCCCCATGTGCTTGCTCGGCCCACCGCTCGCCGTTGGCGCCGAGCTGCGAGGCCACGGCGTCGTCCTCGAGAATCGCGCGGACGAAGTCGACCATCTCTCCCTGATTGCGGTACCAGAGACCGCCGTTCGACGCAGCCGCGTGCTCGGCTGCCACCGAGGAGTCAGGCACGACGACCGGTGTCCCGAAGTGCAGGGACTCGATTGCCTCCCGCCCGATCGGGCCCGGCGAGCGGAGGTCCACCGTCACCGCGGCCTGTGCCATGAGGCGCCAGAGGTTCATCCTCGTCGGGGCCCACGTCATCTCGAAGCTCCGCCCCTGTCCCGTGACCAGCCACCGATTCCTCCGGACCTCGGCCACGGCGATGTCGCCGAACACGTGGCGAAGATAGTCGTGTGGCGGGCATCGCCCACTCGCCGGATCGTCGGCGAATCCCGAGATCATGAGCACGTATCGGCCGAAGGCAGACACGCCGACGATGCCGGCGGTGGCCGCCAGGCGGTTGACGGGCAGCGCCAGCCGCAACCGGTGCACCCTCGAGGCCGACTCGTCCGGCAACGGGCTCGTCACGCGCCCCATTTCGAGGGCCGAGAAGACGCCGATCGCATCTGCCTCGTTCGCCAGCGGGCGAAAAGCCGCCGAGGAGAGGAGCGGATCGTCCCCGCACAGCGGCAGCAGGACGACGCGCGGACGTTTCGAGCCGATCGGGAGGGCATCGGCCATCCAGAGCGCCGCCGGCCCGGCGAGCACGACGACGTCGGGCGCCTCGGCCATCGTCATGGCGACGGCTTCGCGGGACGGTTGTCCCGCACGCGCGAGGAGGCCGCGGGCGACGGCTTCCGGCAGCCGGCCGCCTGGCTGGCGGGCGAGCGATGCCCGGACGAGGTCCGACTGGAGGGCGTCGGCGGCGACGTCCTCGGGCCGCTCGACGCCGCCTGCGGTTCCCCGGCCGCTCGGCGCCGCCGCAGAGTAGACGGGGAAGATGCCGTCGTGGCGCAGCCGGTCTTGGCGGTATCGCGACCGGGAACGATCCTCGATGCTGACGATGACCACACGCGCACGCAACGCCACGGCGCCGGCGACGAGACGCGTGGCTGCTGCGCGCTCGCCCCAGTTGGAGCCCCATGCGTTCGTCACGATGACGACACACGGTCGTGTCGCCGGAGCGTCCGCGATGTCGGACGAGACGCCCATTCCGACGACGTCGACGAGATCCTCGGTCACCGAGCCGGTGCCGGCCGGGTAGGAGTCGTCAGTCATTCACCCGCTCGTCGACATGATGGGCGAAGTCGATCAGATCCGCTCGAACCGCTTCCATGAGGCTCAACTGGGCGGCCGTGTCCTCGTCGACCCGCTTGGCGACGGTGTCGATGGCGCGGAGGCTGACGCCGGCGAACTCCTGCATCCGGTCGAAGTACGGGCGCAACACGGCCATGACGGCTCGGTGGATCCCACGTCGGGCCAGGCCGCGCAGGCCGCTGGCGGGAGGTGGCGCCAGGAGGCGGCGCATGTCCCAGTTCTCGTGCATCCAGCGCAGATGCTCGTTCAGCTGTACCGGGGCGCGGTTCAGCTGATGGATGGTCGAATCGAACGACTCCGAGGGAGCCCACACCTTTGGCGCCGCCGCTGCGACGTCGCGCCGCGATGACCTCAGCTCGTCGACGAGTCGCCGAGCATCGAGAGGAATGTCTCCCATCTCTCCTCATCTCCCTCAACCGGCAGCCGGCAACTGTTGTCGAAACGACTCAGGTTCCTGTTGTAATACGGGTCCCCCGCCAGCATCACCGTACGCCACCGCTTGCGGAAGTAGGGCGCCTCTTTGAGATCCTCGCTGTGCCCCCGGCTCTTCGACTCGTAATGGATCATCTCCGCCAGCGGCGTGTAGACGACGAGCAGGCCGAGGTCACGGAGCTTCAGGCAGTAGTCGATGTCGTTGAACGCGATGGGCAGCTTCTCGTCGAACCCTCCAACCGTCTCGAACGCAGAACGAGACGTCATGAGGCAGGCTCCGGTGACGGCGGAGACGTTGCGTGTGACGGTCGTGAGCGACATGTACCCGGGCCGGTCGGCGCTGATCCCCTGTTGGACGTGGGTCGATCCCGCACCGACGCCCACGACGACGCCGGCGTGCTGAATCGTGCCGTCCGGGTAGAGCAGCCGCCCACCGACGGCACCGACATCCGGGCGTTGGGCCTGCGCCACCATGTGGGCGAGCCAGTTCTCCGAGCGCGGCATCACGTCGTTGTTGAGGAACAGCAGGAGCTCACCCCGCGCCTTGCGGACGGCTCCGTTGTTGATGGCTACCCAGTCGAACGGACCGGGTGAGGGGACCGGGCGGACACGGTGGTCCCTGCCGAGATCCGCAAGGAGGGCGTGCGTCTCCGGAAGGGCACTGTCGTTGTCGACCAACAACAGCTCGAAGTTGTCGTAACCGGGATGCTCGATGAATGCGCGGTAGCAAGCGGCCGTCAGTGCGGGCTCGTCTCGGAACGGGATGATGGCGCTCACGAGCGCTCGGGACGAGGGGCGTCGCATGAAGTGATAGCTGCCCTCCACCAGGGGATGTGAGACGACAGAGGCGTCGGTTCCACGGCGGCGGGCGGTGTCCTCGAGCGCCCGCCGGCCTGCGTCTGACGTCAAGGCGTGGTCGCCGTCAGGAGGCGTCGCCGGTGCACGCGTCGCCAGCCGGCGGTGATAGAGCACCTCGGGGATGTGGACGATGGCGGAAGTCACCTCGGCGATGCGGAGCATCAGGTCGTAGCTTTCGGCGCCGTCGAACTCCGATCGAAACCCGCCGATCTCGCAAACGAGATCCCGCCGCACGGCGAACGCATGGCCCACGTAGGGGTTGGAGAGGAGCAAATCCGGTGACCATGCCGGCTTGAAGATTGGCATGAGGCGCCAGCCGTGCTCGTCGATCCGGTCCTCGTCGCTGTAGACGACATCGGTCTCGGGTCGCTCGTCGAGGGTCTGGGCAATCCGTGCGAGCGCCGTCGGATGGAGCTGGTCGTCAACATCGAGAAACACGACGTACCGTCCCGTCGCAAGCTGAAGGGCGGCATTGAGGGCTGCGGACACTCCGCCGGCGCTCGGAAGCGTCGTCGTGCGGACTCGCTCGTCGGTGGCGGGGTCGGCAAGATGCTCGGCAATGGCAGGATCGCTCGAGTCGTCGCCGCCCAGGCACATCTCCCAATCGGAATGGCTCTGGGCGATCACGGACGCGATGCAGCGGTCAAGGCGGACCGGCGCCGGGCGGTGATACGACACGATGACGCTGAAGAGGGGTCGCTCGGGTCGGCTTGGTGATGCCGCCTCGTCGGGCTGACCGCGTCGCGGGGGGTGAGCCGGCCACAGGCGGCGGAGCCATCGGCCGGATTCCCCGAGCGACCGCCCGAGGAGGTCCCCGTTGCGCGGCACCGTGCGGCCCCGGGCAACCAGAGCGGCGGGTGTGTCGGCCGGGAGGCACAGCGGTTCACCTCGGGCGATCAGCCAGCTGTGGTATCGGTCCTCGTCCTCGGTGGCGTTCATGCAGTAATGCGCCACGCCGGCAGGCAGCTCTGGTTCGGGCGATGGAACCGGCAGCAGGTGGCCGGCGAGCTCGTTGCTCAGCCACTCCATGCCGCGCCAGATCTTCAGGACGTCGCCACGTGTCCGCAGGACATAGGCGGTCCAGGCCGATTCATCCGAGTCCGGTTCGTAGGCGAACGACTCATGGGGGCCGCGCAGCGCCCGTAGCTCCTCGTACAGCCGTAGCTGGCCCGACGCCACTTCATCATCCCGGTCGTCGGTCTGCCGGTTGCCGGTGTGGAAATGGCGTAACGCTGGGTTCAGCGCTTGTTCCCCCGCTGCGTGCGTGTCGTTGACGACGACGCCGAGCGTCGCGAGCCAGTCGACGGCCTGCCGCCTCCACTCAGCCGGTTGCGCCATCGCTTCGGCGTACTCCGACACGAACACCGGCAGACCGGCGAGCCCGCCCAGGGCACTGCGCATGTACCGCTCCCACAGCGCCAGACCTGCAGGGAGCGCCATGGCGTCCCGGTGCTCGAGCGATTGGGCGACCTCGAGCGGATGACGCACGCAGAGGACCGCCGCGAGGGGCCGATCGATCGCCTGGCGCCAGAAGGGGAGCAGGAGGGCGATGCGCGGATCCTTCCAGCAGGCGGCGCTCCGGCGATCCGAGAAGGCGGCGCCGAACGTCGATCGCGCCCGCTCGAGGAGCGCTGCCAGCTCGTCGGAGAACGTGGGGTCGCTCGACGCGACCGGCGGGTCGTCCCAGGCGCCTCCGAGCCGCCGAAGCACCTCGTCGCACTCATCGAGGAGCGACTGGCTCTCGAAATGCCCGTGTTCGTTGCCGCGGCGTCGCCCGAGGAGGTCCGCCGCCGGCGGGAGGGCGAGACCGAGCGACGCCAGCTCGGAGGCCACGGCGGACGTGCCGCTGCGGTGCATGCCCACGACGAGCACGACGTGCGCGGTACGGTGCACGGACGCGCCAGCAGTCGTGGTCACGGCAAGACCGATTGGACGCAGGTCGCCAGCGTCACCGCAGGATTGCCGTTGACGCTGGAAACCACGAGGTAATCGTACGCATAGGCGCCTGGATCTGCCACGATAGGTATGTGACGAGTCCTGACCCGTCGCGCGAGGCGGCATGACCGAGTTGACCGCCCCGGGCGTCTCCACCGAGCTCGTCGGCCGCAGGGTCAAGC
Source organism: Acidimicrobiales bacterium (assembly GCA_050008715.1). Lineage (GTDB taxonomy): Bacteria > Actinomycetota > Acidimicrobiia > Acidimicrobiales > Bog-793 > JAKACA01. The sequence goes on along the minus strand of JBEKMC010000033.1, from coordinate 22,315 downwards.
TGCGACCCCTCCGCGAGGAGGATTTCGAGGCGTGGCACGAAGTGCGGAGCCGGTGCCGCCAGTGGTTGCTGCCCTGGGAGCCGCGACCGAGCAACGCGCCGTATCCGCCAGAGGATCGGTCGAGCTTCATCACCCGCTGCTCGATGAGGGAGCGGGAGCGGCAGCTCGGTACGGGGTTCGCGTTCGGGATCTTCACCGGCGCTCGGTTCGTGGGAGAGGTCAACCTGTCCTCGGTCCAGCGTGGGCCGTTTCAGAACGCATACGTGGGCTACTGGATGGACCAGCTCCAGGCTGGTCGCAGCTATGTGCCGGAGGCGTGCGTACTGCTGTTCCGCTTCGCGTTCGAGGACCTCGGGCTGCACCGGCTGCAGATCTCGATCATCCCGCGGAACCGGCCGAGCCGGCGCGTGGCCCAGAAGCTGTGGCTGCGAGGCGAAGGCATCGCCCTGCGCTACCTCGAGATCGACGGCAGGTGGGAAGACCACGTGCGATATGCCATCACGAGCGAGGAGTGGGCAGAGCGCCGCGATCGCTACCTCCGCCAATGGTTGAGCGAGCCGATGACGTTCTGAGTTGTGGCTCGGCACCGGCCCGAGGGTCGTTCGCCTCAGCCGTCGGGGTTGCGTATGACGGCGGGCGAGTGCTTGAAGAACGCCTCGACGGCGGCGTCGTATTGGTAGGGAGCGATCTGGCCGCCGATCGCCCTGCCCAGCCGCATGACCTCGGCATGTCGTTCGACCGCACCGGCTGTGGTGGCGGAGAATTCGAAACCCGTCGCCTTCAAGCGCGTCGTGTCGATGCCACGGCCGTATCGCAGGAGGCTCTCGAGCTCGCCCGGCAGGTCGAGCCACCCGAGGCGGATGAGAGGGGCGACAACTTGCCGCGTGAGGACCGGTGAGATCGGCAGTCTCCACACGCCGGCGATCTTCGCCATCTCGCTCACGGGGATCTTCCCATCGCCGGCGACGTTGAACGTTCCCCCGATCCTCTGCAACACGACATTTTCGAGGCAGCGGACGACGTCCTCCTCTGCCACGAACTGGATCATCGGATCGAAGCCGGCGATACACGGCATGATGCCGCGCGCAAGATTGCGACTGATCGGCGTGGTGATCTCCTTGCCGAGCACGTTGGCGAACCGCAGCACCGTGACGGTCACCCCAGGGTTCTCGTCGGCAAAGTCCCTCACGTAGCTCTCGACCTCGGTGAGCGAGCGCTCGAGCCGCGATCTTGGGGGGCGGGATCTCGGCGTGTCCTCAGCGAACCAGGCCGGATCGGACGGGTGGGTGCCGTAGACGACTGCCGACGACTTCACGACGACGTGGCGCACAGAGGAGCTGGCCGCTCCCGCCGCCGCCAGCAGGTTCATCGTCCCGATGACGTTGATCTCGTGCAGCGCTCTTCCCGACATCGAGGACGAGTCCACGACGAGAAATGTGTGGACGATCGTGTCCACCTGGGTCGCCTGCACGATCCTCGTCAGCAACGAGTAGCTGCTGTCCGCACGTACGTACTCTGTGCGCTCGAGTGCCACGGAGGGAGACCCGGTGCCCATCCCGAGGAGCATCTCGACCTCGGGATCCCGCTCGAGGGCGGCGGCGACGCGCCCACCCCAGAACGTGTCCAGCCCGGTGAGCAGGATACGGCGGCCCATATCAGCCGAACCAGACGCTTCGACGATGGGACAGCATGTCGTAGACGGCGTCCTGCAACCGTTGGCGGATCGCCTCGGACTCGTCCATGATGCGGCCGCGGGGGTACTTCGCCAGTCCCGGAGTGACGTCGAAGTGAACCGGCTCGAGGACGCGGAAGCGGAATTTCGCCGGCAGGTATACGACCGATCCGAGGACGGGCCCGAGCAGGAGGTGGTTGACGGTGATCGGCAGGTAGGGCAGCTTCAGCATCTTCGCGGCAGTTGGGAGGCGAAACAGGATGGGCATCGACTCCTCGGCACCGACGACGGCAATCGGCACGACGGGCACGCCGGCGCGCATGGCGGACTCCACGAAACCCCCTCGTCCGAATCGCCGCAGCCGGTAGCGCTCGGACACCAGCTTGCTCGGGCCTTTCGTGCCCTCTGGGAAGACGAGGGCCAGCTGCTCGTGGTCGTGAAGGATCCGATGAGCGTTGTCCGGATGTGCGGGGACGCCACCGGTTCGGCTCCAGCCGGTTCCGACGAGCGGGATCGTGCGGAAGAAGTTGTCGGCGAGGCCGTACACGGGCCGTCCGAGCTCCTCTTCGATCCCCTGCATGATCATGGGGGCGTCGGCGGGCAGGGCGCCGGCGTGGTTCGCTACGAGCAGGGCGCCCCCGGTCGTCGGGACATGTGCGAGCCCCTCCCACTCCACGCGGAACCAGGTGCGGTAGTAGAAGCTCCCGAGCTGGCGGGCTGCTCGCCGCCAGCGCTCCGAGCGGCCCCATTCGTCGACGTCGGAGCGCCGAGCCGGGTCATCGAGTGGATCAGCCGGCTGGCGCTCGAGCCCGGGGAACTGAAGCATCCGAGCGACCTTGCCGTCGGTCGAGTTCCCGTCCGAGATCGATACCGGTTGTCGCTCCATCAATGCCGATGGTACAGCGCCGCGGTGGGGCGCTAGCCCCGAGCCGCCAGGGCTAGGGCTGTCCCACGCCGACGAAACCGTTCCAGTACATGGCGTAGTAGCCCACGTTCGTGCCCGTCTGGGCAGCCTGCAGGATCGTCTGGGTGCCGTACGGGCCCGATCCGACGTACATGGCGACGTGCGTGATCGGCCAAGGGCCGTCGTTGGCGAAGTGGTAGAAGATCAGGTCGCCAGGCTCGATCTGAGATGGCGAGATGTGCGTCGACTCGGCGTACTGGGCGGTTGCACCGTGATCGAGCGCGACCCCGGCCGCCGCCCATGCGAGCATGGTGAGACCGGAGCAGTCCACGCCGGAGCGGCTTGCACCACCCCAGACGTAGGGGACTCCGATGTAGCTCTCGCCTGCCTTCACCGCCTCGTTGCCGGCGGGATTCGTGCCGGCAGGCACGAGCGGTTGGTACGAACCGGCACCTCCGCCGTTACCTTGCCCGCCGTTGCCGTTCCCGTTGCCTCCCTCGGCGGCCTTCTTCTTGGCAGCCGCGGCAGCCGCGGCAGCAGCTGCCCGCTCACGCTTCAGAGCAAGGGCGGCAGCGGCTTCGGCGAGGGCGCGCTGGCGCTCGACGATCAAGGTGCCGAGGTGGCCTTTGACCTGGGCGAGGATGGTGGTCACCTGCGCGGTCTCGCGCTCGGCGGTGTTGCGAGCACTGGCTTCGGTGGCAACCGTCACAGCCGCGGCCCGCTCCTGCGTGCTCTGAACGGCCACTTCGGTGGCGACCCGGTCCTTCACCACGGCGATCGCCGTCTCGGCGTTCTGCAACTGGTCGCTCACGCTTCCGGCGTATGCAGCGATGCTTCCGGCATCTGTGGCGTTGCCGTCGATGGCGGCGAACTGGGCGGCCGCACCGTTGTCGCTCACGTAGGCGTCGACGGCGGCGTTGCGAAGGTTGCCGGTCGCCACTACGAGGTTCTTGTGGAGCACCGCGAGCGCTGCTCGCGTGCGGCGGAGCCTCTGCTCGTCGCGACCGAGAACGATAGAGGCCTCGTCGTAGGCCTCTGCCGCCGCCTGGATCTTGTTCTGGTCGACGGTCAGCTGCGCTGCGAGGGCGTTCGCCTCCTGCTGGAGGTGGCTGATCTGGCCCGGCGTGGGTGTCGGGCCAGATGCCGAAGCCGGACTGCCGTCGCCGAGGAGTGCGAGTGAGCTGAGGCCGAGCGTCGCTGCGATGACGACGGTCGCGAGCCTCCGGTCCGAATGCCCCCACCAGCTCATAGACAATTAACTTTGGCCACATCAACCACTGATGTCAACTCCAGACACGGCTGTAACAGGATCGTCACGACCTAGCGGTTACTTTTCCGAGCACGGGGACGTAGCCCAACGGCAGAGGCAGGGCGCTTAAAACGCCTCCAGTGAGGGTTCGAGTCCCTCCGTCCCCACTCCGTTGTCGGATTCACAACGTTCTCGCTGTCTCGGTAGGGAGCAGGCGGGCCAGGGCGACCGGCGCGGAATAGGCGCGCTCGTCACCTTGGCTCGTTTGTCGAGCTGAAGTACAGCGACGGGGTGACGCCGGTCTCCCTCTGGAACGCCGCGACGAAGGCGCTCGTGGACTCGTAGCCGACGGTGCGGGCGACGGTGCTGACCGGAGCGCCGACCGCGAGATCCGCCAGCGCGGCGCTCAGCCGGAGCCGGGTCCGCCAACGCCCGAAGGAAAGGCCAGTGTCCGCAAGGAACCCCCGGGCGATTGTGCGGTCGCTCGCACCGATCTCGCGACCCCACTCTTCCAGCGTCCTGTTGTCGGCAGGCGAGGCCCGGAGTGCCTCTGCCACTTCTCGCGCCCGCTCCTCGCGCGGCATGGGGACGTCAATGGTCGCCATCGTGACGGGGCGAAGGAGGTCGACCACGACAGCCTCGCCGCGGGCACGCCCGGCGGGATCGAGGTTGGGGTCGGCCAGGTACCCGATCAGCGCTGCGAGCAGCGGGCCGACGGCGACTGGCGTGCAGTCCGTCCACGCGATCGGGCAGAGGTGCGGGCGCACGTACACCGCCTGCATGGTGGCCGATGACGTCGAGAGCGTCTCGTGGCGTACTCCGGCCGGGATCCACAGTGCTCTCGTCGGCGGGAGGACCCACGCCGTCGAGTCGGTCCTCACCATGAGCACACCGCTCGGCGCCCACGCCACCTGGTGGTCGTCGTGCGTGTGCCAGTCGAACACCGAGCCGCGCGGCATCGGGAAGCTCACGACGACCAGCGCCTGATCCTCGGGCGGACATTGTCCGTCCTGCGACATGGAACGTCAGGTTACGGCCTTTTGCTTTCGGAGTCCCTTCCTTATCGTGTGCTCCATGAACGCGAACCATTCGCTGTGCGCGACGCAAGCGTGGTCCGAGCACATACGCGACGAGGTGGTCACCTACATGGCGGCGCACGCCGATCTCGGCGAGTCGATGCTCGAGATCGGTCCAGGCCCGGGAGCCTCCACGGAGTGGCTCCGCCACGAGGTGAAGCGACTCGTCGCCGTCGAGCTTGACGAGTCAGCGGCCGCCGGCCTCGCTCGGCGGTACGAGGGGACGAACGTCGAGGTGGTGGTTGGGGACGCCACCAGGCTCGCGTATCCAGAGGGGTCCTTCGACTCGGTCGGCTGCTTCACGATGCTCCATCACGTGCCGACCGCCAGGCTCCAGAACGCCATTCTCGCCGAGGCCTTGCGAGTGCTCCGGCCCGGTGGCGTCGTCGTCGCTTCGGACAGCCTGCCGAGCGACGGCCTCCACGGCTTCCATGTCGACGACACCTACAACCCGATCGACCCAGGCTCGTTGATCGCCCGGCTGCAGGCGATCGGATTCGACCGGATCACCGTCGTCGTCGCGGACATTCTCAAGTTCATCGCCCACAAGCCGGTTCCGGAGGCCGAGCCGGATCGATGCGACGAGCCGAGCGCTCGTACCGAGAGGAGGAGAGCCTCATGACCCTTCCGTACGAAGAACCACTGACCGTTCGTCAGCCGGGACCCCGCGTCGTTCCCGAGCCGCCGCGTCGCGGCGAGCCGGGAGGCGAGCCTTGCGGGATCTGCACCGGTCAGGCGTCCTCAGCCGTCTGGTCGGACGACCTGTGGTCGCTCCACCCTCCCGTCGGCGGCAGCCTGCCCGGGACGGTGTGGCTGGCGAGCCGTGCCCACGTCGACTCGTTCTGCGACCTCCCGAAGGACGCCGCTGAAGACTTCGGCCCGATCGCCGCCGCAGTCGAGCGCGCCATCTACTCCCTCGGTGACGTGGGCCGGGTCCACCTCTACCGGTGGGGTGACGGCGGTGCTCACTTCCACGTGTGGTTCCTCCTCCGCCCCCTCGGGATGCTCGAAGCGCGCAACATGATGTTGCCGCTGTGGGAGGACGTGCTCCCGAACGTCCCCGACGAAGAGCTTCGCGATGCGGCTGAGCGCGTCGGCCTGGCGCTCGAGAAAGAGCGCCCGTCGAGACCAAGCTGAGGACCGGCCGTGGAGATCGACGATGTCGCAACGCTCGCCGCGACGCTCGACGGCGTGCGCCGCAGCGTGAAGGAAGGCTACGCCGAGTGGCGGTACCACGGCCGACTGGTCGCACGTCAGCTGCACGACGGATACGTCGTGATCAGGTGCGACCTCGCCTCCCGTGACTCGCTGCTGCAAACATGTCCGGGAACCTTCAGCGTCCCGCCCCGGTATCGAAAGCACATGATGATCGTCGCTGACCTCGCCAGAGGCGACCCTGGGGCCATCGAGGACGCCATAGAGGGGGCATGGGTCCTTCAGGCCCACCAACGCCCGACAGGATGCGAGCTACGCAACGGGCAGCCAGATAGAACAGGCCGTTGCGCCGGCCGATCGTCCGCGGGAGGTTCTGTGAGCAACCGCCAGCTGCTGGAGTTCGACGTCCAGGCATTGTTCGACGCGATGAACGTGCAGCGCGCTGCCAGAGGGCTCACGTGGCGAGGTGTGGCGGACGAGCTCTGGCGCCAATCGGCCGACCTCAACGATCGGCGCAAGGATCATCCGATCAGTCCGACGACCCTCACCGGTATGCCCAAACGGGGCGACACCAGCTGCCAGCATGCGCTCTTCATGCTCCGGTGGCTGGGACGATCTCCCGAGAGCTTCCTCGCTGGTGGAACGGTGCACTACGAGACGGATTTTCCGCCTGTGGGACCGGACCGGCGCCTGCGCTGGAGTCTCCGCCGGCTGTATGAAGCGCTCGACAGCCGTCGCCGTGAGGAGCGCCTGACCTGGGCGGAGCTCGCGAGCATGTTGGGGTGCACTCCGAGCCAGCTGACCGGGATCCGCACGGCTCGGTTCGCCACGAGCATGCAGCTCGCCATGAAGATCGTGCAGTGGCTCGACCGCCCGGCCGCCGATTTCGTCTACGCCGCCAAGTGGTAGGTGCCCGCGCGGCCAATTAGCCTCCAGAGATGCGCTACGCCGAGGCGGCCGGGCAGGTCGGCGAGTGGCTGTTGTCGACCGCGCAGCGATCACCCGACGGTTGGTGCTGGCCGGTTCGCCCGGGCGTCTCGCCCGAAGTCGACCCCGGCCTCGGATGGGGGACGGCCGCTCCGACGATGTTCTTCGTCGAGGCGTTCCGGACGACCGGCGAGGACCGTTGGCTGGCCGCCGCGCACGAGGGGAGCCGCTGGATGTCGACCCAGCTCGACGTGTCGATGGATCTGCCGGTCCGTCCCGGCTGGTACGGCTGCGGGCTGTACACCGGAATCGGGGGTTGGTGCGTCGTGCTCGACGAGTTGGCGGCGGCCGGCGACGAGGACGCCGCCGCCCTCGCCGCCCGTGTGCTGGTGGAGATCGCCGGAAGAGGCACCGAGGTGGACGCCGGGGTGCACTGGCACGACCTGACGGAGATCATGTGGGGCACCGCTGGGGTGGGATGCCTCATGCTCACACTTGGCACGAAGTACCTCGGCTCCGCCGGGACGCAGCTTGCGCTTCGTGCCGGGGACTGGCTGCTGGAGGAAGCCGAGGAGGCACCGGTTGGAATCCGTTGGTCGCTCGGTCGCGCTCATGAAGCCGAGCATGCAGACGACCGGCGACGCTTTCCCAATTTCGCCCACGGTGCCGCCGGGATCGCCTTCTTCCTGGCTCGGCTGGCCGAGGCGACAGGCGAGCGACGATTCCTCGACGGGAGCCTGGCGGCGACCGAGTGGATCATGACGACCGTGCGCAACGACGACGACACGTGTGCGGCGTTCCACCACGACCCTGGTGGCACCGAGCTGTTCACGCTCGGCTGGTGTCACGGACCGCCGGGGCTCGGCTGGTTGTTCCGCCAGCTCGAGGTAACGACCGGCGACCCGGAATGGAGAGTCTGGCTGCGCAAGGCGGCGCGAGCCGATCGGATGAGCGGGATACCGGAGCGAAGAGAGCCGGGTTTCTGGGACAACGTCGCACGATGCTGTGGCTCCGCCGGCGTGGCCGAGTTCTTCCTCGATCTGCACCGTCTCGAGAGCCGCCCGGACGACCTGGCATTCGCCCGCGACCTCGTGGACGATCTCCTGGAGCGGGCGATCTCGGACGCCTCGGGTATGCGATGGTCGAACTACGAGCATCGCAATGCCGAGCCGGACCTGCCACCCGAGACCAGCTACCTGCAAGGGGCCCCGGGAATCGGGTCCACGCTGCTGCGGCTGCACCGGCATCTCTCCGGCGACCGGTGGACCGTCTCGTGGCCTCACGCCCCGTCATGGGATCCCGAACGCAACCGATGAACCAGCGCGACCGATGAACCAGCGCGACCGATGAACCCAGCGCGACCGATGAACCAGCGCGGCCGATGAACCCAGACGAGGCACACGCCGGGTCGGTGTCGGGTTCGGCCGTCCTGGAGCCAGCTCGCCCTGAGGACCCGCGTTCTCCGGCCCGGGGGGTGCCCGTCACGGCTGCGGTGATGAGCGTGGCTTCGAGCTTGATCCTCATCCTCGTGCTGGAGGCCCTCCTCCCGGCTCACAGGAGCATCTGGACGTCGCTCATGAGCTGGGACGGGCGTTGGTACGAGTCGATCGCCGTTCACGGCTATGCCTGGGATCCCCACAGCTCGCGGGGGCAGAACGTCGTCTTCTTTCCCCTGTTCCCGCTCGTCGAGCGCGTCGGGCACATCGTCACTGGCCTGTCCGTCCAGGACGTCGCCGTCGGAGCGAGCATCATCCTGCAGGCGGCATCGGCTGCCGTGCTCGCCCGCGTCGCGCAGGCGAGCGGCTCGAGCGATCGTCAGTCGTTGCTCTGGGTGGCGTTGTTCCTCGTCAGCCCCCCCGCCGTGTTCGACATCATGGGCTACTACAGCGCCTTGTTCTGCTTGCTGTGCTTCCTCGGGATACGGCTCGCCCAACTGCGCCGGCCCTGGTCGGCTGCGGTCGCCTTCGGGCTCGCCAGCGCGACGAACCCAATCGGGATCGCCGCCGCGGCGGGTTTCGTCATCTGGAGGCTGGCCGGGTTCGCATCCGGTGAGAGAGGGCGGCGGGCGTTTCTCACGGTGTGCGGCCAGGCGCTCGTGAGCGTCTCGGGTGTCGTCGCCTTCTCGCTCTTCCTGGCGGCACGGTTCGGGGACCCGTGGGCTTCCTACGATGCGAACAAGGGCTGGGTGCCGGCGTTGCCCCTCGGCACAGTGGTGACCCGGGTGCTCTCGTTCGAGACGATGCACTGGTCGGTGACCGAGTGGGTGACGGCACCGACGCCGGCGGCAACGAGCTTCCTCATCGACGCCCTGGCAACGCTTGTCGTCGTAGGCCTGATCGTGGCGATCGGAGCCTCGAGGGGCGGCGTCCGCACGCTCGAGTTCTGGTTCGTGGTTCTGGCACTGCTGCTCGTCCAGGTGCAGTCCGCCCGGTGGGGCCGCGAGCTCTCCTCCACCCGACTACTGCTTCCCGTCGTCTTCGGGGTCGGCGCCACGGTTCCCCTCAGCCGGGTGTTCGCGCGTCCTGTGGTGTTTCTCGCCACGTTGGTCGTGCTGTGCCTGGGAACAGCTGTCTTCCTGCAGCACCTGGCCGCGGGACAGTGGGTGGATTGAGACGCGCACACGGTGCCGGCGGAGACTCCGTCGCCCGGAGGGCGCCTCGCGTCCACCGAGCGGTCGTTGTTGTCGTTGCAGTCGCCGGCGCCTGGGCGTTGGGGGCGAGCCTCGTGCCCCTCGCCTGGACGCTCGGGCCGGCCGTGCGGACCGGGGACGCCGTCCGGCATCTGCGCGGCGAGCTGGTCGTGCTCGGAACGGGATGGACAGGAACTATCGAAGCAGCAAGCTCCCCTGACCAACGGGCTGGCGTGCTCGCCTGGGAGTGGTCGAGCGGGTTATCGGCCACGATCAGGCTGCAGCGAGCGGCGAGCGCCCTCGAGCTGGAACTGGAACCGGTTGGCTGTCCGGACCGGAGGGCCCAAATCGTCACGGTGCACAGCCCCGATACCTCGGCGGACCGGACCGTCGCCCTGCGCGGAGGGTTCCACTGGTACTCGATCCCCCTTGGATGGTCCCGTGGCGCCGGTGAGCTGTCGTTGTCCTACCGCTGTGTCGTCGCGTCGCCGGCGACTCGCAGCGCCCATGGCCCCGCTCAATCGAAGGCCGTAGCCGTCGCGGGTCTGGAATTGTCGGGCTGAGCGACGGCGGGCCGCGCCGGAAGAGTGCTGGCTGCCCGGTAGTGAGGCCGAACTGAGGGTGATCTGAGGGTGTTGTGCCTGGTCAGAGACCTGTAACTCGTTCATCCTGTAACCGAGGGAGCCACGAGGCGCCCTCTACCGCACACAGGTCCTCCGCTCGGGCGCTCGCCGCCTGGGGCAGGCGCCACAGGTTCACAACGACAAAGGAGCTCGTCCAATGACTCGTACCACTCGCCACAGCTTGCGCCGGATCGCAGGTCCGATGCTCGCCCTCGCCACCGTGGCGACGGGCGCCCTCGGCCTCGCCCTTCCACAGGCGGCCGGGGCCTCGCCGGCCATCCACGCCAACGCTTCCGTCTCTGCCCCGAGCTTCAGCTTCCGGACGCTCGACGACCACAAGGACAAGACGTTCAACCAGCTGCTGTCCATCAACGACAACGGGACCATTGCCGGCTACTTCGGCATCGGCACGCCCGCCACGACACACCCGAACAAGGGTTACCTCATCCATGGTCCGTACGGCCAAGGCAACTACACGAACGAGAACTTCCCGGGCTCGCAGCAGACGCAGGTAACCGGAATCAACCTCTCCGGCACGACGTGCGGCTTCTACGCCGACCCCGCTGGAGACAACTTCGGCTTCGTCCTCAAGAACGGTGTCTGGACCGTCGTCATCGACCCGCACACCACCGGCACGACGAACCAGCTCCTCGGCCTGAACAACAACGGCATCGCCGTCGGCTTCTACACCGACAGCAAGGGCCATGCCCACGGCTACGAGTTCAACTTCCACACCGACGCGTTCTCGCCGGTCAACATTCCCGGCGCCACGAGTGTCACCGCCACCGGCATCAACCAGGCGGGCGACGTCTCGGGCTTCTACATGAACGCCAAGGGCAGCACGGTGGCCTTCCTTCGCAAGGGGCACAAGGTGATCTCGTTCTCGGGACCCGGTTCCACGAACACCATGGCCCTCGGCGTCAACAACTCCGACGAGGTCGTCGGCACCTATGCCGGCACCGGCACGATCATGCACGGGTTCATCTGGTCGGGTGGAAAGCTGCGCACGTTGGACGACCCGAACGGGATCGGCACGACGACCATCAACGGCCTGAACGACAAGGGCGACATCGTCGGCTTCTACTCGGTCGGGAGCATCGTCCACGGTTTCCTCGGGGTTCCGAGCTGAGCCGCTGAACGGCTTGTAGGCCAGCAGTCTCGTCGAGCCCCCGACCGGTGATCCGGCGGGGGGTCGACGCGCGCCGGGGGAGAGATTCGGGGCGCCGGGGGAGAGATTCGAGGCGCCCGAGGCCGACGACAGGGCGAGCCTCGGTGGACCCGGGCGAACTCGGGCAACGGCGGCGGGCATCGTGCGAGTCCCGGGGGGTCGACGGTGGCGGCGGTACTATCGGCTCATGACCAGCCGCCTGGGACGACCGCTTCGGTGGGGCCAAGGCGCAGGCGTCAGGTGACGGCACCACTCGCCGAAAAGCTCGTCGTGGACGACCTGGCGGCCTTCGGGGGTCGTCAGCTGTTCGACCGCCCGCGATCCACGTCGAATCTTTCGAAACCCGACATCGAGCGGTTCCTGTCGTACTCGCGCATCTTCTTCGACGCCCACCGCTATTCGAACGCCGGTCCTGTCGTCGCGATGCTGGAGGCACGCCTCGCCGAGTTCCACGACGTGCGACGCTGCGTCAGCACGGTGAGTGGGTTCTGGGCCTTGGTCCTGGGAATGAAGGCGCTGGCGCTTCCCGGTCGGTCGCAAGTCGTCATGCCGTCTCTGAGCTACCGGCGACTGGCGGACGCCACCGTATGGGCGGGTCTCACGCCGTTCTTCTGCGAGGTCGACGCGTCCACGCTGGCTCCGACGCCGGAGACCGTGTCGCGGTGCATCGGCGACGACACCGCCCTCATCGTCGCCACCCACCCCATCGTGAATTGCTGTGATGCCGAGGGCCTGTCGGAGCTCGCAGCGCAGCAACGGCTCCCGATCCTCTTCGACTCGGTGGAATCTGTCTACGAGACGGTTGGAGGACGTCGTACCGGCGCATTCGGCAACGCCGAGCTGTTCTCGCTGCACGCCAGCAAACTGCTCAACGGATTCGAGGGCGGGTATCTGACGACAGCAGACGAGGACTTGGCGGACCGCTTGGAGCTCATACGGGCATTCGGCTTCCTCACCCAGGACACGGTCGTCGGGCTCGGCACCAACGCCAAGCTCAACGAAATCCACGCCTCGATGGCAATGGCGTCTCTCGACGACCTGGAGCGGCAGGTGGCCCACAACCGGGCCGGTTATGAGGCGTACGTGTCCGCTCTGTCAGAGATCGACGGCATTCGCATCCTCCGGTTCGACGAATCGGAGCGCCCGGCGTTCAAGAACATCGTCGTCGAGCTCGGCGATGAGTGGCCTCTTGGCCGGGATCAGACGGTCGGCCTCCTGAATGCCGAGGGCGCCTTCGCGCGTGCGTACTACTCCCCGGCGTTGCACATGACGGCTCCTGCCTACCCGACGCTTCACGGGGACCTCTCGCTTACCGAAGAGCTGTCGAAGCATTTCGTCGTACTGCCCTCCGGTCATCAGGTGGACACGGCGGACATCTGCGGGATCGCTCAGCTGTTGTCGTTCCTCCGCGCAAATGCCGAGGAAATCGGCAGACGCCGGGAGGCTGGCGCGTGATGGCAGGAGCTCCTCGCTCCTTGGCCGTGCTCGGAGGCTCGCCCGCCTTCGCCACAGAGCTTCCCGTGGGCCAGATGTACTTCCCGCCTTGGGAGGCATACGAGGAGGCATTCAGGGCCCTGTTCGATCGCGAGTACTACACGAATCATGGCCCGATGGCGCGAGAGGCCGAAGCGCGACTTGCCGAGGTCCTCGACGTAGAACACGCGCTGTGCGTCACCAACGCGACGATCGGCCTCATGATGGCCGCCAAGGCACTTGACCTGCGAGGTCGGGTGATCACGCCTGCCTTCACATTCGTGGCGACGGCTCAAGCGCTCACCTGGGCCGGCCTGGAGCCCGTCTTTTGCGACGTGAGCCGGACCACCCACCAGATGACACCCGATCTCGTCGCTCCCCTGCTGGACGACTCGATCACGGCGATCCACCCCGTGAACCTGTGGGGGGGCACCTGCGGACCCAGCGCGCTGGAGGCGCTCGCACGAGCCGGCGGTGTCCATCTGTACTTTGACTCGGCACAGGCGTTTGGCTGCAGGACCGAAGGTCGCCCTGTGGGGTCATTCGGGGCCTTGGAGGTCTTCTCCTTTCACGCCACCAAGATTCTCGGGACAGGCGAAGGCGCCTGTATCACGACGAACGATGGCGATCTGGCCGAGCGACTGCGCAACATTCGGAGCAGCTATGACATCCGCAGCCGTGTGGCCGTTCCCGTCACGACGAACGGCCGGTTCTCAGAAGCCCAAGCCGTTCTCTGCCTCCTGTCGCTCGATGAGTACGAGGACCGCCGTCGCCACAACATCTCCATCCGCGACGTGTACAGGGCGGGACTCGCAGACGTTCCCGGCATCGACTGGTGCGAGCCTTCTGGCGTAGAAACGTCGAACGAGCAGTATGCCGTGTGCGAAGTCCATGCTGAGGTATTCGCTATATCTCGCAATGTGTTGCTGCAGTCCTTGAAGGCCGAGGGCGTGAACGTTCGCCGATACTTCTACCCCGGCGTACACCGAGTGCCGCCATATACCGACGGGGGAGAGGCACCTTCTCTGCCGAACACGGATCATTTGTGCGACACGGTGCTGCAGCTACCGCTTGGGGCGCTCGTCACGCCGCGTGACGCCGATCGGATCGTCGAGCTCATCAACGAGATACATGCGGGCGCAGAGGCCATCGCTCATCGTCTGAGGTCCTAGCCTTGCGGGTGGGAATCATGCAGCCCTATTTCTTCCCGTACGTTGGCTACTTCGCGCTCATGTCGCTCTCGGACGAATGGGTTGCCCTCGACGTCACGCAATATACGCCGCAGTCATGGATGAACAGGAACCGCATCCTTCATCCCACGAACGGCTGGATGTACATCACCGCCCCCGTCGTGCGCGCTCCAGAGAAGAGCCCCATCGAGGACATGCGCCTGGTGGACATCGCCGCAACCAAGGCCGCCATCGTCGGGCGATTGAGCCATTACAAGAGGACGGCACCTCACTATGCCGACGTGACGGATCTGGTGGTGGCGGCGTTCGGGGCGTGTCACGGCGACTCGCTCGCAGAGCTGAACGTGAGCGGCCTGAAGGCAGTCCTTCACTATCTGGGTGTGGGCTGCCGCGTCCGAGTCTGTTCGGAGATGGGCCTCGACCTCTCGGGCGTCTCCCACGCAGGAGGATGGGCGCCCGCGATCGCCAGCGCGCTGGGCGCGGACGAGTACGTCAACCCGATCAGGGGGCGGGGGCTCTTCCGGCCGGCCGACTTCGCCAACGCAGGAATCCGGCTCCGGTTCCTCCGAATGCCGTCGGTCACCTATCCGACGAACGGCTTCGGTTTCGAGCCGGATCTGTCGATACTCGACGTGCTCATGTGGAATTCACCCGCGCAGGTGAAGGCACTGCTCGAGGCCGCCGAGCTGATCGACGCCGCCGACGCCGCCAACCCTGGCGACCCTGGCGACGCGGGCGACCCTGGCGACGCGGGCGAGCCGGGCGGGTGACGGTGCCGCCCCCGCCGCCAACACCTCCGACGCCGGGGGAGCTCCCCAAGTCGGATTACAAGGAGTATCCGAAGACACTCGATCCGGCGGACTTCTGGGGTCAGGTGAGGCGGACGATCCACGGCCGGCGCATCACCGAAGCGGAAGTGGACGTCATGGTGGCGGCAATTCGGAGCGGCCTCGATCTGCGACCGGCGGATGTCGTGCTCGACCTGGCGTGCGGCAACGGCGCCCTCTCCTCCCGGCTGTTCCCTGCCTGCTCCGGCCTCGTCGGCGTCGACGCGTCCGAGTACTTGATCGAGGTCGCCAAGGCCAACTTCGAACGTTCGCCGCGCTTCACCTTCCTGCTGGATGACGCCGCACATTACGCCGAGGCCGAGCCCGAGCCCGAGCGATTCTCCAAAGTGCTCTGTTACGGCAGCTTCTCCTACTTCTCCTCCGACGAGGCGCGCCGCGTGCTTACGGCTCTCGGCGCGAGATTCGTGAACGCGAAGACGATCTTCATCGGCAACCTGCCCGATCGAGATCGCGCCTCCAGCTTCTTCCCAGCGGGCGTCGACTACTCCGGGGACCTCGGGGACCATGCGTCCCAGGCCGGCATTTGGAGATCGTCGGAGGAATGGCGTCAGCTGGCGGCCGCCACGGG
This sequence comes from Acidimicrobiales bacterium, assembly GCA_050008715.1. Lineage (GTDB taxonomy): Bacteria > Actinomycetota > Acidimicrobiia > Acidimicrobiales > Bog-793 > JAKACA01. The sequence goes on along the minus strand of JBEKMC010000033.1, from coordinate 6,833 downwards.
TTGGGTGTCGCGCATCTCGCTCATGCCCGAGGATTTCTTCAACGCCCACTACAGATTCGACGTCATCCTCGAGCGCGGCGCCCGCTCCGAGTGATGAGCTCGGGTGCCGGGGCCGGGGGCAGCGGCTCTGACGAGGCGGGCGGCCAGCCGGCTGCGGGCAGCTCGGCGCGGGCGTCCGTCCTCGCGGGCGGGGCCTGGTCGCTCTGGAGCTGGGTGGTCACGAGCACGACTGGCCTCGTGCTCACCGTCGTGCTCGTGCGTGTCATGCCATCGAATTCCTACGGAATACTCGCCACCGACTTCGCTCTCGTATCGGTCCTGAGTGTCCTGTGCAGCTTCGGGCTCTCGAGCAGCGTCGCCCGAGAAGCTTCGCTTGCCGAGCGGCCAACCGCCGTCGCGCCGGCCGCGTCCCGGGCGGCGGGGATCGGGATGCTGGCAGCCCTGCTGTTCGTCGCAATCGCGGCGCTCTCCATGGGCATCGGCGGGCACATGCGCCAGTACCTGTGGCCCTTTGTGATCATGGCACCCGCCGTGATCGTCGCGCCGCTCGCCAACACGTCGCTCGGTCTTGCGTCTGCATCGTTCCGTTACCGCCTCGTCGCGGGCACCAACATCGCCGGAGCCGTCTGCGCCCTGGCGTTCTCGGGCGCCGTTCTGCTCGCCGGGACGCGGACAGCAGTCCCGCTCGCAGCCGTGCGCACGGCGGCGATTCTCGCCGGTTACGTCCCGCTGGTAATCGGGAGCCGTCTCCTTGCGGGCCGCAGGCGGGTGGGAGCCGGTGATCGAGCGGCGCGGGCGATTCTCACGCTCGGCGCCGCCGTCGTCGTCTCCTGGGCCTTCGCGATCATGGTGGCGAACCTCGACGTCGTAGTGCTCGGGTTGGTACGCGGGTCCACGTTGGCCGGCCGGTATGCGCCGGTCTCGAAGCTGGCCGATGCAGTGGCAGGCCTGACCTTGCTGCTTGGCGGCTATGTCCTGCCGGCGCTCACGAAGACGGCGAGAAACGGCAGCCCGGCCGAGCTTCACTCGCTCTATCGTTGGGCGACCAGGTGGGGCCTCATGATGTGCCTGCCTCCGGTGCTCGTCCTCGAGCTCGTGCCTGCGGAGGTGCTCCACCTGCTCTTCGGCTCGAAGACCAATGGGCTAGCCGCGCCGGCTCGTATCCTCGGCGGTGGCGTGCTCGTGAACGCCGCGCTCGGTTACAACGGATTGTTCCTGATCGTGCAGGGTGCTCGCCGGGTGATCGTGAAGATCTCGGCCTTCGGGATTGCCCTCACGATCGTCGCCTGCGGGCTCTTGATCCCACCGTATGGCGCGGTGGGGGCGTCGCTCGGCACGGCGGTACCCCTTGTGCTCACCAACGCGGCGATGTCGACGTATCTCTGGCGCCAACACCGGCTCCGGCCACTCGACCGGAGAACGCTGGCGCTCCTCGTGCTCGCGGGCGCAGCGGCGGCGGGCACAGTCGAGCTTTGTCGTCTCGGCGGTATGGGCGACTGGGTCACGGTCGTTTCGACCGGCGTGGTGACATCGATCGCCTGCCTCCTCGTCTCGCTCGGCATCCGAGGCAAGGCGGACCGCCGGGTGCTCTCGGAGGTGTTCGCCAGCCGAGCTTCGCGGGGTTGAGACGGCGGACCGCGGGGCTGACAGACGCGCGCTGCCAGCTGACGGCGACGACGGTCACCGACAACGAACCTGCTTGCCCGCCGGGGAGTCCGGGAGCAGCGGGGCCGCGCCAGTACTATGCGCTCATGAGCAGCCGGCTGCGACCCTCGCCCCGGCGGCCGGCGTCGCTCCCGGACGCAGTGTGAGAGACGCTCTCCGGTCAGTGGTCTGGCCCGTTGCGCGAACAGGGGCTCAGCACTTGACGGCGAAGTGGGTCACCGGCGGTGGGGAACGTCGCCAAGCTGACGGTGAACAGACGGCCGGCACCACGGCCGGACCGCCACAGCCACTCGTCAGCATGCTCGTGCCGACGTGGAACTACCGGGCATTCCTCGCCCCGTGTCTGGACTCGGTCATGGCCCAGACCTACGCCCACATCGAAGTCGTCGTCGTGGACGATTGCTCGAACGACGGCTCCCTCGAGATTGCCCACCAGGCCGCCTCGAGTGATCCTCGCATCACGGTGACGCGCAACCCGAAGAACCTGGGAGCATTCGGGAACTCCCTGCGATGCCTCGAGCTCGCCTCGGGCGAGGCCGTCATGTTCGTCGGTGCCGACGACGTCCTTCGACCCGACGCGGTCGAGCGTCTCGTGTCCGCCCTCGGGCGCTCCCCCGCCACTGTTCTGAGCTTCGGAGCCTTCGAACAGATCGATCACCTGGGCGCCACGGCTGCTCGCCAGCCTCCCCGGTGGCTCTGGCAGCCGGAAGCACCCGTCTGGGCCGGACAAAGCGTTGGCGACGAGATGCTCCGCCGTTGCCGCAACCTCGTCGGTTCGCCCACCGCAGTCATGTTCCGAAAGGACGCGCTCACGGATCCGACGGCACTGCCGGGATTCTCGCCGGGTCGCCAACCTCTCTTCGACCTGCTGTGGTGGTTGCGGATCCTCCGTAACGGCGACGTTGCCCGGATCGGCGCCGTCGTCAGCGATCGGCGGCTGCACCGGTCGTCCACGACGAGCTCGGTGGGCACCCATGCACTGCTCGTCGACGCCTGGGGCACGCTGCTGCGGTATGCCGTCGAGATCGGGTACCTGCGCGATCCGGCGAGCGAGGCCGAGGCGTGGTCGTCCTTCCTCTTGCTGAACGCCGGCCTCCTGGCCAGGCCCGGTCACTGGCGGGGCAGTGCCCGCTTCGGTCGTTCGCTGGCCAACAACGCCTCTCGGGCGATCCGGCGCCTTTCTGATCTCGGGGGGACGACCCGCTCGAGCCCAACAGCTACTTCACGGACGTGAGGGGCCAAGTGACACGACCTGCTGCAACCGCACGCGCCCGGGAGGTGCTCACTGGCTTGAACCGTCGTTACCACCTGAAGGCCCGCGCCCGGGAGCTTCTCGCCGTCGGGGAGCAACTCACCGCGCCCCTGCGCCGACGGCGACTCGAGAAGCTGCGGGGAACCGGTGAGCGGCCGCTCATGATCCACCTCGGCTGCGGAACCGTTGCTCTTCCTGGGTGGGTCAACATCGACGTGGGCCGGCGGTCGGCAGCCGATGTGCACTGGGACCTCCGCCACGGGCTGCCGCTCGCCGATCGGAGCGTGGGGTTGTATTACAGCGAGCACTTCTTCGAGCACGTCAGCCTTTCACAGGGGCAACGACTCTTCAGCGATCTCGCCCGCACCCTCCAGAGCGACGGGGTGGTGAGGATCGCCATGCCCGACCTCAGCGCCGTGGTTCGTAACTACCTCGACGGCACATGGCGCGACGTGCGAGCGCTCCAGGATCCCGCTTTTGCATCCATCGACACGCCGGCGCACTACATCAACGTCACCTTCCGCGAGTGGGGGCATCTGTACCTGTACGACTTCGACGAGCTCCAGCAGCGGCTGCAGCGGGCCGGCTTCTCACGAGTCGAGCGGTGCGAGCGTGGCCAATCCTCGGTCGCCCAGCTGAAGGATCTCGAGACTCGAGAAGAGTCGCGTCTCATCGTCGAGGCTCGCCTTTGAGTTTGCCTTGTGCCGGTCGGACGGCTGCGCGCACTGGCCGGCGCGATGGTCGCAGGTGTCGAGCTGTCCGGCAGGACGCTCGATGACATCGGGGTCGAGTGTCTGCTTGGCGACGTACAACGGCGGCAGGTTCCTTGGGCGCCAGCTCGAGAGCCTCAGTGAGCAGACGCAGGCGGCGGCTGAGGTCGTGATCGTCGACGACGCCTCGACGGACAACACGATCGACGAGATCGAGTCGTTTCGCGAGCGAGCGCCCTTCGAGGTTCGCCTCGTCCGGAACCGGACACGGCTCGGCGCCGTCGCTTCGTTCGAACAGGCCGTCGCGATGGCGCAGGGTGCCGTGATCTTCTTGTGCGACCAGGACGACGTCTGGCACCCGGAGAAGCTGGAGCGCTTTGCCGCCAAGTTCCAGGACTGCCCGACGGCGGACGGAGTCTTCTCCGACAGCACCGTGTTCACGGACAAACCGACGGCCGCGGGTCGCTCCCTCTTTGATCTTCTCGGGTTCCCTCCTGACGACCGGGCAGCCAGTGCGGCCGGTATCGACGTTCAGCTGCTGCTTCGCCGCAACGTCGTGTCCGGCCATTCCTTGGCCTTCCGGGCGTCGGCGCGGCACATCCTGCTGCCCTTCTCGTCGCGCCTGTACCACGACGCCTGGATCGCACTGCTCCTGGCGGCGTCGGGGCGGCTCGTCGTGATCGACCGGCCGCTCGTATGGCATCGGCAACACGAGGCGAACTTGGTCGGCCCCCGGCGCGTCCTGTCACTCGCCGCCGCCCGATCCAGTATGCAGCGGTCGCAACGGGAGCTGAGCCGGTTGGCATCGGGGTACGGCGAGGTGTCCGAACGGTTGGCGACAATGGAGACGGGGGCGGACAGGGGCGTCGAACGAGCAGGCGTTCTGCTGCGGGAGAAGGTCGCCCACCTCGAGCTGCGCGCCTCGCTCGATCATCGACGCCTCCATCGCCTACGCCCGATCGTGCGGGAGCTCCGCGCCGGTGGGTATCGCCGCTTCTCAGCCTCGCAAACGGCCGCTTTCACCGATCTGTTCAGCGTGCGTGCCGACTCCGCAGCTGACGGCCGGCCTGCAGCGAACAGGCGATGAGGCAGCGCGCCATGAGCCCCAGGGCCATGAGGGGCAGGGCGAGCCGGTCGGCGCCCGATGTCGTGCGGCGCACGAACGTCCACAGTGACCGGTGGTGCGCGACGATGGCTCGGTATGGGTGAGCCGACGTCGAGACCCCGCCGGTGTGGGTGACCCGCGCCTCGGGCTGATAGAGGACGTCCCAGCCGGCGGCCCGGAGTCTCCAGCAGAAATCCACCTCTTCCACGTACAAGAAGTACTGATCGTCGAAGCCGCCCACGGCGCGGAACGCCTCGGCCCGTACGACGAAACAAGCCCCTGTCACCCAGTCGACCACACCAAGGTCCGCCAGCGACCAGTTGCGAGCGCGGTACTCGCTGCTGCGACGACCAGATGGACGAACCAGCCCGAGGAAGGCTTGCTCCCAAGACGTCCGAAGAGACGGGAAGGCACGGGCGGATTGGACGACGCGGCCGCCCTCGTCGAGCAAGGAAGGGCCGACGACGCCCGCTCGCGGGTGGGATCGCAATGTCTCGCGCAGGATGTCGAGGGCTCCTTCCTGCAGGGCGACGTCAGGGTTGCAGATCAACAAGAAGTCCGCGTCGGTTCGGGCGGCACCGAGGTTGACCCCGGCACCGAAGCCGGCGTTGTGTTGGGCGGAGATGAGCGTCACGTCAGCGGGAGGATCCCATTCCGACGGCGCCCCGTCGGGGGAACCGTTGTCGACCACGACGATCTCGTCGACGCGGCTTTGCCGCAAGGACGCGAGACAACGCGAGAGTGCCGCGCCCGAGTGGTACTCCACGATGACGGCGGCCGTCAGGACGCCGTCTTCCGTAGGGGTCTCGACGCCGTCGTCATCCATCGGGAGGGCCACGAACGGCACCATAGCGATCAAGGAGGCGCTTCCCCGGATCGCGTGCGCAGGGGCGGTCCGTCAAGACCGCAATGCAGGCACTCAGTGCCTCCATCGTGACGGTGCGCCGAGCTCGTGACGCCGAGGGCCGCCAGGATCCCGCCGGCGCCACATGCGAGAGCTGACGCGACCATGGCCGTGCGGAAGGCTGCAGAGAGCTCTACTGGATGCAGGTAGCTCTTCCCGGTGATCCCGGCGATGGAGGGAAGCACCGCCACCGCGATGAGCCCGCCGATGCGAGCCACGTCGTTGTTGACGGCGGAGGCCACGCCGGCATGCTCGGAACCGGCCGAAGCCATGGCGGTCGCCGTGAGCGGAGCCACCATGACGGCGGCTCCGATGCCGAGGACGACCACGGCGGGCAGCACGAACAACAGGTAATTGCTGCCATCCGTTGCTCGCGTGAGCATCAGCAGGCTGAGGCCGAGGAGGAGGGGCCCGACGGTCATCTGCAGGCGGGGCCCGATGCGCGAGGCGAGGCGTCCCGACGCGGCCGAGAGCGCCAACATGATGACCGTCACCGGGAGGAGGGCGACACCGGATTCGAGCGGTGAGTACCGAGAGGCGACTTGCAGCTCCACCGGCAGGAGGAAGAGCGCTCCGCCAAGGGCGGCGTAGACGAGGAACGTCACTGCGTTCGTTGCGCTGAATTGCCGCCGCCGGAACAACATCAGCGGCATGATCGGCTGCGACGCACGTTGCTCGGTCAACCAGAAGACTGCCAAGGACGTCACGGACAACGACAGGCTGGCGACCACCATGGTCGACGACCAGCCCAGGCTCGGGCCTTCGATCAGGCCGTAGGCCAAGCCGCCGAGCCCGACCACGGCCGAAGCGGCGCCTCCGAGGTCGATGGCACCCGTCGCGCCCGGGTCGCTCGACTCCGGCACGTAGCGTGCGGTCAACACCAGCGCCACAGCGGCGACAGGGATGTTGAGGAAGAAGATCCACCGCCACGAAGCTGCCGAGATCAGGTAGCCGCCGAGCAGCGGGCCGGCGGCGGTGGCGACGCCACCGAGGCCCGACCAGGCACCGATGGCTTGGCCCTGGTCGTCGGGCGCGAACGACGCCTGCAAGATGGCCAGGCTGCCCGGAACGAGCAGTGCGCCGCCGGCACCCTGTAGGAGTCTCATGGCCACGAGCACGCCCACGTTCGGGGACAGTCCGCACGCCGCAGAAGCGACGGCAAACCAGACGACTCCGATCGAGAACACGCGCCGCCGG
>JBEKMC010000032.1:0-29243 GCA_050008715.1 Acidimicrobiales bacterium | reverse complement strand
TCAACGAACAGGTGTCTGACGCCAACCGGCGCTTTCCCCTCCGCCCGGCTCAGTCACCGCCTTCAGACTGGCGAGATCACCTCGAGCAGTGACCAGTCGGGCTTCCCGGCATACAGCAGTGCTCGCACGCGGTAGTGGGCAAAGCGGCGGAAGCCGAAGGCGACACGCTTCACACGCTTGATGAGGTTGTTGATCGCCTCGGTGGGGCCGTTGGTGAACAAACAGCCGTGCCAGGCAGTGATGGGACGGCGCCAGCGCTCGAGTGTGCGACCGAGGGCTTGCACCTCGAGGGGCTGGTCCTTGTCCTTCATGTCCTCGCTCAGGTCGAGCCACTCGAGGGCGAGCGCCTCGTCGTGGTGGGCGTACAGCTCGCGCACCGCCTCCTTGGCGTGCCAGGCGGTGGCCACCTCGCCGTGTGGGTCGCCGGCCCGCAGCAGCCCGACGAGCTTGGTACGCCCTTTGTCGCTCAGCCGCTCGTCGGCCCGCGTGAGCAGGCGACGGCACCGGTAGAGAGGGTCTCCCTTCCGTCCGCGGTGGCCGAGGACGTCGTTCTGCACGCGGCGGCGGCAGTCGTCGAGACGCTCGTTGGCGAGCTTGACGACATGAAACGGGTCGGCGACGAGGACGGCATCGGGAAGCACCTCCTCGAAGACGGCCCGGTAGGCGCCGGAGAGGTCCAAGGTGCCGTAGCGGATCGAGGAGCGGAAGTCCTCGCTGCGACTGCGCAGCCAGGCCGCCGGCTCGGCCCCGCCCCTGCCGAGCACGACGTCGAGGAGCTGGCCGGCTCTCACGTCGACGATCGAGGTGGAGAACTGGGTGACCCCGTAGGGGGCCGCCCGTTGACACGCCACCTCGTGCCGCAGCGGTTTGAGTCTGAATTGGCTGACCCTGAAATCGAGCCGGCAGTCCCGGCCGTCAGGATCCACGGCCGTACGCTCGTCTGGGTGGGAGCTCCATGGCCGATAGATGAGGCAGCGGCGACGACCAGCTCGGCGGCGAACGCCTGGGAGCGGGTGTGATGACCCAACAGGCCGAGCAATCCGGTCGCACCCGGGCCGGCATATCCAGCAGCGGCGAACAGCCCGAGGCTGCTCGGCGAGCCCGCCGTGACCGTCCTCAGTTGCCCAGGGCAGCTGTGCTGCCACTTCCGGGGCGATGCGCGGGTTGTCTCGCGCCGCTCGCAGCGCGTGGGCGACCGCCGGGTCCCGCCACGTACGAGCAGCGGGCGGCGAAGGGATCGCCGACCTGGGAAGGATCAGCAGACACTGGGTTCCCCGCGTACTCGTACTTGAAGGGGCGGTCACGAGGCGGGTCGGAGCCCGGCCCGAGCCTGGACCGTTCGGAGCGTGCCTCGCCGGCCAGCTCTTCAGCCAAACACGCGCCGGGTCGGCTGTCATCTCCTGCTCCCGCTGCTCCCGGTCCGCTGGGATCCCCGCTCACGCCCTAGGGCGAGGGATGCTCACAGCAGCGCTTGCTGCTCTGTCACACGACCACAGATCTCTTCCCAGGTAGGAAGCGGGCCGGCGCCGAAGTGGAGCTCAGGCATGGTCGACTCGTAGGCCGCCCGGAGCCGGGTCGAGATGTCGCTGGTCGAGTCGAAGGCCGGGCACGTGCCGAAGCCGCCGGCCGGGCGAACCTCGATGCCGTCGCCTCCGAAGAAGGCCCGGTTGATCTCCTCGACGCTGCGCATCACCTGTTCGGTCTGATCTCGGTCGGAGAGCAGGTCGAGCACCTGTCGGTCGCCCAAGAGCTGGTAGACGTCGTAGAAGTGCCGGCCGCTGCGCCGGTCGATGGACCCACCGGTGCCGGCGGCGAGCTGTTGGGCCAGGGCGTGGATGAGGACGAGCTTTTCGAGGAGGGTGCGTCCCGGGTGAAGGACGGCGACCTCGAACGGCTTCAGGTCGTCGAACTCGCCGAGGTCGGTCCCGGCGGCTTCGAGCACATCGCCGACGAGGGAGCTGATCGGCACGAGCGCGTGAGGATGGGGCCCGCCCCGGACGCCCATCTCGAGGAGCACGCCGGTGCGGATGAGCGCGGTCGGCGCTCGGGTCGCGGGGTAGGCGATCTCGTAGGAGCGGTGCCGGCCGGTCTCGCTCCCCCCGACCCCAGCCGCCGAGCCGCCGACCCCTGTGGCCGCCCTGTCGGCCATGGCCTTCATGAGCCTGTCGGTCGCCCCACGCCCCCGCTCGCCGGGCACAACGAGGACGTCGATGTCTTCTGAGAAGCGTTCCACCAGCCGGTAGCCCTTGGAAAGGCTGGTACCGCCTTTGAAGATGAAGTCGCCGTCGAAGTCACGGCCGAGCACGCGGAGGACCTCGCTGACCCAGTAGTCCTTCTCGACTGCGGTAGGGCTGATCCCGAGCCGCTCGGCAGCAGCGTCGAGCGTCGGCCCGAACTCGCTCAGGTCCGCGAAGCGGGTCACTAGCTCAGCCGGCGAGAGCCATATCGCGCCGGACGGACTCGCTACGCGCCGGGCGGACGATGTTGGTCATGTCCGGCCGGCCGAGCGCGACGAGGAGGCGGCGCAGCCGTTCGCGGACCCGGGGCGGCTCGGTCTCCGACGCCCGAGCGATCCGGTCGAGGCGGACCGCGCCGCTCTCGGCGAGTCGCTCGATCCGCGCGACGGCATCGGCGGCGGGAATCTCAACGAGGCCATCCCAGTTCCGCAGCACTTCCAACAGCGCGACCTCGGTCGGACGCAGCCGCTCGTCGCGACGTTTGGTGCTGGCGGCTCGGCTGACGTAGTGGACAGAGCCGGGATTCCGAGGTGATCGACCCGGAACGGCGACCACCTCCCGGCGGGGCACCTGGGTCGATAGGCCGAGCGCCAGAGCGGCGCTCCATCCGGCCGGACCGGAGCCGGTCCCGCCAACGACCGCCCTGGCGAGGCGACCCGGCGGCGGGGGAGCCATGCCGAGACGGGTAGGTGCGCCGCGCCAGTAGAGGCCACGCCGGACACGGCGCACCTCCCCGGAGCGGGCCATCCGCGACAGAGCTTGGGCGACCGCGTCAGGGGAGCCGGCGAAGTCCTCGGGACGCCAGAAACGGTCCCGCGATGTGAGGACCCGCTTGCGGACCTCGGGTGCCACGTTCGTCGTGCTCATGGTTGACATCGTACCAGCAGTGTCGGCAAAGCGATACGCGAAGTTGACAGTCTTTTAGCAATCGGTTAGCAAGTCAGAGGAGACCGGCGCAGTGGGCCGAGAACCGCAGTCTCTTTCAGGGTCATGTTCCCAGGTCAACAACGTGTGCGGGCGAGAGGAGTCGAACCTCCACCCCCGAAGGGACCGGGTCCTAAGCCCGGCGCGTCTGCCATTTCGCCACGCCCGCACGGACGGGTGAATCCGTCCCCGGAAGCCTACCCGCGGTCCGGATGCGCACCCTGGGGTGCCTTTCAGCGCTCGGCCAGCACAGGCCCGCTGGGCGATAGCCTCCGTTCACGGATTGACGAGGAGGACCGATGTCACCAGTCCCGACACCAGAGGATCGAGAGATGCAGCTCACAGCCGAACTCCGAGGCATGGCCTCCAACAGCAACTTCTCCGACCCCGCCGGCGAGATCTACCGCCAGCTCCTGAAAGAGCGCATCGTGTTCCTCGGGACACAGGTCGATCAGACCTCGGCGAACCTCATCTGTGCCCAACTTCTCCTGCTCGAGGCGGAGGATCCGAGCAAGGACATCAACCTCTACATCAACTCGCCCGGGGGCTCGGTCACCGACGGCCTCGCCATCTACGACACGATGCAGTATGTCGGCTGCGACATCGCCACCATCTGCCTCGGGCTGGCGGCGTCGATGGGCCAGTTCCTGCTGTGTGCCGGCGCGCCCGGGAAGCGTTACGCCTTGCCGCACAGCCGGATCCTGATGCACCAGCCCTCCGGCCAGATGCAGGGACAGGCTGCGGACATTGCCATTCAGGCGGAGCAGATCATCTACCTGAAGCGGATGATGGCCGAGCGAATCGCCTTCCACACCGGCCAGCCGATCGAGCGCATCGAAGCCGACTCCGACCGAGACCGGTGGTTCACGGCCGATGAGGCGCTCCAATACGGTTTCATCGACAAGGTCATCGATCGGTCGACACTGAAGGCATCCTCCTGAAGCTCTCGGTCGTCGTCGTCTCGAGTCGGCCGACGGGCTTCCTCGAGGAATGTATCGAGTCCGTCATTCACCAGGCAGACGAGCTTCTCGTCGTCGACAACTGCTCGCCGCGGGGGGCAGCCGGCGCCGTCGCGCAGGCTGCCGGCGCGCGCTTCGTCCGGATGCCGTCGGACAACGGGTTCGCCTCGGCCCTCAATCGAGGGGCGGAGGCCACGCGTGGTGACGTCGTCGCCTTCTTGAACGAGAGGGCTGTCGCCGGGGACGGTTGGCTCGCCGGCGCCGCCCGGTTGCTGGAAGATCCGACGATCGGCGCCGTCTCTCCTCGTGTGGTTCTCGCCGGGCGTTATCTCGAGATCGTGCTCGACGATGAACCCTTTCTCGCCGGGGGCGATTCCCGGCCTCTCGGGCGACAGCTGACGACGGCGACGATCGGCGGCGTCGACGTCCTGGACCGCCTGAGAGGCGCCGGTATCCATCCTCTCGAGGGCGGTCCCACGAGCGACCGCAGACGCTGGACGGCCGGGCGCACACCCTTCTACGCGCCACTGGTCGACACCGACGAGGATCTTGATCTTCTCCTCAACGATCAGCCCGTGCGTCCCTCTCGAGTCGTCGACCTGCTCAGCAGTGCCGGCTCGTATCTGCGTGCGGACGGTTCTGTCGGAGGCATCGGGTCAGAGGCACCCGATGAATTGCGGAGCGTGTCGCCAGAGGAACGTTTCTCCCTCGGCGGGGTGGCTCTCGTAACGAGACGCGACGTATTGGAACGCGTGGGTAGTTTCGCCGGCAGGTACGTCTCGATGTACGAAGACACGGACTGGTGCTGGCGGGGTCGCCTCATGGGCCTTCGGATGTTCTACGACCCAGCCGCGACAATTCGGTTCGAGGCGTTCGCGCCCGGTGGAGTTGGCTCCCGGCGGGAGCGGCACCTCACCGAACGCAATCGCCTCCTGACGCTGCTCCGCAATGCGCCTCTCGATCTCGCGCTTGCCGAGGCATGGCGCAAACACCGGGGCGCTCGCGACGACGGCGTCGCCCACCTCGTCCCGAAGTTGGTGCCGAGAGCGCTCGGAGAGCGGGAGCTGCTCCGCCGGCGCTGGGCCGTTCGGCCGCGGGAGATCTTCGAGCGGTGGGCCGGCGTGGACGTGCCCGCCGCCTGAGCGAGCCATTGACCTCAGAGGGGGCCGTCGACCTGAGCGAGCCATTGAGTCGTCGAATCCGTGCGGGATCAAGGGTCGCGTAGCATCCTGTGCGAAGGCGTCGCGCACGAGCCGCGCGACTGATGACTGGAGGAGCGCGACGTGCCGGACGATATGCAGCCGAAGCGCCTCGCTTTCGTGACGCCGCGCTACGGCAACGGCGTCGTCGGCGGCGCCGAGACGGCGATGCGGGAAGCGGCGGCAGGGCTGGCGGCTCGGGGGCACGTCGTCGAGGTTCTCACGACGTGCGCGCGCGATCACTACACCTGGGCGAACGAGTTCCCACCGGGTGTGGAGCGAGACGGCGACCTCACGATCCGCCGTTTCGAGACTGTCCCCGGAAGAGATCAGGGCACCTGGGCTCATTTGCAGCGACGGCTGATGCACGGCGCCGTGCTCGACGATGCCGACGACCTGACCTGGGTGAACGGTCGGTTTCGTGTGCCCGAGCTGTACCTCCACCTCGTCGAGTCCGGCCGTCAGTACGACGCCGTCGTCTTTGCGCCATACCTGTTCTGGTCGACCCTCTACTGCGCGGCCATCGTGCCCGAACGCACGATCCTGATGCCGTGCCTGCACGACGAGCCGTACGCCCGGCTCTCATCGGTCCGAGCCACCCTCGCCGGCAGCGCCGCCGTGTGGTTCCTGAGTGAGCCGGAGCACCAGCTGGCTCATCGGTTGGCACCCCTGCCGTCTGAGCACCCCGTCGTCGGCTGTGCCGTGGACATACCGACGACCTACGATCCTGACGGGTTTCGTGAGCGCTATGACCTCGATCGACCGTTCGTCCTGTACGCCGGCCGCCGCGAGGACGGCAAGGGCTGGCGCCAAGTCGTCAACGGATTCGGAGCCGCTGTTCTCCGTCACCGGCTGCCGATCGACCTCGTCACCTTCGGCGTCGGCGACCCGCAGGTCCCACTGGGGCTGGAGGGCCGGATAGTCGACCTCGGGTACCTGGATCCGCTCGAGGTGCCGAATGCCTTTGCGGCTGCCTCGGCGTACTTGCAGCCGAGCGCCAACGAGAGCTTCTCTCGTACGATCATGGAGGCCTGGCTTGCCGGCACGGTCGTCATCGCCAACGGGGCGAGTGATGTCGTGACCTGGCATTGCGAGCGATCGGGAGGCGGGCTGCTGTACCGGGACGAGCTCGAGCTCGGCGAGTGCCTACGTTTTGCGGTCGAGGCGCCGAAGCTCGCCGGTGAACTGGCCGGGCGGGGCCACGACTACGTCGTCGCCAATTACAACTGGACGCGAGTCCTCGACGCCATGGAAGCGTCGCTCGGGAACATGTCATGAAAGTGCTCGTCGTCGGTTCCGTGCCGCCGCCGCTCACCGGACGCCGGCAGTCTCTGCTCGCCGAAGTGCTCCGACTGCGGCGAGAAGGCCACGAAGTGCAGATCGTCGGACTCGACCCGCTCTCGGCTGCCCACCGCTACTTGTCCGCACCGGGCATTCCGGCTGCGACCGAGGTTGGGCTTCTCGCCAGAAAGGCAGATGCCGTCGTCCTGCAGATCGAGCCAGGACTTCCCGTGCGTCTGACAGCTGGTCGCCTGGAGCGTGCCGCCGCCCTCCTCGTGCTGTCGAAGGCCTTGTCGCGAAAGGCGAACGTCACGCTGCGGGTAGAGCACCTCGACGACCTGCCCGGCGGTCCCGGAGGGCGCGCCGGAATGCAACTGTGGGCAGGGGCCAGCCGCATCGAAGTCGGCGACGACGAGACCCTGCAGCAGATGCTCGGCATCCTCGGTCCGCATGCCGAACGCGTCTCGCTGATGGTCCGGTCCGACCTGGCGACCGAGTCCGAGGGGGGCCCGACCATCGTGCGTGACGGATGGGGTGAGGGTGCCGACACGACGGCCGGGCAGGTGCAGGCGGTCGTTCGCGCCCGAGCCGCCGAGGAACGCCAAGCGCTGGCCGTTCGGGGCCTTCTTCTTGCCGGCGAGCAACCGAGGCCTCGCGTGCCCCAGTGGCAATGGCTGCCGACGCCCGGAGCGGGCGTGCCGGACCTCGGCCCGATCCGGCTCGAGCACGGAAGGTACCGGGCGCGCGGCCGTCAGCCGCGGCCACGGCGATCCTTGTTGCAGAAGGTCTCCGTTCGTCGGGCCGCGACGTGGGCGCTGGCCAGTGCCGAGCGCCGGCCGCTCACACGTCCGGCGGCCCATCTCGCCCGAACCGCCTATTTGGAGCTCCGCGGGGGCGTTCGCCACTGAGCCGACGCATGACGGCAGCACACGTCGCCGTTCAGGCCTCTCGGCCGAAGTCCAGAGCAGAGATCAGGGCAGCGGCGGCGCCCGCGAACGTCTGTGTGGCGGCGTAGTCGGCGGCTCGGGCCGACAGCGACGCCCGACGGCTGGGATCGCCGAGGAGTGATCGCAAGGCCGCGGCCAGCCGCTCGCCGGCTCCATCGCCGGACGTGTCGACCTTGACGACTGTGTCGGCCGGGAGGCTGCCCATCCAGCCCAGGTCGGACACGACCGTGACGACGCCGGCCGAGAGGGCATCGGACACGGCTGCGGATGCCTCCCCCGAGAAACCCGCTCGTAGCTGGACGGCTGCCGTGGCCCGCCCGAGGTAGCCCAGGTATTCGGATCTGTCGAGGTGTCCGGTCACCCGGACGCGATCGGCCATCCCGAGCTGCGCCGCTCGTTCGCGGAGCTCGAGTGCGAGGGCGTCGCTCACCGGTCCGACGAACGCCAGCATCACGTCGACATCGGGCCGCAGAACGGAAGTCGCCTCGAGGAGCAGATGGGGGAGTTTCGCCGGGTCGACGATGCCGAACGAGACGAGTAGCGGCAGTGCGTCTGCCTGTTGGCTGCGGGCCACCGCCACGATCTCGAGCTCGGCGTCGTCGAGTGCCATGGCGAACGGAAGTACGCGGATGCGTCCGGCGAGCTCGGGACCGACTTGGCCCTCGGCGAGCCCCCGGGCGGCTTCGCTCGACACGAGGAGCTGATCGGCATGTGACACCACCTCGGCGAGGAGCAGGGAGCCGAGGCCTTCGACGTCGAGCTGACCGTGGCCGTCGCCGCCTACGTCATCGCCGCCCTCGGTCGCGAGTCGTTCGAGGCCGGCAGCCAGTGCAGGGGCAAACGGGTGCCGGCGGTCCATCGAGAGCCGGAGGAGTCCCGTCATGCGCACGTCATGGGCCATCACGGTCCCACGTCGGCGACCGAGTGCCGCAAGTGCGCTGTGGTGGAACTCACTGTTCCCCACCACATAGACGACCCGGTCGTACCCGCCGAGGGCGCGTTCGGTACCGATGAAGCGCCCGGCATTGCGGCAGCCACGGGTGGCAACTGGTGCAGGGGACTCGCCCCGCACTCGATCGAGGCCGTCCGCGAAGCAGTCGATGCTCGCTCCCGGTGAGGCTACCTCGAGCTCGCGTGACATCGCCTCCACCAGCCGAGCGCTGTAGGCGGCGACTCCAGAGGAGACCGGCGGGAAGGGGGACACGAATGCCACCCGCACCGGTGAGCTCCATGAGTGGCGGCGCAACAGGGCGAGCTCTTCGAGGACAGCCGCCGCCCGAGTCACGACCTCCTCCCACGGCTCGCCGGCGCCGACGACCGTGACGGCGTCCGAGCGAACGTGCACGTGATCGACGAGCTTTTCTGCCGTCTCCTCCGAGACCGCCAAGATGGCGTCGGCTTGGCGGAGAACCTCGCAACGCGACCGGCACCGCTGCTGCTGCGAGCTCGTCAGGTAGGACGGGGGACGGTAGAGGCTCGTCGCGTCGCCGACGGTGGCGGAGAATCGGAGGCCGAGCTGCTCGACCTCCGACGGCCAGATGTCACTCGTAGGCGAGTCGAGATCCGCGATCGACATGGAATGGAACACGCGGGCTGTCTCCGGAATGGCGCCCGGGGCGCCGGCCGCCGCAGTCTTGCCCGAGAGCACGGAGGCGAGGTGGCCGGTGGGCCGGTACGCCGGCGCGAGCAGGTAGCGCCCGACAAGATCAGGCTGGTGATGCTCGAGAGCAATCGCAAAGCTTCGGGCGTAGCGCGAGTCCTCGGTATCTGCCGTGCCGAGCATTCGGAGATCTACGACGACGGGACCGACGTCGCCCGACGACGCGGTCAGCGCAGGATCCTCATGTCTCGCTCTGTCGGCCCTCGAGCACCTCGAGACGGGCGCGGGTCGACTGCACCAGGCGTCCGAGCAACTCGACGGACTCGTCGCCGAACTGGACCTGTTCGTTCAGCCGGTCGGTCACTTCGTCAAGCAGCCGGACTTCAGCGTCGAGCTTCGCCTTCACCTCCTCGAGGGACCGCCAGACGGCGCCGACATCGACCGAGAGATGGGCGAGCTCCTTGAAGACATCGCTCATCTGTCGTAGAACCTCGGCCTGAGCGTTTTCGATCGCGCCACGGGTCGGAACCTTGGAGGCGAGACCTGACAACGCCCGGTTCCACGGGGACGGGTCGTCCGGGGCCACGGTGCTCCTCTCTCGATCTCGGCGAAGGCGAAAGCCTAGTGGGGAACGATCGGAGCGCCCGGAAACGGCGTCGCTGATGAGGACTTGCGCAGTGCCCCGGCGGGCTATGGGCACTTTTCGGGGATCCATCCCACTAGGATTAACGGTCCACGCGCCGATCGCGAATTGCGCGTCGGTTGCACAGGAGGATCTCGACACGATGGGCCTGGCGCGCAGCGCCGCGACGACGCAGGCGCAGATCGCCGGCACTGGCAACGGATCGGTCGGCGGACCGCTCGGTGGTCGCGGTGTCGAGACGATCCGGGATCGCGGAGATCTGCCACAGCGCGTCGTCTCGGCCAAGGTCAGCCTTCGGCGGCGGATCGCGGAGATTTGGTCGTCGCGCGAGTTGCTGGGTTTCCTCGTGCGGAAGGAACTGAAGGTTCGCTACAAGAACAGCGTCCTCGGCTTCGTGTGGTCGTTCCTCAACCCGGCTCTGATCCTCATGATCTATTACGTCGTGTTCAAGTACTTCCTGCACAACCCCACGCCGGACTTTGCGCTCTTCCTCTTCGCCGGGTTGCTGCCGTGGAACCTGTTCAACAACTCCCTGCTGTCCTCCTCCGGCGTTCTCGTGGCGCACGCAGGCATCGTGAAGAAGGTGGCCTTCCCGCGCGAGATCCTCGCTCTGGCCCAGGTGGGAACGGCAATCTGTTACTTCTTCTTCCAGACCTGCATTCTCGTCGTCTTCCTGGCGGGATTCCAGGTCCTGCCGGCCTTCGGCAACATCCCTCTGCTGCTGTTCGCTCTCCTGTGCGACGTCATCCTGTCCGCCGGCCTGGCGATCTTCCTTTCGGCCGTCAACGTCTACCTTCGAGACGTGCAGCACCTTGTCGAGGTGCTCCTCGTGGCGCTCTTCTTCAGCCCGCCGATCGTGTACGCCTTCTCCAACGTCACGAAGGAACTTCACGACCACGTCTGGTTCAAGTGGCTCTACGAGGCGAACCCGCTCATGTGGATCGTCGTCTCGTTCCAGCGGTGCTTGTTCGGCAACGTCGTGCCGCCCGGCGGCAAGATCGTGCCCTCGATCTCCACGACGGTCCCTTACCACGTGCTGCCGACCTGGGGCCCTGGGCAGTACTGGCTCGGCCTTGCCGGCGTGTTCGTGGCTGCCGTCGTGATCATGCTGTTGGCGATGATCATCTTCGGGCGCGTCGAGGGCAACTTCGCCGAGGAGCTGTGACGGCCGACCGATGAACACTGCCATCGAGGTTCAACACGTCTCGAAGCGGTTCCGCCTCTACAAGGAGAAGTACACCTCCTTGAAGGAGCGCGTGCTGCACGCCGGCCATCTCCCCTTCGAGGAATTCTGGGCGCTGAAGGACATCCATCTCGACGTGATGCCCGGCGAGACGCTCGGAATCCTCGGCCGCAATGGTTCGGGCAAGTCGACGTTGCTGAAATGCATCGCCGGCATCCTGCAGCCCACCTCCGGGCAGATTCTCCTGCGCGGGCAGTTGGCCGCCATGCTCGAGCTCGGTGCCGGCTTCCAGCCCGAGATGTCCGGGCGGGACAACATCTACCTCAACGCCTCCCTACTCGGGCTGTCCCGCAAGGAGATCGAACGCAGCTTCGACGCCATCGTTGCCTTCGCCGAGCTCGAACAGTTCATCGACAACCAAGTCCGCTTCTACTCATCGGGTATGTACGTGCGGCTCGGCTTTGCGGTCGCCGTGAACGTGAACCCGGACATCCTGCTCGTGGACGAGGTCCTGGCGGTCGGTGACGAACGGTTCCAGGCAAAGTGTCTGGAGCGCATCCATCAGTTCCAAGAGGAAGGCCGCACGATCGTGGTCGTGTCGCATGCGGCCGACGTGATGCGCTCCATCTGCAGCCGTGTGGCCGTGATCGACGCGGGCGAGCTCATCAGCCTTGCGCCTCCGGGCGAGGCGATCCGAGCGTTTCGTGACCGTTTGATCGAGACCGGTGAGGCAGGTCCGCTCCCGGGCGGTGAGGACGAGGCCGCCCACGCAGCTTCAGCCGCAGCCGCGGCGGCCGCAGCCGGCCAGTCAGCAGCCGCCGGCAACCGCGCGAACGCTCCGATTGTCGTCGGCGAGCGGAGGGTGGCCGTCGTCGACTGCCGGCTCGAGCTCCCGAGCCCGGACCGCGAGTTCGTCTTCTCGGGCGAGGGCTTGACGATCGTGCTCGACTTGAAGGTGCGCGAGCGAGTTCCGAACGTGGCGTTCGGGTGCTCGATCTTCGGCGAGCACGGCGGCCTGATGTTCGACTGCGACTCGGCGGCGCTCGGCGACCAGTTCGACCTCGAAGAGGGACCCTCCACGGTGATGCTCCAGTTCCAGGAGCTTCCCCTCCTCGATGGTCGCTACACGGTGAACGTACGCGTTCAGGACGGCGGCGGCGGAGTCGTGCACGCGCTGAAGGATCCCGCTGCCGTGTTCGAGGTGGTCAACCCCGGCAAGGCGACCGGCATCGTGTCCCTGCCGTTCACTGTCCAGCTGAAGACCCAGCACCCCGAGTGAGCGCCGCGTCAGGGGCGGACTCCCTCCTCGCCGAGGCGATGGCGGAGATCGCGGCACAAGCGAGCGAGCTCCAGGGCTCGGATCGATTGGCACCCGGCTATGAAGGCGATCTCGACCGGTGCTTCGCCGCCATCGCGGCGGACCCGGACGGGCTCGCCCGCGAAGTCGAGGCGGGAGCGCTGTCGGCTCCGCAGTCCTACCGGCGCCACGGCGCCATCGCGCCTGCGAGTGGGCCGACGCCAGGGTCGAGCCAGGGGCTGCGCCGCCTGGCGAGAAGCGCCGCCCGCCGCAGCATCTCCTCGGCGCGTCGCGTGGCGGGCCCGCGCCTGCGGTCGCTCGAACGCCAGACGCTCGACCGTGCCGGCCGGGCGGCCGAATCGGTCGCCACTCGCGGGCAGGTGACCGCCGAGCACGCTCGCAGACTGGCGAGCTCAGGTGGCCGTTCGAGCCGGGTCGACCGGGTCTCGCCAGCCGGCCGGAGCCTGCCGGCGCCCGCGCCTCGAACACGCGGCAAGGCCGGCTCGGCAGCGATCGGATCGGAGAGTCCCTCGCTCGGTGCGTCGCTCGCGGCGGACTGGGTGCTGGAGCGGATCGGCCGCGGCCCGGGGGCACGCGTGCTCCACGTCGAGTGTGGCGAGGGTGCTCTTGTTCGCAAGATGACCGCTCTCGGTTATGAAGTCGCCGGCGCGGATCCGGCGGCACCTCCGTCGGAGGGGATCGTCCGAGCCGGCGCGCTCGAATGCCTCGGAGCCGAACGTCCGTCCTCGCTCGACGCTCTCATCTTGTCCGGGGCTACTGACGAAGTAACCCCGGCAAGCGCGCGTGCGCTTGCTCATCTCGCCTCGCGCCGGCTCCGAGCCGGCGGTGTCGTCGCACTCGTGAGCTGTCATCCGGCCACCCATGCCGAAAGCGATCCGATCAGCGCCGACCTGGCCGTGCGGCGCCCGCTTCACCCCGTGACGTGGTGCCACCTCCTTGCCCACTACGGTTTCGGCGAGATCACCGTGTTCGATCCGTCCGATTCCCATTCCTCGGACCCCATTTCCTCGGACTCCCAGCCCTCGGAGGCGCCACCGACGGTCGCCGGCGGCCAGCTGTACGGCGTGGCCGCCCGGTTGGCCGGCGGGAGCCGGTGACGAGGAGCACGTGACCGCCCGCCCTGTCCGCATAGACCAGGTCATTCCCTCGATCGTCGAGCGGGATGCCGTCAGTCATCACACGCTCGAGGCCCAGCACGTCCTGCGCTCGATGGGCTTCGTGTCGGAGATCTTCGCCGGCAACTGGGGGCCAGGCCTCAATGGCCGCGTGCGGCCGCTCGACGAGCTGCCCCGAGAAGCCGAGGGCCAGTGGATCTGTTACCAGGCCTCGATCGGCAGTCCGTCCGCCGACGTCGTGGCCGCTCACCCCGGGCCGAAGATCGTGAACTATCACAACATCACTCCTACCGAGCATGTCGAAGCATGGATGCCGTCGCTCGGCGAGGAGGTCCGGCTCGGCCGCCGCCAGCTCGCCGAGCTCGCGCCGCTGTGCTCGCTCGGGATCGGCGTGTCCGCCTACAACGCTGCCGAGCTGGACGCGTGGGGCTTTCGCCGAACTGCAGTAGGTCCCCTCATGATGGACTTGTCGGCTCTCGATCGCAGCATCGACGTACGGCTTCGAGAGGAGCTCTACTCGGCCAAGGCGTCCGGGGGGGCAGATTGGCTCTTCGTCGGCCAGATGCTCCCGCACAAGGCACATCAAGACGTCGTGAAGGCATTTTCCGTGTTCCTCGAGCTGTTCGATGCCGACGCGCGCCTTCATCTCGTCGGGCGGCCCAGCTGCTCGGCCTACGCCCTCGCAGTGAGGCGATTTGCCGAGGAGATCGGCGTCGCCGGCTCGGTCGACTTCGCCGGCTCGGTGAGCCCGGCCGAGCTCACGGCGTACTACCTCGGCGCCGACGTCCTCGTGTGCTGCTCCGAGCACGAAGGCTTCTGTGCGCCACTGCTCGAGGCCATGCACCACGGCGTCCCTGTAGTGGCCTACGGGGTCGCCGCCGTGCCCGAGACCGTCCTCGGCGCCGGAATCGTCCTGGCCTCGAAGGAGCCGGTGCTCGTGGCGACGGCGGCTCATCGGGTGCTCTCCGACCTGGCGCTGCGGGAGCTCCTGGTCGACCGTGGCCACGAGCGCGCCCGTACGTTCACCTTGGAGGCGGCTCGCAGCGCCTTCGCGGCCGCCGTCGGCCAAGCAGTCGATGCGGGCCCGTGACCACGGCTTTCGAGGAGTTACGGGGACGCCCCACTAACATGGTCCTCATCACGCTCAGGAGACACAGGCCGCCGGCGGTTCACGGTCGGCCCCGACGCTCCTCCGTGGCGCTGCGTGCCCGCCTGGTGTCAATGGCCGCCGTCGCCACGGTGGTAGTCCTCGCGATCGCAAGTCTGGTCACCGGGACCGCCGGCGCCTCGGGCGGACCGACGCAGTTCCCCTCGAAGTACGTCACGCTCACCGGCCACGGCTACGGGCCGGGCTTCGGCCTCGGCCAATGGGGCGCCTTCGGTCTGGCCACTGTCGACCACTTCACCTATCACGAGATCCTCGCCCGGTACTACTCCGACACCGCCCATCCCGTCACCGACGCCACGCTCAGCGCGAAGGCCGATGCCAAGATCGTGAGAGTCGTCATCGAAGAGCAGGACAACCACGCCATCACGTTGACGTCGCCGTCAGCCTTCACCTATGTCGACTCGCAGGGCAAGACGCTCGTCACTGTTCCGGCCGGCACGGCGGCACGGGCGATCGAGACCAGGCTCCACGGCGGCTCCGGCCCCCGCACCGGCGTCTGGCTTATCCAGACCGGCGCATCCTGCACGCCCAAATCGTGGAAGACCGTGGCTAAGGCGAGCGACCCGACGGCAGTGCCAGCCTCGTTGCTGGCAACGGCTCCGGACAAGGATCTCCTCACCTTGTGCCGAGCCGACGGCCAGGACGTCACCTATCGCGGCAGCCTCGAGGCTTTCGACTACTACGGCAGCGCCACGAATGAAGCGCACCTCGAGCGCACGCTCAACCTCGTCTCCATCGAGGAGTACGTCGCCGACGTGACCCCTGGAGAGTCGCCGGCCGGGTGGGGTGCCTACGGCGTCGCCAAGGACGAGCCTCAAGGCGAGCCTTGGGGTTTCCAGGAGCTCGAAGCCCAGGCCATCGCTTCGCGTACCTACGCCCTGTACGAGATCGCAAACGGAGGCTGGTTCGGCTATGCCGACATCTGCGACGACGTCTGCGAGTACTACAGCGAGGGCATCAGGTACGAGAACCCGCTGTCCACCCTCGCCGTTCATGACACGGCCGGCCAGTACCTCGTGCAGAACAAGGAGCCGGCGCCGACCGAGTACAGCTCGTCCGACGGAGGGCACACCGACGCGATGACCTACTGGAACGGCAAGTCGATCTTCGATCCGGCGAAGGATCCGGGCGACTCGGTCTGCATTGGCGGCCAACAGAGCCTCGGCTGCAATCCTTGGCACACATGGGGGGCGTCCGTGAGCGTGGCCTCGGTCGAGGGGCAGTTCCCGACCGTCGGCGCGCTCGTGTCGGTCACTGTGATCTCCACGGACAAATCGGGACGGGTGAGCTCGATCGAGATCGTCGGCAAGAAGGCGACGGTGTCCGTGAGCGGTGCGGCGTTCCAGTCCGACTTCGGCTTGATGTCCTCGCTCTTCGTCGTCACCGACGGTCCCGGCGCCACCCAGAAGGCCGGCCCACAGGCAGCCGGCCCACAGGCAGCCGGCCCACACGCAGCCGGCCCACAGGCAGCCGGGCCACAGGCATTCGTCGCACGCTCGCTCCCTGGCGGATCTCCCGGCTTCCGGCCGCCCGTCAGTCCTCTGTCCACCCGGATGCTCGCAGGAGCCCAGCACTAGGCTCGCAGGCGACATCCGAGGAGGAGGAGGGCGAGATGGACGTTCGCGACAAGCTCTACATCGACGGTTCGTGGGTGGCTCCGAGCGGCACCGAGACGGTGGAGGTCATCGATTCCGCCACCGAGGAAGTCATCGGGACGGTCCCCCTCGGTACCGCCGCCGACGTCGACGCTGCGGTGGCGGCTGCACGGGCGGCCTTCGCGGACTGGTCGATGGTGTCGGTCTCCGAACGGGCGAAGTTCACCTCCCGCATCGGTGAGGCCCTCGGTGCTCGCATGGCCGACATCGCCGAGCTGATCGCCCACGAGGTGGGCATGCCGCTCAGCCTCGCCATGCTCATTCAGGCCGGGCTCCCGATCAGCACCTTCGCTTCCATGGCCGACCTCGTCGAGCAGGTCGCCTGGGAGGAACAGGTGGGCAACTCGCTCGTCGTGCGGGAGCCGGTCGGGGTCGTCGGCGCCATCACTCCCTGGAACTACCCGCTCCATCAGATCGCTGCCAAAGTGGCGCCGGCCCTGGCGGCCGGGTGCACCGTCGTGCTGAAGCCGAGCGAGGTGGCCCCTCTCAACGCGTTCCTCCTGGCCGACGTGATCCACGACGTCGGCTTGCCGCCGGGGGTGTTCAACCTCGTGTCGGGTGTCGGACCGGTCGTCGGAGAGGCAATCGCCGCCCACCCCGGCGTGGACATGGTCTCGTTCACGGGCTCGACCCGCGCCGGCCGCCGCGTCGGTGAGCTCGCCTCGGCGACCGTCAAGCGTGTGACGCTCGAGCTTGGGGGCAAGTCGGCGAACGTGATCCTCGAAGACGCCAACCTGCCGAAGGCAGTGGCCACCGGTGTGACGATGTGTTACCTGAACTCCGGGCAGACGTGTAGCGCCCTCACGCGCATGGTCGTGCCGCGGAGCCGGCTGGCAGAGGTCGAAGAGATCGCCACCCGCGAAGCCGAAGCAGCAACACCCGGCAACCCGTTCGCCGACGGCACGAGGATGGGCCCGCTCGTCTCGGCCGTACAACGTGACCGCGTTCGTTCCTACATCCAAAAAGGCATCGACGAAGGCGCCAAGCTCCTCACCGGAGGCGTCGAAGCCCCCGAAGGCCTCGACGTCGGCTTCTACGTCCGCCCGACCGTCTTCTCCGAGGTCACGACGGACATGACGATCGCCCAGGAAGAGATCTTCGGACCTGTGTTGTCGATCCTTCCCTATGACACCGAGGAGGAGGCCGTCGCCATCGCCAACGACTCGAGCTACGGGTTGGCCGGCGCTGTCTGGGCTGCCGATCCGGAGCGTGCCAAGCAGTTCGCCCGCCGCATCCGCACGGGGCAGGTCGACATCAACGGCGGGAGCTTCAACCCGCTTGCTCCGTTCGGTGGGTTCAAGCAGTCCGGCCACGGCCGGGAGCTCGGGCGGTTCGGGCTCGAGGAGTACCTCGAGATCAAGTCGCTGCAGCTCTGAGCCGAGCGAGGTTCGGAATGCCGGGTGCCTGAGCCAGCTGAGCCCGCCGAGGGTACGCCGGTCCCGCCCACATCGACTCCCGAGCCGGCCGAGATGCCTCCCAGCAGCCGGCGGCGACGTATCACGACCTGGGCGCGTTGGGTCGTCGGCGTCGCCCTCGGCGGTGCGGCCCTCTGGGCCGTGAGTGGCCAGCGGGGCGAGCTCGTGGGCGCCACCCATGAGCTGAGCCGCCTCAACCCCGGCTGGGTGGCAGCCGGGGTCGCCTGCGAGATCGTCTCGTTCGTCGCGTTCGCGAGGATGCAGCAACGCCTGTTACGGGCTGCGGATGTGCGCATGAGCGGTGGCCGAATGTTGAGCCTCACGGTGGCTGCCTCGGCCATCGCCAGCTCGATCCCGGCGGGCCCTGCCGTCGCCACCGTCTATGCCTATCGTCAGTACCGCCGCGCCGGGGCGAGCGAGTCGATCGCGGGTTGGGGCCTGATCGCCACGTTGCTGTGCTCGGCGCTCGGGCTCACGATCGTGGCCGCCGGCGGGGTGCTGCTGGCCGAACGGGAGGGAGCGGCCCTCGATCTGGTCGGCGTCACGGTGGCCCTCCTCATCGTCGTGGTGGCGGCCATGGCCGTGTTCTCCCGACGGCAGTTCGTCGCCACGGTGGCGGTCGCCTGCCTCCGGGTCGTGAAACGTGTCACCACGTTTCCCCGCGGCGACGCAGAGGAGCACCTCACCCGGGTTGCCCGCCAGCTCGGCCAGGTTCGCTTGGGTGTGCGCGACATCGTGCCGGCGCTCGGGTGGTCGCTCAGCAACTGGGTCTTCGACTGCGGAGCACTCGCCCTCAGCTACGTCGCAATCGGCGCCGGGATACCCTGGAAGGGGTTGCTGCTGGCGTATGGCGCCGCCCAACTGGCGTCGAACCTGCCGATCACCCCGGGAGGCCTTGGTGTCGTGGAAGGCAGCATCACGATCACTCTCGTCGCCTACGGCGGCGTGCAGGCCTCGACGGTGGCGGCCGTCATCTTGTACCGCATCATCAGCTTCTGGGGATTCCTGCCCGTGGGCTGGCTGGTCTGGGCCGTGAAGGCCTTCCGGGACCGCCGATACGACCGCGAACGCGCCGAAGCCGTGACCCGGCGACGTCTCGACGAGTTGCTCGTCGCCGGAGCGACCGCAGACGGGGGTGCTGCCCCATGAGACGGACGAGCCGCATTGCGAGCGCCTTGGTCGCCCTCGCCGTGTTCGGCTGTTCGGGTCTCGCCGGCTGCACCTCAGCACGCAACGAGCTCGGGATCAGCGACAGCCAGTGCTTCCGCATCCTGCCGCAAGCCAAGGCCGCCGTCGGCAAGTCGGCGACGTTCGAGGGCGTGCGTCGCTTGCCGGGGAGCGCGCTCGTCAAGGCGATCGACAGCTCGAAGCACCATTCGCCCCCACCGGACGCGCTCGTCGACGTCGCCCACCAGTCGACGTGCCTGGTGAATTACCGGGGCACGTTCACCGTGGGCGGCGTGCAGGACGGCTGGGCTGTCTCGCCGGCCGGCCCCTACCGCGCTGCCGTCGTCGTCGTCGGCCTGTCCAACGGCACGGTCGTCGTGACCGTGCTGTTCAGGACCGCGCAGCACTCGATCGAGTTCCTGCATCGCGTCGCATTCTTCACCTGAGGTCCGCCACCGGCCGGAGGTGGCGTGCGGAGGGCGGCCTGCTGGCGTACCATGCCGCGAAACGAGAACGTGTTCCATTTCGCGCAGGGAGCGGGCGGTCCGAGTCACGACCGGACAGCCGGATGCTGCGATGGGCGCGGAGCTACGAGGGTTGCACGAGGGGGAGCGGAGATCGTGACGAGACGACCAGCTGTGCTGCGGATCTGGATCGGGGTGGCGGCGATGGCGTTGCTGGTGGCCGCCTGTGGGAAAGGCGTCTCGGGGAGCACGACCACGACATCGTCACCTGCGGTCACGAGCACGAACCCGACCGGATCGACCGGGACGACCGGTCCGCAGTTGCCGAGCCCGGGTGTGAACGCCACGTCGATCACGGTCGGCAACGTCTCTACGACCGGCGGTATCGTTCCCGGCCTCTTCCTCGGTGCTCAGATCGGCGTGCAGGCGTACTTCGACTACATCAACTCGACGGGGGGAGTCGACCACCGCCAGCTCGTCGTCGACGACAAGGACGACGAGCTCTTCTGCACGAACAACAAGACCGACACGCAGGCGCTCATACCGAGCGTCATCGCCTTCGTGGGGTCGTTCTCGATCGAGGACGAGTGCGGCGGCGAGGTGATCCCGAAGACGATCGCCAACATCTCGGACTCGCTCGACCCGGCGGTGACGAAGCTGCCGAACACCTTCAGCCCTCAGCCGATCCAGAACGGCTGGGGCACGGGAACACTGCTGTGGCTGAAGCAGCACTACCCCAACGACATCGCTCACGTCGGCGCCCTCGTGGGCAACGTGCAGACGGTCCAGAACTCCTGGAAGGGCGAGGAGAACGCCTTGCAGCACCTCGGCTTCACCGTCGCCGACCCGGAGAGCTACGACGTCGGCCAGACGAGCTTCCAGGCATCGGTGATCCGGATGAAGGACGACGGCGTGCAGATCGTGCTGTTCGACCAGGCCGACGTCAGCGCCATCGCCGCCTTCCTGGACGCATCAGCCCTCGAGGGATTCCACCCGGCCATCTTCTTCAACTCGGGATCCGCCTACGACGGCAGCTTCATCAAGAAGGCCGGCGCAGCGGCGAGCAACATCGTCGTGGCCATTCACGAGGCCCTCTATCTCGGTCAGGACGCCGGCACCGTGCCGGAGGTAAAGCTCTTCGATCACTGGATCAATGTCGCCCACGCCGGCTACACGCCGGACATCTACTCGGTCTTCGGCTGGGCATCGGCGATGTTGTTCGTCCAGGCGTTGCAGCAAGCCGGTTCCGATCCCAACCGCGCCTCGCTCCTCGCGGCGCTGCGGCAGATCAGCAACTTTGACGCCGGTGGCCTCATCGCGCCGGACGATCCTGCCTCGAAGAGCCCGCCGAACTGCTTCATCGTCGCGAAGGTGTCGAACGGGGAGTGGCAGCGGGTGTCGCCGGCGTCGGGATTCATGTGCTCGGGCACGTACCTCTACGACCCGTCGATCCCGTGACTCCCCGGCAGGACGGCCGCCGGACCTGACGTGCAAGAGTTCGCTCAGTTCCTTGTCCTCGGCGTAGTGGCGGGGGCGATCTACTTCGTGGCTGCGAGCGGTCTCGTCGTCACCTACGCGACCTCGGGCGTGTTCAACTTCGCCCACGGCGCCCTCGGCATGGTGGCTGCCTACTCCTACTGGGCCCTGCACGATGCGCTCGGCTGGCCGGCGGTGCCGGCGCTGCTCCTCGTCGTGCTCGTCGGCGGGCCGCTCGTCGGAGCGTTCCTCGAGCGGCTGCTGATGCGGCGCCTGCAAGGCGCCCCCACGCTGTCAACGATCGGTGTGACCATCGGGCTCCTCCTCGCCCTCGTCGGGGCGGCGTCGTTCGCCTGGAACCAGACGGAGAGCCGCACGGTGTCGGGTTTCTTCGGGCCGACGAGCGCCGTCACGGTCTTGAACGTCGCCATCAGCTACGACGAGCTCACGATCGTCGCCGTCGCCGTCGCCGTCGCCGGGTCGATCTTCCTCCTCCTGCACCGGACCCGCACGGGAGTGGCGATGAGGGCGGTCGTCGACGACCCCGAGCTCGTCGCTCTCTCCGGTATCTCGCCCGCCGGCGCTGCTCGTGCAGGCTGGATGCTCGGGTGCTCGCTCGCAGCCCTGGCCGGTGTGCTCTGGGTGGATTCCGGCCAGGATCTGGCCATTCTCACGCTCACCCTCCTCGTGGTGAACGGCTACGCGGCCGCCATCGTCGGCCGCCTCCGAAGCCTGCCGCTCACCTTCGTCGGTGCCATCGTGCTCGGTATCGCGGCGGACATGGGCATCGGCTACTTGCCGTCGAACTGGCAGGACCTGCAGTTCACGATGCCGATGGTCCTACTCCTCGTCGCCCTGCTCGTGATCCCGCAGCGCCGCCAGCGGATCGCAGCCCGTGTGCCGGCGCTCCGGCTGCCGGTCGCCAGCCTGCGAACGTCGCTCACAGGTGCCGGCGTGCTCCTCGTTGCCGGCGTGCTGGCGTCGCGTGTTCTTCCCTCGAACGACATCCTGCTCGTGTCCTACGGCGTCGCCTTCTCCATCATCGCCCTCTCGCTCGTGCCGCTCACCGGCTATGCCGGCCAGATCTCCTGCTGCCAGCTGACATTCGCCGGCCTTGGAGCATTCGCGATGGCGAAGGTCGGCGGCGACGACTCGCCCGTCGGCCTGCTCGCCGCCGTCGCGCTCGCCGGCGCCGTCGGCGCGCTCATTGCCCTCCCGGCGATCCGATTCCAAGGCCTGTACCTGGCGCTCGCCACGCTCGCGTTTGCGGCTTCGATGGACACCGGTTTCTTCCAGACGAACCATTTCGACGGCTACGGCGGATTCCTGGCGGTGGGGCGGGCACCCATCCTCGGCCTGCAGTTCTCGTCCGGACGGGCATACCTGGTGTTCCTCGTGGTCGTCTATGCCCTGGCGGCTGTCGGAGTGCTGGCGCTGCGGCGAAGTCGCTTCGGTCGGCGGCTCGTGGCGGCCAACGACAGCTCAGTGGCGGCGGCGACGACGGGGGTGCGCGTGGCTCGAACGCGGCTGGCCGTCTTCACCCTGTCATCGGCGCTCGCCGGTCTCGGAGGGGCCCTCCTCGCCGGCGTGAACTTCATCGCCGAGCCAAACGACTACCAGATGCTCCTCAGCCTCTCGATGCTGCTGCTCGTCACGGTCTGGGGCATCCGCTCGGTCACCGGCGTGCTCGTCGCCGGCGTCGGCTTCTACCTGATCCCGCATCTGTTCAACGACAACGACTCGTGGTTGTACCTGCTCACCGGGCTCGGAGCCATCGGCATCAGCCGCCAGCCCGAAGGCGTGGTGGGGGACCTGATCGCCCGCCTTCGGCGCGGAGGGTTCGGCGCCGGCGGGCTGCGGGCGGTGCGAACGCGCCAGGAGCGTTCGAGTGTCCCGATGACGGCGGCGGTGCTCGATGCCGACGGATGAACGAGCCACGTCCACCCCTCATCCGCTCGAGCTGAGGGGGGTGAGCCTGGCATACGGCGGCCTCGTCGCACTCTCGTCAGTCGACCTGACGGTACCGGTCGGGCAGGTGACAGGCCTCATCGGCTCGAACGGGGCGGGGAAGACGAGCCTCTTCGACGTCGTGACGGGCCTCGCCCGCCCGAGCCGAGGAACGGTCCTGTTGCACGGCCGGGACATCACGAACGCCCGCCTGGCGCGCCGCGCTCGGCTCGGCCTCGGCCGCACGTTCCAGCGCCTCGAGCTCTTCGCCTCGCTCACCGTCGGCGAGAACATCGCCGTCGCTGCCGAGGCGGCCCACCCGGCGAGGCTGCGCCCTCACCGCCGTCACCTCTGGTCCTCGGAGGCCGGCTCGGTCGTGGCGGAGCAACTCGACCGTGTCGGTCTGACAGACCACGCCTCAGCACGCGTCGACACGCTGTCGACGGGGCTCGCGCGGCTCGTAGAGGTGGCTCGAGCCCTGGCAGCCCGGCCCTCGGTGCTGCTGCTCGACGAACCGGCCTCGGGCCTCGACGGCGAGGAGACCGCCCAGCTTGCAGCCGTCCTCGGCGCGCTGGCCTCCGATGGCCTTGCCGTCCTGCTCGTCGAACACGATGTCGAGCTCGTCATGCAGGTCTGCACGAGCGTCGTGGTGCTCGACCGCGGTGAGGTGCTCGCTTCGGGCACCCCGATCGCCGTCCGTCAGGATCCTCTCGTCCGGGAGGCCTATCTCGGGCAGCTGGCTGTGTCGTGAGCGGTTCTGGGCCGACGGCCGGCGTGAGCGGGATGGCCGTGTCGCTCGACGGCGTCCGGGCCGGCTACGACGGCATCGAGGTGCTGCACGGTATCCAGCTGTTCGCCGGGCCCGGTGACGTCTGTGCGCTGCTCGGGCCGAACGGCGCCGGGAAGTCGACCACGTTGCGCGTCATCTCGGGCAGGATGGGTATCGACGCAGGGCTGCTCACCGTCGACGGCGAGGCAGTCCGCAGGGCGCGTCCTGAGCGGCTCGTCGCCAAAGGCATGTGCTGTATCCCCGAAGGGCGCGGCGTGTTCCCGAATCTGACCGTGGAGGAGCACCTGATCTTGTGGGCCGGCCGGCGCAGGTCTGAGCGCCGGGATTTGATGGACGCCGTCAGCGAGCGTTTCCCGGTGCTCGGGACACGCCGGACTCAGCTCGCCGGCTCATTGTCGGGTGGTGAGCGCCAGATGCTCGCCCTCTCACGGGCCATGCTGCCCGGCGTGCGCGCCCTCGTCTGTGACGAGCTCTCCATGGGTCTCGCGCCGAAGGTCGTCGAGGAGCTCTACGGCTTTGTCGCCGGGTTGGCGCGCGCTGGTGTGACCGTCATCCTCGTCGAGCAGTTCGCCGAGATGGCCCTTGGGGTGGCGACTCGGGCCTCGGTGCTCGTCGGTGGTTCCATCCGCCTGGCGGGACGGCCGGACGAAGTTCGTGCCGGCCTGCACGACGCCTACCTCGGAGGAGCGGTCGCGGCTGTTCAGGTTGAGTGAGCGAGCTGCTCAGGACGCCTCCGGCGGCGCCAGCTCGACATCGACCGTCACGTCGCTCGCTTCAGCATCCTGCAAGAAGCTGAGGTCAGCGATCGACCCCGCCTGCACGAGGTCGCCAGCCACCCGTTCGAGCATCAAGATCTGCTCCACCGGCCCCCGCACCACACAGGAGGCGACCGGTGCGCGCATCCCCCGGTGCGCTTCGCTCTTCGGCCGGCGAATGGCGCCCAGGACCTCACTGACGGCGCCGAGCAGTTCCGGCCGGGCGTTCGCGCCGCCTGCTGCGAGCAATTCAGAGGCTGCGGGCCACGGCTCGAGATGGATCGAGCCGTCGTGCCACCATGACCAGGTCTCCTCCGTGCAGTAGGGGAGAAACGGGGCGAAGCACCGCAACAGCACCCCAAGGGACGCTCCGAGGGCGGCGCGAGCGGAGGCGGCGGCCGGCGCAGCGACGCCCTCTCCGTAGGCGCGGGCTTTCACGAGCTCGACGTAGTCGTCGCAATAGGTCCGGAAGAACGACTCGACGACCTGAAGGGCACGGGCGTGGTCGTAGCGCTCGAGGGCGTCTGTGGCTTCTGTCACGACGGCTGCCAACGTCGCCAGCATGGCGGCGTCGACCGGTTCGGTGACGGGCGAACCCGTCACATCGTCCGGCAGCCGGGAGAGGACGAACTTCGACGCGTTGAGAATCTTGATGGCCAGTTTGCGGCCGACCTTCATCTGCTCCTCGTCGTAGGCGGCATCCACGCCGAGCCGAGCCGAGGCCGCCCAGTAGCGGACGCCGTCGGTGCCGTGGCGGTCGATCGGCTCGGTGGGAACGACGACGTTCCCCTTCGACTTGGACATCTTCTTGCGGTCGGGATCGAGGATCCACCCGGAGATGGCGGCGTGGCGCCACGGGAGCACCCCGTGCTCCAGCTCCGAGCGCACGATCGTCGAGAACAGCCACGTTCGGATGATGTCGTGAGCCTGTGGTCGCAGGTCGGTCGGGAACACCCGGCTGAACAGATCCGGGTCGTCGACCCACCCGCCGGCGATCTGCGGCGTCAGCGACGACGTCGCCCAGGTGTCCATCACGTCGGGATCCCCGACGAAACCCGAGGGCTCTCCCCGCTGTGACTCCATGAACCCCTCGGGCGCGTCCGTGGAAGGGTCGACCGGCAGGCGGTCGGGCGACGGCACGAGCAGCTCGTCACCGAGCACCTGGCCGTCTTCGTCCAGGCGGTACCAGACCGGGAAGGGGACACCGAAGAAGCGCTGGCGCGAGATGTTCCAGTCGCCCGTGAGCCCTTCGACCCAGGCCTCATAACGGGCTTGCATGAATTCCGGATGCCAGCTGAGCTGGCGGCCGCGCTCGAGCAGCCGCTCTCGCATCACCATCGTGTGGACGTACCACTGCGGGGAGGAGACGATCTCGAGCGGGCGCTCGCCGCGCTCGTAGAACTTCACAAAATGGGTGATCGGTCGCGCTTCGCCGATGAGCGCACCCTGCTCCGCGAGGAGCTCGACGGTGCGTCGCTGGGCCTGTTTCAGCGTCTTGCCCTGCAGCTCGGCGTAGTGGGCACGGGCGCTGACGGGATCGTCCGATTCCCACCCTGGATCACCGAAGGGGGCGTCGCCGAGCCGCCCGTCGCGCTGCACCACTGTGCGCGTCGGCAGTGACAGCTCTCGCCACCACGTCACGTCGGTCATGTCGCCAAACGTGCAGATCATGGCGATCCCGGAGCCTTTGTCCGGCTCGGCGAGGTGATGGGCGAGGACGGGCACGCGCACGCCGAACAGCGGCGTCACTACGTCGCTACCGAAGAGCGACCGATAGCGCTCGTCCGACGGATGGGCGACGAGGGCCACACAAGCGGGGATCAGCTCGGGCCGTGTCGTCTCGATCTCGACAGCCGGGCCGTCGCCGCCTGCGCGGCCGAAACCGATGCGGTAGTAAGCACCCTGCTGTTCCCGATCCTCCAGCTCCGCTTGGGCGACAGCGGTGCGGAAGTCGACATCCCAGAGCGTGGGGGCCTCGTGCCGATACGCCTCGCCACGTTCCAGCATCTTGAGAAAGCCCACCTGCGACGTGCGCCGGGCGCGCTCGCCGATCGTCGTGTACTGGTGGCGCCAGTCGTAGGAGAGCCCGAGGCGCCGGTGCGTGTCCTCGAAGATCTGCTCGTCCTCGGCTGTGAGGCGCCGGCACAGCTCGACGAAGTTCGGGCGCGAGATGGGCACGGCCGGCACCGGAGCGCTCGACGGTGGCTCGTAGCCGTCGACGAACGGTTGCGTCGGGTCGCAGCGCACTCCGTAGTAGTTCTGCACCCGGCGCTCGGTGGCGAGGCCGTTGTCGTCCCAGCCGATCGGGTAGAAGACGGCCTTCCCGCGCATGCGCTGGAACCGGGCCACCATGTCGGTCTGCGAGTACGAGAAGACGTGGCCGGTGTGGAGCGATCCCGACACTGTCGGCGGCGGCGTGTCGATCGAGTACACCTCGCTGCGGTCCTTCGTGCGGTCGAAGTGGTAGGTGCCGTCGTCCTCCCAGCGTTGCGACCATTTCGCCTCGAGGCCGTCGAGGGACGGCTTCTCGGGGATACGGGGCGTGACCATAGGCCTAGTACCGTACTGTCGTGCTACACCTCCACGACACGGCGACCGGATCCGAGTCCGTGCTCAGCGGTCTCGACGCAGGGCAGGTCGGGCTGTACGTGTGTGGGCCGACGGTCTACGGGCAACCGCACATCGGACATGGGCGCATGGCCCTCACCTATGACATCCTCCGGCGCTATCTCGAGTCGACCGGCGTGGAGGTCCGTCACGTTTCGAACGTGACCGATATCGACGACAAGATCATCAATCTCGCCCGCGCCGAGCACCGGAGCTCGCACGACGTCGCTGTCGAGTACGAGGCGAGATGGTGGGAGGCGATGGACACGCTCGGCGTCGCCAAACCGACGGTGGCACCGCACGCCACCGACTACGTCGTCCAGATGGTCGACATGATCCTCGAGCTCATCGCCCTCGGGGTTGGCTACGAGACCTCGGACGGCGTCTACCTCGAGGTCGCCCGAGTCCCCGGCTATGGCCTGCTCGCCCAGCAGTCGCTTGACTCTCTGCGCGCCGGATCCCGCGTGGAGGTCAACGACGAGAAGCGCTCGCCGTTCGATTTCGCCTTGTGGAAGAAGGCCAAGCCGGGCGAGCCCGTCTGGGAGGCCCCCTTCGGCGACGGGCGCCCTGGGTGGCATACCGAGTGTGTCGTGATGGCGTTGGAGCTGCTTGGGGAGGGTTTCTCGTTGCACGGCGGAGGGGACGACTTGAAGTTCCCGCACAACGAGAACGAGCGGGCGCAGGCAGTCGCCCTCGGCCGGCCGTTCGCTCGTCACTGGATGCACAACGGCACCGTTATGCAGTCCGGCGAGAAGATGTCGAAGTCGATCGGCAACGTCGTCGATCTCGCCTCACTCGCCGAGCAGCACGATCGGCGCGCCTACCGGCTCGTCGTGCTCCAGTCGCATTACCGGGCACCGAGCGAGCTCGGGAGCTGGAACCTCGAAGCCGCAGAAGAGGCCTTGCGCCGCATCGACGCCCTCGCGAGACGGCTCGAGGAGGCTGCCGGCGTCTCGCCCGCCGGCGTGGCAGGCGACCAAGTGACCGTCGATTTTCGCGGCCATATGGACAACGACCTGGCGACGCCTCAGGCACTGGCCGTGCTGTTCGGCGCGGTGACGTCGGCCAACTCCGCCCTCGACCGCGGCGACGGTCCCGCCGGCGTGGCCATCGGGCGGGCGGGTCTGGCGGGTTTCGAGGCGGTGGGCGTTTTCGCCGCCGGCGCCGCCGGCGTGCCGGAGGAGATCCTCGAGCTCGCCCGCCAGCGCGACGAGGCTCGCTCGCGGCGGGACTGGGCGGCGGCGGATCGCTTGCGGGACGCCATCGTGGCCGGCGGATACCGCGTCGAGGACACGCCCGGGGGGACGCGGGTCCATCGCTGAGCGCCCTTGTGGACTTCCGGTGCCGGTGTGGACTTCCGGTGCCGGCGCTCGCTACCGAGCTCGGCGATCGGAGACGAACGGTTCGGTGGCGATCCTGCGCTCGACCGGGGAGAGGGCCGTCGGGACGGCAGCAGTAGCGCTCGGTGAGCCGCTTGCGGTCGTCGCCGGCTTCGATGCTTCGAGCGGACCCGGGAGCGCTAGAAACGCAAGAAGTCGTTGCTCGCGACGCCCCCGCGTGACGGTGTCGAGGACGAGCCCAGCCGTGAGCGACAAGGCGGCCAGAATCTCGAGGCCGGTCACGAGAACGGCGGTCGGCAGCCTCGGTACCTGGTGTGTGTGCAGGAACGTGACGAGCAGGGGAATACCGAGGGCGATGCCCAGGGCGGCGAGGGCGGCCGCCTGGATCGAGAAGAACGCCAGCGGCCTCGATTGCCGGGCCAGACCGACGATCGCCCGTAGGATGCGCAGGCCGTCGCTCCAGGTACCGAGCTTGCTCACCGAGCCGGGGCGCCGCTCGGTGTAGCAGCCCTGGATCTCCACCGTGGAGACGTTGAGCTCGAGGGCGTGCACCATGAGCTCGGTCTCGATCTCGAAACCCCCCGACAGGATCGGGAACGACTTCACCAGCCGCCGGGAGCACGCCTTGTAGCCCGAGAGCACGTCACCGATGCGCCGTCCGAAGAGGTTGCCGAGCAGGCCCCCGAGCATGTGATTGCCGAAGGCGTGTCCGGGCCGGAGGGCCTTCTCGCCGACAGGCACGCGAGCGACGTTGACGAGGTCGTAGCCAGAAGCGACGAGCTCGACCATCTCCGGCGCGAGTGTGGCGTCGTAGGTGGCATCACCGTCGACGAGGATGTAACAGTCCGCCTCGACATCGGCGAACATTCGCCGCACGACGTTGCCCTTGCCGGGGAGGAAGACCTTGCGCACGACCGCGCCGGCGGCTTCTGCCCGCGCGATGGTCTCGTCTGTGGAACCGTTGTCGAAGACGTAGACGGTCGCGTCCGGCAATGCCGTGCCGAAACTCGACACGACCTCGGCAACCGTCGCCTCCTCGTCCCGGCACGGGAT
>JBEKMC010000031.1:0-29269 GCA_050008715.1 Acidimicrobiales bacterium | reverse complement strand
CAGGCCGCGCCGCCGGGCCAAAGAACCGAGCGCGACGGCACTAATGACTCCGACCCCTCCGACGGCCGCCAGGGCGAGCGTCTCGGCATGAGTGACGACCAGTACGAAGATGGCGATGGGGACGAGCGAGCCGATCGTGGACAGCGTCGGGATGCGGCGTCGCTTGCCGAGGTGCCCGGTGCGGGCGCGTCGCGACCGCAACCGCGCCCGCCCGATCACGAACAGGCAGATATAGCCGGCCACCACGACCGACCACCACCACGAGACGACGAACTCCGTAGCGGTCGCCGTCGTCGCCACGACGGTGTTCGGGTTGGGGTGGTAATAGACGTAGGCGCGAAGGGTCACGATCCCGATGCCCGGGAACGAGACCTGGAAGTGGAACGGGTATTGCCTCGTTGTTCCGGGGAAATAGAGTGCTGCATCGCTGCGGAGGTCATACGCCTCTCCGGTGGTGTGCCCGAGCAGCGTCACGGTGCCGAACGGCCGGATGGAAGCGTCGATCTCGTGATACGAGGTCGTAGAAGCACCGCTCTCGTCGGTGACGTGCAGGTCGGCGCTCCCTCCTGGCCCGGCCATGGGGCTCTGCCCGATCGCGATCCGCAGCCGGGCGTCGACGGTGCCGCCGGTCGCACCGGGGATGGCGAAAGTGATGAGAGCGGTGATGTCACTCTCGATGCCGACGGCGCCGCCCTTGGCGGTGCGCGGCGAGACCTGGTACGCCAGCAGATAGACGCCGGGCTGCGCCAGCAGCGGGATCGGGACGGTGACGTGGATCTCGGTCTCCTGGTGCGGCGGGACCGTGAACGCGGTTGGTGAGGCTTTGCTCCTCGGGAAGCGCTCGTCGATGCCGAGGCGCGTCGTGATCGAGCCGTCATTTCGTGGCGTCGCCGTCTCGGCGACGACCCGGAAGCTGAGCGGCGCGCTCTCGTCGTTGGCCACCCAGAACTGCGAGCGAAGCGTCTTACCGAGCGGGGCGAGGACAGGTGCGTTGGTGGGTGGCCAGGCCACGGTGAACTTCGCCTGGCCCGAGCCGCCCGGGGCACCGAACGAGTGACCGCCCAGCAGTGACACCGCCGCCAGCGACAACATGACGCTGCTGAGTGCCGAGCCCTTCCAGGCTGCACCCAGTCGTGACCGCAAGCTCCTCAGCATGTCTCGGGACCCCCGCTCCAGACCGTCGCAACGGTGTAGTGGATGGTGCCGGAGTAGACCCCGGCCGGTTGGGTGAGCGAGACCGAGACCGAGTCGGTGATGGTCACGGTGTCAAGGCTCGGAGCGCCGGACAGGGTCTGGGACGTCGCCCTCCAGATGCTGGCGGCTGCGCCGGCCCCGACCCCATAGCCCACATAAGGCGTGCCGGATCCATACGGCGTGCACAGGGCGGCTCCGGAGGATGAGGACCCCGAAAGGCTGGC
This sequence comes from Acidimicrobiales bacterium, assembly GCA_050008715.1. Lineage (GTDB taxonomy): Bacteria > Actinomycetota > Acidimicrobiia > Acidimicrobiales > Bog-793 > JAKACA01. The sequence goes on along the minus strand of JBEKMC010000031.1, from coordinate 27,851 downwards.
CGAGGCCACGAACTGGTTCAACCCCACCGCTATCGAACCGCTCGTCGACCCCTCGGGCAGGGTGTAGGTGCCGGCCTTCAGCGCGGCTGCTAGGTAGGACTGCAGCTTGTAGCCGCCGCCAGCACTGCTGGCAATCGAGAGCACGACTACAGCCGACACGACGCCAGCTCCGGGGAAGGCCGTCATCTCGATCGACGTGCCATTCGTCGCCGCGCAATGGTTGCCCGCACCGACCCCGCAGGCGTTCGTCAGGGTGAGCGCCTCCGGCAAGTCGAAGCCCCCGATACCGGCCGCGGCGTCGACTCCGGTGCCGGGAGCCAGTGGGAGCAGGGTCGTGCCCGACGATGCCGTCGTCACGGAGCTCGAGTAGGCGCCGGCCACGTCAGAGTTCTGAAGGCCGGTGAGGACGATCGACACCGCCGTCGCGCTCGGCACGTTCTGAGCCGTAAGGGTGACGGTGATGAGGCCGCCGACGACTGCCGAGACGCTTGCGCCCGCCACCGACAACCCTACGACGGCCCCGAGGGCCGGAACGCCGGCGGTCCCGGCGGGAACGCCCACGATGACCGAGGTGAGCGAGGACGCGCTCGCCGTGGTGAAAGCCCACGTCGCCGTCACTCCGATGGCTCCCAGCACGCTCGACGAGACCGTCCAGCTGGCGGCCGTGGCGGCTCCGTCGATGCTCCCGAGATAACCCGCCAGCCCGATTGCCGGGTTCGGAGAGGTCGCCGGAGCGTACACGGCGACTCGGGCGATCTGGCCGTTCAAGAAGTCGCACAGGTGCGAGCTCGTCGTGCAGGTGGCCGGCTCGCCGGTGAAGTTCGCGGACGTCCCACCCGGGTCGGCGCCGAGATACCAGTAGAGCGTCCCGGCCGGCGCAGCACCCGGCCCCGTCGTGCTGTCAGCGACGCAGTTCCCGTTCAGGTACAGGGCGACGTAGGCGACCGCCGTCACGGCGCCACAGGGCAGGTTCGCCGTCGAGCTGACCTCGACGGAGACGCGGTCCCACACCCCAGTGTCGACGGTGGCTGTGGCGTAAGTGAGCGACACCCCCGGCACGTCGAAGACGAGATCGCCGGAGGCGTTCACGAACAGGTGGTAGTCACTGTTGGACGACGTCGCGCAGCCCCCGGTTGCCGTCGAGCAGCCGGCCATGATCTCGCCGCTCGGCGAGCTCGTCTTGAACCACGCCGAAAGGGCGATGTTCGCCGGCCATATCGTCGTGGCCGACGCCGTCGAGATGTACTGGTCGCTCGCAGAGGCAAGGCCCACCCCCGGCGAGCTCTGGTCGCAACCGAGTGCCCCGGGAATCTGATTGAGCGTCGCGGCGCCCTGGTAGGTGCCGTTGTAGGCGGCACCGTTCGACCCGGTGTTCGTCGCCGTCGTGCCGGACGTCTCGTTCAGGGCCCAGTCATCGACGGGCGCGAAGTTGCCCCAATACGTCGAGGGCGCCCCGCTGAGCGTGTCGTAGTCGCAGCTCCCTCCGATGGCGTTCGCCTCGGTCTCGAGCAAGGTCGTGTAGGTGAGCGCCGTCGTCGATGCCCAGAAGGCGATGCGACCGAGGTTGCCCTTCCAGTACCCACAGAGGCTGGCACACGTCGCCGGCCCGTTGGTGAGCTCGCCGCTCGGGGCACCCGGGTCGACACCGAAGTAGGCATAGGTAGTCGGCAGCGCCGCCGGCGCAGTGGTGCTGGACGCGACACAGGTGCCGTCGAGGTAGAGCACGACGTCCGCGTTGTTCGTGGCGCCGCACACGAGATTGGCCGTCCCCGTGGTCATCATCACGACGGCGAAGTGCCAACGACCGTCGTCGACGAGCTGGGTCGCCGACGAGCTGATCGTGGTGTAGGTGAACGCAGTCTTCCTGAACGTGTAGGCCAGCTCGTTCGCGCTGTTCATGAAGATGGCCTGCGTGACGTTCGTCGCTGTCGCACACCCTCCTGTCGCGACGGTGCAGTCGGCCAAAATGATCGAGGCCGTTCCAGCAGTGCCCGTGAACCGGAACCAGGCTCCCGCTGTCAGCGCTGCTGACGTCTCGGCCACCGAGGTCGTGACGTACTGGCTCGTGCCGTTCAGCCCGACCGAACCGGACGCCGGGTCGCACTCGATCGGCCCTGGTGCGGTGTTGAGCGTCGGCGCCCCCTGGTAGGTGCCGGTATCGCCTCCAGGGCCGGAGTCCGTGGCCGACGTCCCGGACGCCTCGTTCAGCTTCCAGTAGTCGGCCAGGCCGGTCAGGGGGCCGATCGTGGCACCACTCCCCGCCGAGCCGGTCACGGTGTCACCCTCGACGATCGAGTCGTAGTTGCACGTGCCGGTGGTCGAACCGTCGGCAAGGGCCGGTCGTGGCGTGGAAAGGACGACCGCCGCGGTGCACAACGAGGTCACGAGGAGCAGGGCCGTGATTGCGCCGGCGAAGCGCCCCGTGCGCCCCGATCCCGTCGCGCGACAAGAGAACCGCCGGGTGGCAGGTTCAAGAGGACTGCTGAGCGAAGCGGGGGTCAGCATGAGGGTCACAGTCTCGTTGCGTCATTGCCTGGGCCGTGTGGTTGCAGGGCCTGTGTGCGCGGCCGGTCCGGCCCGCGCAACACTGATGAGGAGCCTCGCCGTCCCTTAGGCGGCCCTGCGGGCGACGGCCTGAGAAGGCCGCCGCCCGACTGGCGAGGAGATCAGTCCCGACGGAAGGGCCGTCGGTGCATCGCCGGCGCGTGTGCACCGGTGGCGGGTCCCTGTCACGGCGGCCTTAGAAGCTCGGCGTGACTTGATAGGTGATCGTGCCAGTGTAGATGCCGGATCCGGTCGTGGCCGCAATGTTGGCGCCGTTCGTGAAGTTCACGGTGTCACCGTTCGTGGTGAGCGTGTCCTTGTAGACGAGGCCGTCGTTCGTGGCCGTGCAGGCACTGTTGTAGCCGAGCATGTGGGTGAGGTTGCTCGCAGTGGTCCACAAACCCTGCAGCGTTCCCGATCCGCTCGAGGTGGCGAACGCACCGAAGGAATTGATGAGGGGGCCGACCACGGTGCTCGAACCCTGTACCAACTGGACGAGGGTTCCGGTCTGGAACGGAGTCGTCACACACGCGAAGGCGGAAAAGCCGTTGCCTGCGTTCGAGGCGATGCTCAGTGCCTCGGCGGCAGCGGTCGTCGTCGAACCCACGATCGGGACGATCGTGAAGGCGGGGGGAACGGTGACCGTGACCGATTCCGGCACCTCAATCGTGACTGCCGTACCCGTGGTCGTGACCGTGTTCGAGTTGGAGGTTCCGGTGTCGATGGCCGTGGCGGCGTTCAAGGTCGTCACGGTCGAGGTGAACGCTCCTGGCGTCGCCGTGTTCGTGAATCCTGTGACGACGAAGCTCACGTTGGTGCCGGCCGCGATGGTGGCGCCGCCCGTGAGGGTCTCGGTCACGAGGTTGGAGGCGAGGGCCGACGAGGCTGTGTCCGCACCTGCTCCGTAGGCCGTGGTCGTTGCGCCCGTGAGCGTCGTGCCGGCCGGCACGCTGAAGGTCACCGACGTCAGCGCGTTCGAAGTCGCTGTCGACAGCGAGAGCGTGTACTGAACGGGCGTCGCGCTGGCAAGGTTGCTCGAGATGGCCAGGGAGACGTTCGTCAGGCTGCCGGATGCAAAGGCTGGCGTCGCGACGAAGGCGGCGCCGACCACGCCGGTCAGCGCAAGACCGAAGGCCCCGAGGAGGCGGATCGCGAAGCGCTGCCGGAGCCGACCCTTTTCAGGTTCGGATGCAACTGGGGATCTCGGCACGGGACAGCCCTTCTGCTCGGGGGGAGGGCACCTAAGACAGATGTCCTTCAGATGCAAAGTTACCGCGCTAAGTAGTTGTTAAGTCACTTAAAGTGACAAAAGGGTCTTATGGCCCTACCCGCCGGCGGGAGCCCAGGTAGGTCACAGCCGGCGCGGTGACGCCTGACGCCCCCGGGGCCGCCCGGAGCGGCAATGCTTTGGGGATGGACCGGACACGAGGTCGCGCAGGCGCCTTCGCGCGGCGACGTGGGTGTCTTACTGCGGGCCTGGCGCTCGTGGCACTGGCCGGCTGTTCGACCGCATCGACCACAGGAACCACCGTCTCGACAACCACGTCGCCCTCCCTGACGACGACCACGCTGGAACCGGGGGTCGGTGCCACGGTCAGCCTGAGCGACGGCGACGGAGCCGGCGACACGTTCACAGTCACGCTGGTCAAGGTGATCCAAGCGGCCAACCCAGCCCGACCGTCCGACGCAGCCCCGCCAGCAGACCGGCTCGTCGGCGTCCTCGTCAAGATCACGGGCAGAGCGGGCTCGTACAACGACGACGCCCGCCACGCCGTGACCGTCATCGGCAGCGACGACGACACGTACGTCGCCGGAGCCGAGAAGCTGAAGGGGTGCGCCGGCTTCGCACACGATGGCCTGTTCAACGTCGACGAAGGCCAGTCCGTCACCGGTTGCGTGACGATCGTGATCAAGAAGTCGGTCAGAGTCGAGACGGTCGAATGGACGCCACCCGGCCAGGACCTCCTCGACAACATCGGACGCTGGAGGATCGCCTGAGCCAGGACCCCAGATCGCTGCCGGATCGCCTCCGCGACACCTGCGGGCGACTCGACACCATGTCGACGCGTGGCTGGCGACGAGGAACCGACCGTCCGTGGATCACGCCTGACGCCTCGCCGACACGGCCCTAACCGGCGCGCCAGCCGCCCACGATCGCCCCGGCGTCTCTCTCGGAGCGTGCCGGCTGGCAGGGACCGACCTGGAGGTCGCCAACTGCTCAGGTTGCCTCGAGCGCGACGGCAATACCCTGGCCGACACCGATGCACATGGTGGCAAGCCCCCTGCCACCGCCTCGGCGGCGGAGCCGGTGGAGCAGCGTCGCCACAAGGCGCACCCCACTGCAGCCGAGGGGATGCCCGAGGGAGATCGCACCGCCCTCGGCATTGAGCGGCGCCCATTCGTCCGCAACGCCCCACTCTGCAAGCACGGCGAGACTCTGGGCGGCGAAGGCCTCGTTCAGCTCGACGGCAGCAAGGTCATGAAGGCTCCAGCCGAGCCGGTCGAGAAGCTTCGAGGTTGCCGGAACGGGTCCGATGCCCATGATCTCGGGGCTCACGCCGGCGACAGCGCCCCCTTCGACCGTGGCGATGGACGTGAGGCCGTGCTCGGCCAGCGCAGCATCGGAGACGAGGAGAGCGGCAGACGACCCGTCGTTGATGGACGACGAGTTGCCGGCGGTCACGGTCCCTCCCTCACGGAAGGCGGGACGCAGCTCGGAGAGCGCCCGCAGGGATGTCGTCGCACGTGGGCACTCGTCGCGCTCGACGGCGCCGTCCTTCACGGCCACCGGGACGAGCTCGTCGGCGAAACGGCCCTTCTCGCTCGCCTCCACCGCCCGCTCGTGGCTGTGGAGGGCAAAGGCGTCCTGACGTTCACGGGAGACGCCGTACTTCTCTGCCAGGTTCTCCGCCGTGGACCCCATCGAGATGGTCCAATCCTCAGGCATCCGAGGGTTCGTGAAGCGCCACCCGAGCGTTGAGTCCACGAGGTCGAGCGTGCTCGGGAGCGCCCGTTCGGGCCGGGCAATGACGAAGGGCGAGCGACTCATCGACTCGACTCCGCCGGCGATGGCAACCTCGGTCTCGCCGAGGGCGATCGAGCGGTAGGCGTGCAGGAACGCATCCAGGCTCGAGCCGCAGAGGCGGTTCACGGTCACGCCGGCCGTGGTCACGGGCAGACCCGCGAGGAGCAGGGCCATCCGGGCGACGTTCCGATTGTCCTCGCCCGCTTGGTTGACGTTTCCGAAGGCGACGTCGTCGACCGCCTCGGCGGGAAGGGAGGGATTGCGATCGAGCAGTGCACGTAGGACGGTGGCGGCGAGATCGTCCGGGCGGACGCCGCTGAGCGCACCTCGCGCCTTGCCGATCGGCGTCCGCACGGCGTCGACGACGTGCACCCTTCGGCAAGCGGCGGGCATCAGTCATCCCACTGGAGGCAAGTCACCTTCGCACGGTACGAGGAGGTCACGGACGCGTCAAGAAGTGCAACCCGGAGGACCCGCGAGTCACCACACGAGTGAAACCTGCGACAATGCACCGACGTATTTGCAGGCGGCCTGCAGTACTCGAGCCGCAGCGTGGCAGGGGCGTTCGACGACGTGGTGGCCATCGACTCTCAACCGAAGCCGGGGGAATCCTCCGATGGATCCGTATGCGGTAGGCGCCGCCCCTCAACCCGGCCCAGCCGGCCCCATCGGCAAGCGAGGCGCGTCCGTTGACTGACGACGCCGGCATCCTGAGAATCCCGATCGACGATTTCGGGCCAGGGGACATAACCGTGACCGAGTCGAGCCTCGTCAACCGTCGGTCGCACCGCCTGCTCCGCATCGTCGCCGCCGGTGGCACCGCCGCAGTTGCTCTCGCCGCCATCGGCGTGGCCGGACTCCTCGTCCTCGGGCGGCCGGGCGTGTCGCTCTCGTCCTCCTCGCCCTCAGCCCAGGCACTCGCAGCGCTACACGTGCACGGCTTCGCGACGGACGTGACGGCGATCGAGGTCTTTGACGCCGGCACGAGGATTCCCGTGGTGGAGCGGGCCGGCCGGCTGGTGCCCTCGGTTCTCGTCGGACAGGGCCGGACGTTGCAGGTGTCGGTGACGATCACCCCGCCGGCTTGGCTGCACTGGCTGCTGGGGGGCCCGGTGACCCGCACGAGCACGTTCCGGGCCCCTTCGGCCGTTCCCGTCACGAGCCAGGCGCTGGTGTCGCCGGGCGATACGGTGCCCGTCCAGTTCAGTGGACCCGTGGCTCTCGTGGTCGTGAAAGGAGCAGCCGGCGGGCTCCACACGCTCCGACTGGCGACGCCATCTCGAGTAGTCGACGTGCCCGTGCCTCGGTCCGCCTCTGGGGCGTTCATGGTGGCCGCCGCACCGCTGCCCTGGGAACGACTCTCACCGCTCCACAAGGTCCTGTGGCTGCGCCCATCGGGCGGCGGGCCGGCCCTCGCTGTTGCCTCGCCCGCCCCGTATGCGGTGACGTCCAACGCGGATGAGACGATCCGGCTGCGTTTCGACGAACCGGTGCTCGTGGCGCTCGGAGGACGGCAACCGGTGATCTCGCCCCGCGTCGCCGGAACGTGGTCCCAGCCGTCACTGAACACGCTCGTGTTCAGGCCGGGGGGTTTCGGATACGGTCCGGGCAGAACAGTTACGGTCTCGTTCCCGAGGCCCGTACGGCTCGTGCGGAAAGGCGGCCGTACGGCGACGAGGCCGACGACCACATACCGGTTCACGACGCGGCCGGCTTCGCTGCGAGGGCTCGAGGAACTGCTCGCAGAGCTGCACTACTTGCCGGTCAAGTTCACACCGGCTCCGGGCGCGCGAGAGCCGACGACGCTCGCAGGTGAGATCGCCGCCATGTCGCGCCCGGTCCCCGGTCACTTCTCGTGGCGGTGGCGCTCGGTGCCCCGCTCGCTCAGAACGCAGTGGTCGACGCACTCCGACAGCGCCATTCTGAAGGGCGCCATCATGGCCTTCGACGCCAGCCTCGCCGGCTACGACGGCTATGCCCTCACCGTCGAAGACGTGCAGCAGCTCGCCAACGCGTCCACGTGGAGAGCTCTCATCCATGCGGTCCTCTCGCGTGCCGTCGACCGAGCGCCCTACGACTATGTCTACGTGAGCCAGACTGTCCCCGAGACACTCACGTTGTGGCAGAACGGCAAGGTCATCCTGAAGTCGCTCGCCAACACCGGGATCGCCGTCGAGCCGACTGCGACCGGCACGTTCCCGATCTACGTGCGTTACACGGTCAACACCATGAGCGGCACCAATCCCGACGGCTCGAAGTACGACGACATCGTGTACTGGATCAACTACTTCAACGGCAGCGACGCCGTGCACGGCTTCCCCCGTGCCACCTACGGCTACCCGCAGAGCCTCGGCTGCGTGGAGTTGCCCATCGCCACCGCCCAGACCGTGTTCGACCACCTCGCCATCGGCGACCTCGTCACTGTCGCCAACTAGGTCCGTCGCAGCCCGCCGCGGGCCAGCGCCTCTACGACTCCGGAACCTCGGAGCCGAGCGCTGACGGGGCCGTTGGAACCATGTCGGCGCTCATGCCTCCTCCAGGTTGGGCTCGCCCTTGCCGGTCGTGATCAAGCGCTTGAGGCTTCCATTGACGTAGAAGCTCCATGCACTCGAGCACGCCTCGAAACATTCGACCTCCGGGACCAACCCGACGTGGGCGAACCGCACCTGCGTCTTGTCGCCCTCTCGGGTGACTTCGAAGGTGACCTCCGTGCCGATCCACTCGGCTGGGTCCTGTGTGAACTTGAGATAGGCGTCGAGTACGAGCCAGGTGACCTTACGGTCGGGGACGAGCTCGGTGATGCGCTGCTTGGAGTAGTGGATGTCCTCGTAACGGTACGTGAACTCGCCGCCGAGCTGGTCGGTGTCGCCCTCGATGTTCCCGGACCACCACCCACGTACGTCGGTGATGGCGGCGAACACGTCTTCCGGCGATTGGTCCACGAGGAAGCTCGTCGTGAAGGTGCTGCTTCCGATGCTTCCGATGCCTGCGATGCCTGCGATGCTCATGGTGCCGCCTCCTAGCGTCATCTGTCGGTGAGAACAGCGTGTGCCATCCCCACTCTGTACAACGACGGCGCCGCGAAAAAGTCGTCGCGGTCGTGACGAAAAGCCGGAGCGGGCGGAGACCGCCTTACCCGTCGGTCGCCGCCACGGTCGACGGGAGTCCGAACGCCCGGAAGATGGCGGTATCGAGGAACGCGAGGATGCTGGCGATCCGGCCGTCGGCTACCTCGAGCACCATGAGTGCGTACGGCTGCAGCACTCCCGAAGAAGCGTCAGGTCGCCATATGGCGACGGCCGGTTGGCCGTTCGCCGCGATGGGGATCACGTGGTCGTGGCCGCCTTCGTCCTTCATCGACGCGAGGAAACTCCGGGCGTCCTCGAGGCCCTGCAACCAGAGCTCGAACGGCGGCATGGCGATACGCACCTCCTCGTGGAGCAACGAGACCAACGCGTCCACGTCGTAGGCCTCGAACGCGTCTACGTAGCGATCGAGGAGCTCGCGCTCGGTCCCTGCGGGTTCGGGGCGTATGGCGTCGAGGTCGGCCGCCGACAGGGCCGACCTTGCCCGACGAAGTGCGCTGTTGACGGCGTCCTCGCTCGTCTCGAGAAGCTCGGCCACCTCGTTGGCTCGCCAGCCAAGCACATCGCGCAGGATCAGAACGGCACGCTGCCGCGGCAGGAGATGTTGCAGGGCAGCGACGAACGCGAGTCGGATCGACTCACGCGACACGGCGACCTCGGCCGGATCCCCGCCGGCAGGCGAGACGAGCTGGTCGGGGATCGGCTGGACCCAGGTCGCCTCCGCCCGCGGCGGTCCGAGGACAAAGCGACCGGTCGCGACCGGTGCGATCTCCATCGGCAGGGCTCGCCTGGCGCGGCCTCTCAGCGTGTCGAGGCAGACGTTCGTCGCGATGCGATACAGCCAGGGGCGCATGCCACCCTGGTCCTCGAAGCGATCAAGGGCACGCCACGCCCGGACGAACGTTTCTTGCACGGCGTCCTCTGCGTCGAACGGTGACGCAAGCATCCGGTAGCAGTACCCGGTCAGCGCCCGGCGGTACGGCTCGAGCTGACCGAAGTCGGTCGAGTCGATGGTCGAGACACTCATGGGTCGCAACCTAGGCCAGTCCTCTCTCAGCTTTGTGGTTGGCGGTAGTAGTGGTCCTCGCCGAGGTCCTCGAGGAGGCTCGGGCCGGCCGGCTCCCATCCGAGCAGCTCGCGGGTCACGGTGGCGGTGGCAGGGCTGTCCAGAGCGACGAAGTGGCCCAAGTAGCCGAAGTGGTCGACGTCGTCCGGGGCTACGGACGCCGCCGGAATGCCGAGGTGGTGGCCCATTGCTTCGGCGATCTGGCGGAAGGCGACGCCCTCGTCGCCGACCGCGTGCAGGACGGAGCCGGCCGGGGCGGCCTCAACGGCCAGCCGAGCGAGGCGGGCGGCGTCGGAACGGTGCACGGCCGGCCAGCGGTTGGTCCCGTCGCCCACGTAACCGGCCACACCGCTCTGGCGCGCGATGCCGACCAGCGTGGCGATGAACCCGTGGTCGCCGTCCCCGTGGACCGTCGGGGGGAATCGCAGCACCGACGAGCGGACACCCGTACCCGCCAGGGACAGTGCCAGGAGCGCCGTGGCCGCCCGGCGCCCTGCGGGCACGGCTCGGACCTCAGCGCTCGGCACGAGCCCATCATCCTCGGTGGCCACCCGACCGGGCTTCATGCCGAGCAATCCCGAGGCGAGCACGAAGGGCCGGTCGGAGTCGGCCAGGGCCGTCCCCATGGCCTCCACTGCTCGCCGGTCAGCAGCGGCGGCGGCGGCGAAGTTGCCGCCGAAGGCAAGCTCGTGCTGAAAGGCAAGGTGGATCACCCCGTCCGAATCGGCCGCTGCCTTGGCCAGGCCGTCAGGAACGTCGACGTCGCCCCGTTGCACGATGACGCCGGCGGCTTGCAGCCGCTGCGCCGACGCCTCGGAGCGAGCGAGGCCGACCACCTCGTGGCCGGCTCCGAGCAGCTCCGAGACGACAGCCGAGCCGATCCAGCCAGATGCGCCGGTGACGAAGACTCTCATGATGGGCGGTACCTCCGGTTGTGCATCCTGATGTCAGTAACTGCCATCACTGTAGATCCGACGTCAGTGACTGTCAACGCTTAGACTCGAGGTGATGGGTCGATGGCAACCGGACAGTCGCGGGCGATTGCAGGAAGCCGCGCTGTCTCTGTACTCGGAGCGGGGATTCGACCAGACCACAGCCGCTCAGATCGCCGCCGAAGCCGGCCTGACGGAGCGCACCTTCTTCCGTCATTTCGCCGACAAGCGAGAAGTGCTCTTCGGAGGATCCGCCCTCCTCCAAGAGCGGATCGTCGCCGGCGTGGCGGGTGCACCATCAGCTGACGGCCCCCTCGATGCCGTCGCACGGGGCCTCGACGCGGCCGCCGGCATGCTCGGCGAGTTCCGCCGGGACCTGACCCGCCAGCGCCAGGCCGTCATTGCCGCCAACCCCGAGCTGCGCGAGCGCGAGCTCGCCAAGCTTGCCGACTACGCCTCAGCCGTCGCCGTCGCCCTACGCCAACGAAGTGTGGGCGAGCCGCAGGCGACCCTGGCGGCCGAGGCAGGAATGACGGTGCTGCGTGTCGCCCTCCAACAATGGGCCAGCGAAGAAGACGGGCGGGACCTTGGCGCCATCATGCGCGAGTCCGTCGCCCAGCTGCGAACGGTGGCGGCCGCGCCCCGTCGGTGACGGCCTCGTCGTTGGGCGATTCCGGCCAAGGGCGCAGCGAGCGGCGCGGGCGGCGCGTGTCGCGCCAACCACCAGCCGTTTCGCCCGCCCAGTCACCTCGGGGCGGTCTTGTGCAGGATCCGGCACCCGTGGTGTCATGCTCGTCACCTCAACGCACCACCAACAAGACCGCTCCTGGTGAGGACGTGTCCGATTGCCGGGGGACGGCTCCGACGTCACGTGTGGAGGGCATCGCCGGGGTGCCCGGTATGAAAGGAGACGCTCGTGAAGTACATGATCTTGACGTTCGCTTCGCAACAGGACTACCAGGAGATGGCCGGCCGTCCCTCTGAGGCGCACGCGTGGACGCCTGAGGATTACGCCGCCCTCGGCGCCTTCATGCAGAGGTTCAGCCAGGAGCTACTCGACTCGGGCGAGCTGGTGGAGACCAGAGGCCTGAGCGCACCGGTGTACTCACGTCGTATCCGCCTACAAGCGGGCGTCCCGGTGGTGACCGACGGTCCGTATGCCGAGGCCGAGGAGGTTCTTGCCGGCTATTGGGTGGTCGACTGCGCGAGCTTCGACCGTGCCACCGAGATCGCCTCCCGCCTCGCCAGTTGTCCGGGCCCTGAGCACGTCCGGGCACGGGCGTACGCGGACGTGCGGCCCATCGACGAACACCAGCCCGACTTCGAGGGCTGAGCTCGCCAAGGCCGAGTGGAAATGGCCAGCGACATCGAGGACCTGCTGCGAAATTTGACGCCGCAGGTCCTCGGCGCCGTCGTACGCCGTTACGGCCACTTCGACCTGGCCGACGACGCCACCCAGGAAGCGCTCGTGGCAGCGGCAGCGCAGTGGCCACGGGACGGACTCCCGAACAGCCCTAAGAGCTGGCTGATCGCCGTGGCGTCGCGGCGGCTGACCGACCTGTTGCGCGCCGACCAGGCCCGTCGCCGGCGGGAGGACACCGTCGCCCAGTGGTCGCTCGCAGGGGACAGCGACCGCGAGGTGCACGAGCGCGGATCGGCCGACGACGACACGCTCATCTTGCTGTTCATGTGCTGCCATCCATCGCTGTCGGTGGCATCACAAATCGCCCTGACGCTGCGAGCCGTAGGAGGTCTCGGAGTCGCCGAGATCGCGCGCGCTTTTCTCACTTCCGACCAGACGGTAACCCGTCGCATCACCCGGGCGAAGCAGTCCATCAAGGACAGCGGCGTGCCATTCGCCATTCCATCGCCCGCAGCGGGTCGGTTGGACACCGTTCTCCGAGTCCTCTACCTGATCTTCAACGAAGGGTACGCGAGCACCGTGGGAACGGAGTTGCTGCGCGTCGACCTTGCCAACGAGGCCATCCGCCTCACGAGAATGCTCCACTCCGCCCTGCCCCGCGACAGCGAGGTGAGCGGTCTGCTCGCGTTGATGCTGCTCGTCCACGCCCGCTACCGGGCGCGTGCGGGTCCTGACGGTTCGCTCATTCCTATGGGCGAACAGGACCGCACCCTGTGGGACGGCGCCGCTATCGACGAAGGCGTCGCTCTCATCAGTGCCGCCCTCCCTCGTGGGCCGACCGGGCCGTACCAGCTCCAAGCGGCGATCGCCGCCGTCCACGACGAGGCCGAGAGCGCAGACGCGACCGACTGGCCCCAGATTGCGGCGCTCTACGGCGTGCTGCTCCAGCTCGATAACAACCCGGTCGTTGCTCTCAATCATGCCGTGGCCGTCAGCATGGTCGCCGGACCCGCCGCCGGTCTCGAATTACTCCAGCGTTTGGAGGTCGACGGAAGGATCAACACGGATCGTCGCTTTCATTCGGTGCGCGCCCACCTCCTCGAGCTCGCCGGCGACCCAGGAGCCGCGCTGGAGGCCTACCGGACCGCCGCCCGACGGGCCACGAACGTTCAGCAGCAGCGCTACCTCAATCGGCAGATCGCCAGGCTGGAGGTCGCGGCGCGGTCTGAGCTCGCCCAAAAGCAGAGCGAGGCAAAACGGCCGCTCCTGCTCGTCGATATCGAGGCTCACGAACGGGCGGTCGATAGCATCGTCCCGATGTCGATCCGCGAGTTCTCCGATGAGGACTGGCCCCAGATCTATTCGTTCTTCACCCAGATCGTGACAGCCGGTCAGACCTACGCCTACCCAGAGGATCTCTCGCTCGAAGAGGCAAGGGACTATTGGGTTCTCGGGCCTCCCGGTCGGACGGTTGTAGCGCTCGAGGACTTACAAGTGATCGGATCGGCACGCATGGGTCCCAACCGACCCGGTCGCGGATCACATATCGCCACGGCCAGCTTCATGGTCGACCCGCAGCACCAAGGCAAAGGCGCCGGCCGAGCGCTCGGCCGATACGTCGTGGACTGGGCTAGGGAGACCGGCTATGCGGGTATCCAGTTCAATGCCGTCGTCGAGACAAACCTCGCCGCCGTCGCGCTGTGGCAGAGCCTTGGATTCGAGATCCTCACCACCGTGCCAGAGGCGTTCGACCAACGCGACCGCGGTCTCGTCGGTCTCCACGTGATGTTCATGCGCCTCACCCCGGTGCTCGGGCCCGAGGAAGGTCCGCCCGCTCGCGCGGGCTGACTTCAGCAGTTGGCTGCTTCTGCCCCGTCAGCTCGGACGTTTGCGTCCCACGAGATGAAAGACGCGACTGAGTTGACGGTAGGGGTCTCGTCGGCTGGCTTCGAGCTCGACCGCCGCCGTTGCCGCTACCTGCTGTGAATCGCTGGGGTCTAATTCGACTCCACTGAATTCGAGCCAGTCGACGAACAGCCACACCCCATACCAGCGCACCGGCTCCACGCCTCGGCTCAGCATGAGCTCGCTGAGTTCCTCCACCGTGTCGGCTCGGCCCGGCACTCCAAGCACTCCAATCTCGATTCTGGCGTCGAACGCCGCCAGAGCGTCGTCCCATCGCCGCTCCAAGGCCGGGCGCACCGCCATCGTCTTGGCGTTGCCCGTCATGATCGAGACCACGCCACCGGCAGCGGCGCAGCGGCACAGCTGGTCGACCAACGGCTCCGGTTGCCCGACGTACCCGAGCACGCCATGGCACAACACGGCGGCGAAGCGTCGGCCGTTCACGGCCTCGTCGGCGTTCTCCCCGTCGGCCCGCACGAGCGTCACGCGTCGCTTGGCCTCGGCAGGCAGCCCCTCGAGCCGCTGTTGAGCTTTGTCCAGCATCGCCGGCGACGGATCGAGCAAGGTCACGTCATAACCGGCTTGGGCGAGCAGAAACGATTGATGGCCCGCGCCACCTCCGACGTCGAGCACAGGCGCTGGAGGCTCCGGTAAGTGCTCGAGCAGCTGCGCGTGCATCACGTGGGTGCGCACGTACCCCTTCACCGAGGCATATGCCTCGTCGGCGAACTTGTCAGCCAAGCCGGCCCAGGCGTCACCGCTCATCGCACCAAAATACGGTGTGTTCGAGTGCTTCGGACGTGACGCAGCCGGCGTCACCACCGGCGAAGAGGTCGGCAATCGAGGTCGAACTGGACGTCGAAGTGCGGACGAGGCGCGGGCTCACTCGTGCGACGAGTCGTCGGGCTCGTCTGCGTCGATCAGGCGCTCGAGCAGCTGGATGAGTTGCCGCAGTTCCTCGGCCCGGAGAGTGCCGATGGCCTGGGGCGGCCGACGAAGGATGGCATCTGCGGTCGCCCCAGGTATGCCCCGAAGGGCGTCGAGCGTCTTGACCACGTTCGGGATGCTGTCGTCGATGCTGAGCCGGGCATCGGGGCCGCCGAGCTCGGTCCTCACCCAGCCGGGAGCCATCAGGACCAAGCTCCGTTGCCCGTCGCGGTGACGCGCCGCGTAACTGCGCATGAAGGTGTTCAGCGCGGCCTTGCTGCCGCGGTACACCTCGTGGCCCCCTCGCTCGTTGTTGGCGACGCTGCCCTGACACGAGGACATCACTGACGCTTCTCGACGTCCTAGGTCAGGATCTCGACGTACCCGTCCGTTCCGTTGAGGAGGATCCGCTGCCCATCGCGGATCAGCCGGGTGGCGTGCTCCACGCCCACCACGGCCGGCAAGCCGTACTCCCGTGCGATCACTGCGCCGTGGGTCATCAGGCCACCCACCTCCGTCACCAGGCCCGCGATCAGGACGAACACCGGCGTCCAGCTGGGATCCGTGTACGCGGTGACCAGGATGTCGCCCGCCTCGAGATCGGCCTCAGCCATGTCCAAGATGACGCGAGCGCGTCCCTCGATGGTCCCGGCGGAAACGGGCAGGCCGACGAGCGCGCCGGCCGGGACATCGACGCGTCGGTATGTCCCGGCGACGACCTCGCCATCCGACGTGAGCACCCGGGGCGGCGTGAGCGCTTGATACGACCTGAACGCGTCCTTGCGCTGGCAGATGAGCTCGTCATCCACTTGGTTCGCGCCCACGACGTCATGGAGCTCCTGGAACGTGAGGTAGAAGATGTCTTCCTTGTCCCGGAGCACGTGGGCCTGCACGAGGCGCTCGGCCTCTTCGAGCAAGGCCTGCTTGTAGACGAAGTATCGGCTGACCATGCCGTACTTCGGATACTCCCGGTACCCGATGAAAGCCCGGACCCGGTCGATCATCCGCCGAGCCTCCTCCGCCTTCCGCTCCCCGTCCGCCAGAGCCTGCAAATGCTCCAGCACCTCCTGTTCCTTCGCCCGCGCCTCCAGCCTCCCTTGCTCGAAGCGCTGCTCACCGGCGCCCGCCTCGAAGTTCTTGATGTTGGCGAGGATCGTGGGCACGAGCGTGGTGGGGCGTTCGCTCCAACGCGGCCTCGTGATGTCGATCTCACCGACGCAGCGCATGCCGTACCTGTCCAGGAAGGCCCGGATGGCGTCTCGCGCTTCCCGCCCGCCCGCGAGATTGGCCATCTCCTCCAGGAAGCCCTCGTCCTCCACGCCTTGAAGAAAGGCCACCACGTCCGCATGCGGGCGGATCGCGTCGGCGACGTCCAGCAGCGCCAGACCCATCTCCGACGTGACGTTGTGTGGGACTGACTGCGTGAGGGTGTCGGCGACGTTCTTCTCGCCCAACCACTCCCCCAGCTGCCCGTTGAGCCACCATGTTGCCTCCATCGCCGCCATGATCACCTGGAGGCTCTGTGGATCGAACAGAATCCGCTTCAGCTCCTGCATGTCCGCAAGGATGAAGTCGAGCAACGCGGAGCCGGCCTTCGTCCGGATCTGGCGCTTCAACGTGGCAATGGAAGCCTCGCTGCGCTCGGTCAGGGCGGCGACGATGCCCGCATCGATCTCGACCGGGGCCGGCGCGCCGCCACCCGGCGTCACGCTGGTACCTTCGCCCGGCAGCCTCGGGATGAAGTCGCCGCGTTCGAGGATGGTCTGCAGCGCGTCCCCGATCAGGGGGTCGGATCTCCCTAAAGCCTCTAAGACACCTGCCCGACTCGTCGGCGATGCCAGCGCCTCAGCGACGTCGACGAACAGTCTCCCGCCGGCCTCGAACATGGGCCGCGGCGTCGTCAGTTGCCACAGGGAGATCCCGAGGGGCTTCATTGCGTCGGTCATCATCTGCTGATGACCGACCGAGACGTAGACGTGGTTCTCTCCGTCGCAGGCCGCGGGGATGGGGAACAGCGGCGTGATCGGCCGGCTCTGGACGATCTGGAGCTCATCGTCGACCAGGCACCACTCGATGTCCTGGGGCTGGCCGAAGTGCGCTTCGATCCGCCGGCCCAGCTGGGCGAGCCGCACGACCTGCGCGTCGGTCAGTGCCGGCTGTTCCTGACGCTCTGGCTCGATCGCCACTTCGAGCGTCCCTCCTGCAGGCGAGGCGTGGACGGCACGCTGCTTGGCGGCGACGGCCTTGGCAACGAGGTAGCTCTCACGCACCTTGTAGACGTCCGCATTCACACGGCCTGAGACCAGGGCCTCGCCGAGGCCGAAACTGGCCTCCACGTAAGCGACCTTCCGGTTGGACGTGACGGGGTCGGCCGTGAAGAGGACGCCGGCCGCCTCCGGAAAGACCATACGCTGCACGACCACGGCCATGTCGACCTTCCGGTGGTCGAATCCGTTCCGCAAGCGGTAGATCACGGCTCGCTCGGTGAAAAGCGATGCCCAGCACCGGCTGATGTTCCGCAGGATCGCCGCCAGCCCCACGACGTTCAGGTACGTATCCTGCTGACCGGCGGAGGAAGCCCTCGGCAGGTCCTCCGCCGTGGCGCTCGACCGGACAGCGTAAGCAGCTTGCTCGCCGAGCCGGGCGACCGAGCCGGTGATCGCCGCCGCAACATCGTCGGGGATGGGGATCCCTTCGAGCGTCCGGCGGATCTCCGCGCTGAGCGTGCGGATCGCCTCCCGGTCGTCCGGGTTCAGGCGCGACAGCCGATCGAGCCGTTCGTGGACCGGTGGCGCTTGCGCCATGATCCGCCGGAAGGCGTCCGTCGTCACGCAGAAGCCAGCCGGCACGCGGATGCCTTCCATCCGCGACAGCTCCCCTAGGTGCCCGCCCTTGCCGCCAACGGCCGCCACCTGCGTCTGGTCGATCTCCTCGAAACCCAGCACGTAGCGGCCCACCCGTCCACCCTCCCCTTCAGCCCTCTCGGCATCTCGCGTTCCAACGCTCGGTCCCCCGGACGCCTGCGGTCCGGCTTGTGGGGTGCATTGTCCGCACAGTCGTTCAGCTCAGCTCGCGAAGACTCTCCCTCGCCGCCGTCGCCCAAGCGGTGTCGCCGTAGTCGATCGCCAGCTGGTAGGCAGCCTTGGCGGCGTCGATCTCACCCTGATCTTTCAACAGGTTGCGTCGCCGTCAAGAGCAAGTCATCGAACGGTTGACGCAACAGCGCGTGCAGCGGCACATCCTGGATTCCATCGAGAACATAACCGTGGATCGTCATGGCGACGGCCACCTCTGGGTAACGCTCCTCGAGCCGGCGCAGGTTGTCCCGTGTCAAGCCCCGTTGGAGGTGGTTCTGGGCGTCATCGATCCAGACGACGAGGTCACGTCCCTTTCCATCCGACACGGGGCGCTCGAGCCCGAGAAGCGTGGAGAGCGGAGCGTAGGCGGGCTCGTCTTCGCCGACCTGCGCAGGGGGCGCCAGCGCCAACAGCTTGCGACCCTCGAGCTTCTTCACTGCCTCCCACAAGGTGCGTGTCTTGCCCGCTTTGGGGTCGCCTCGAAGCACCACGAGTCGCCTCGTTTGCCGGAGGGACGACTCGGCAAACGCCCGCTGCAAACTGTCGTCCACGCGGCGACGTCGTATGTATGGCGGTGCGGTTTGATCAGACGACTCGCGCTCGGCCGATACCGAGCGAAAGACTCCGATCTGGAAGGGATCGACGTCTTCGACCGGCACGATCGGCACGCGGAGGATCGCCTCGAGACGATCGTGTTCCTTCGTCTGCTGGCTTCGCAGGCCAGAAAACAGGTTCCAGAAGGGTCGAACACCTGCTGCAGCGGCGGTCAGGATGCCAACGCCTATCAAGATTGGCCCCGAGATCCCAAGCTTGGAAGCGATCGTCAGGACCGTACCCCCCAGCAGAGCGACGCCCGCGACAACTGCGAGGACAACGTCGCTGCGCCGTACCCGCGAGAACACTAAGACCATTCTTTCACGAGCAACGAGCCGCAGCCCTCTGCCCGAGATCGTTGTACGGATCTACTTGCGAGCCCTGGGTAGCGGGTTCATGGAAGCCCCGATGACCGGGGCCGCCCAGAAGGCTGCCAAGACGATGTAGCCCCCGATCGCCAGCGCGGCGTTTGCGCCGACGTTTCGGACACCCGAAGCGGGGTGCGACCACGCGAGCATCGAGAGGGAAGGGCGCCGTTGTAGTGCGACGCCGCGAGCACTACTATCAGGAGAACGTACTGCTGCGACCTGAGGGGTCGCGTAGGCGATGTCGTTGCTCCAGACCCTGGTGACGAGACCACCGAGCGTTGCGCTCGGAGGACGGCCAGGAGGAGAGGAGCGGCGAGGATGTCAGCAGCGTGCCGGGTTCACCCACCGCTCAGCTTCGCTCAGCCTGAGTCCGACCTTGCCCTCGAGTGGACGTCGCCATCATCAGTCCGGCCACGCGCCCAGGGCTCAACGCGTGGCCAACGTTTCTCCGGTTCCTTTTCGCACCAGCGCGACATAGCGCCACCCCCGGGCGCGGTGACCCTCGGTGCGAGAGGGAACCGGACACTTCGCGGCATGCAGTCGACCGGCGCCTGCAACGAGTTGGCCATCCGTCCGACCCGTTCCAGAACGTCGCCTCTCGGACCGTGAGAAGACTTCGACGAAAGGTGAACCGGATGATTCGTAGCTTGACCGGACTGGCCTTTCTCTGCCTGATCGTCGTCGTAATCCTTGTCGTATTGAAGGTCATCTGAGGTCATAACGACTCACCGCAAGAATCTCTCAGTGACGACACCGAGTGCCGCCTGGATCGCGACGCCGCCCAGGGCGGCGGCCGGATGCTCCGTTGGCTACTTCCGATGCAGCGCGTCCTTGGCCTCGCCGGCGCGACGATCGGCCCTACCTTTGGATTCGAGCTTCTTGTCGCCGGTCAGGCTTCCGACGGTCCCTATTGCTGTGGACCGAGCTCGCTTGCCGGTCGGCCGCGGTCAGCGCGTGGCGATTGCTTCGCGGACGGCGGGCACAACTTCGTGTGCCCAGAGGCTCAGTGTCGTGTCGTTGATGGTGTCGCCAGGAGGGAGCAAGTAGATGAAAGCGGCGGCGCCGTGTTCAAGCACGGCGAAAGTCAGTTCCTCTACCCACTGCGTCACTCCTCCTCCGATCCAGCGACCCTCGTCGTCGCGGGTCGCTGTTACGGGGTCCTGAGCAAGGCGCCCTGACACGTTGTAGATCGTGGCGACATCAGCGGGGTTTCTGCCTACAGAAGCGGCCGCTTCGTCGACAACCGGCCGTGACTCGGCAACGAGAGTGCTGCGCCAGTCGGCGAGGTGTCCCGGTATCCATCCGTCCGCGTGCCGCCCAGTGACTGCCAACGTCTTCGGGCCGAGTGCTCCGATCCAGATCGGTGGCGTCGGTGCGGCCGCGGGTATCAGTTCAGTCACCTGGTAGAACTCGCCGTCGAAGTTGACCGGATCACCGCCGGCGGAGAGGGCTCTCACGACCATGATCGCCTCCTCCAACGCTCGCACTCGGTCGCCGGGCGACAGGCGCGGGACACCGAGGGCGACGATTTCCGCCATCATTCCGCCGGCACCCAGTCCGAGAACGAATCGGCCCCGAGAGATCGTTGACAGTCCCGTGACGGTCCGGGCGAGGACGGGAGCGGGACGACTGAGCAGGTTTGTGCAGATCACTGCTCCGGTGATGTTGCTGGTTGCGCCCAGAACGAACCCCAAGGCGGCGTAGGCGTCGAGGCGGTCGGCAAAGTACGGATGGTCGGAGAGGCTGACGACGTCGAGACCCGCTTCGTCGGCTACTCGGGCGTGCCCGAGCATCTCGCTCACTTGGTGGACGCCGGTCTCCAGCCCGAGGCCGAAGAGGACTTTCTGATTGGGGGTCACGATGCCGTCGTCCCGAAGAGGCCGAGGTGCCCCGTGCCACAGCGGGGCTGCAACCAAGTCATCGTGCGCCGGCCGGACTCAGAACAGCTCGATGGAAGCGACGTGAGGAGTTCACCGAGATCGACGACCTCCTCCGCAAAGAAAGAGAAGGTTGCCAAATAGCTCCGGCTTCCCCGCAGGCCGCCTCGCCGAACTCGGAGTCCGAGCGAGCGGCCAATTGTGGGCACTTGCCAGGAGCTGGCATAGTTCCGAGAATCAGTCGCTTGGGACGCCCCGGCTGACGACGAAGGCGACGACCTGGGTCTGGCGCCGAGGGTCGAAGCCGATAAGACGCACATGGTGGGTCGGGTTGTCGTGGATACACTCTTCGACTTCGCTCCGTATCACCTCGGGGTCCCGCTCGCCGAAGAGTGGAAGTTTCCACATGTACCAGTACCGGGAACTGGCCCGACTCGGTTCGACGTGCTCGATCATGGGCGTCAGGTCCTTACCGACCAAGTATTCGATCTGCGTGTCCACGGCCGAAGGGTCGAAGCGGGGAAGATACGAGAAGGTCCCTAGCCGCTTCGAGGCCGCGTCGCCGAGCCGTGACGGGTAATCGCGGATGTTCATCTCCATCGCTCCTCGCTCTGGCGTCGTCACTTGGTCGTCTCGTCGAGCTTGTCGACCACGTCGAACTCAAATCGGATCTCCCGCCACGTCTCGAGGGCTGCCGCCAGCTCCGGGCTGGACTTGGCGGCGCGGGTGAGAATCTCCGCGCCCTCGCGCTCGACTTCCCGACCCTCGTTGCGAGCCTCCACACAGGCCTCAAGTGCGACCCGATTGGCCGTCGCCCCGGCGGCGTTGCCCCACGGATGCCCGATCGTGCCCCCACCGAACTGGAAGACCGAGTCGTCTCCGAAGATGGAGACCAGCGCAGGCACGTGCCACACGTGGATACCGCCCGAGGCGACCGGGAACAGTCCCGGCATGTGGCCGAAGTCCTGGTCGAAGAAGATCCCCCGAGCCCGCTCCTCGGGGACGAAGCGCTCCCGCATGAGGTCGATCCAACCCAGCGTCGCCTGGCGGTCCCCTTCGAGCTTGCCGACGACCGTCCCGGAATGGAGGTGGTCGCCTCCCGAGAGCCGGAGGCACTTGACCAGCACCCGGAAGTGGACACCGTGATACGGATTCCGGTCGATCACGGCGTGCATCGCCCGGTGGACATGCAGGAGCATCCCGTTGCGCCGGCACCAGTTGGCGAGCGATGTGTGTGCCGTGAACCCGGCGGTCAAGAAGTCGTGCATGATGATCGGCATGCCGAGCGCTTTGGCGAACTCGGCACGCTCGTACATGTCCTCCACCGTCGGGGCAGTCACGTTGAGGTAATGGCCCTTTCGCTCGCCGGTTTCGTCCTGGGCCAGCTTCACGGCCTCGGCGACGTTCTCGAAACGGTCACGCCAGCGCATGAACGGCTGGGAGTTGACGTTCTCGTCGTCCTTGGTGAAGTCGAGCCCGCCCCGCAGGCACTCGTAGACCGCCCGGCCGTAGTTCTTCCCCGAGAGGCCGAGCTTGGGCTTGATCGTGCACCCGAGCAGGGGGCGTCCGTACTTGTCCATCTTGTCGCGCTCGACGATGATGCCGTTCGGCGGCCCGCCACAGGTCATCACGTAGTGGAGCGGGAATCGCACGTCCTCGAGTCGCAGCGCCCGGATCGCCTTGAACCCGAACACGTTGCCCACGAGCGACGTGAGCACGTTGACGACGCTGCCCTCCTCGAAGAGATCGATCGGGTAGGCGACGAAGGCGTAGAAGCAGCTCGGGTCCCCGGGTACGTCCTCGACGCCATAGGCGCGGCCCTTGTAGTGGTCGAGGTCGGTGAGGAGGTCGGTCCATACGGTCGTCCACGTACCCGTCGAGCTCTCTGCAGCGACAGCGGCCGCCGCCTCCTCGCGGGGTACGCCCTCCTGGGGCGTGATCTTGAAACAGGCCAGGAGATCGGTGTCCGCCGGCGTGTAATCGGGGTCCCAGTAGGTCTGGCGGTAGTCCTTCACGCCGGCGTCGTATGTGGTCATGCTCGTTTCTCCAGTCAGTCGGCAGCGACGGTCGCCATGTCAGGCGACACGCCGCTGGCGTTCGATGAGGCGACGGATCATGGGGGTGAGGATGAGTTGCATGGCGAGGTCGAGCTTGCCTCCCGGGATGGCGATGGAGTTCGCCCTCGTCATGAAGCTGTCGTGGATCATCGACACGAGATAGGGGAAGTCGATGCCATGCGGGTCGCGGAAGCGGATCACGACGAGCGATTCGTCGGCCGTGGGGATGTAGCGCGCAACGAAAGGATTGGAGGTGTCGACGATCGGCACCCGTTGAAAGTTGATGTCCGTCGAGGTGAACTGCGGGCAGAGGTACCGGACGTAATCAGGCATGCGTCGCAAGATGGTGGCGGTCACGGCCTCGAGGGAATGGCCACGCGTCGAGCGGTCGCGTTCGATCTTCTGGATCCACTCGAGGTTCACGACGGGCACGACACCGATCTTGAGGTCGACGTGCTGAGCGACGTCGGCAGTGTCGGTGACCACGGCGCCGTGCAGGCCCTCGTAGAACAGGACGTCGGAGCCCGGCTCGAAGTCTTCCCATGCGCTGAACGTGCCCGGGGGGGAGCCGTATCGCACGGCCTCGGCTTCGTCGTGCACGTAGTGCCGCGTCCGGCCCGTCCCGCGCTCTCCGTACTCAGCGAACACGGCGGCGAGCTCGTCGAAGAGGTTCGCCTCCGGGCCAAAGTGACTGAAATGGTGGTTTCCCGCCGCCTCGGCGGCGGCCATCACCGCCGCCATCTCGTCGCGGTCGTAGCGGTGGAAGGCGTCGCCGTCGATGGAGGCCCCCCGGATGCCTTCCCGACGGAAGATCTGCTCGAAGGTGTGCTTGACGGTCGTCGTCCCGGCACCCGACGAGCCGGTCACCGAGATGATGGGGTGGAGAGCGGACATCTTCGCCTACTCCCTGAACAGGCCGCGACTGGCGAACAGGGGGGCACGCTCGGCGTCGTACGACTCGTCGAGGTAGCGACCGAGCCGAGCCACCTTGTCGACCGAGCCGAAGATGAACGGAGTGCGCTCATGGAGGTCGTCGGCCGACTTGGACAGGATGCGGTCCCGGCCGTCGGTCGCCGCCCCGCCGGCCTGCTCGATCATCATGGCGATGGGATGTGCCTCATAGAGCAGTCGCAGCGACCCCGAGCGGTGCTTCGGGCGCCGATCGGCCGGGTACAGGTAGATGCCACCGCGGATGAGGATCCTCAGCGTCTCGACGACGAGGGCGCCATACCACCGCATGCTGAAGTCCAGGCCCCGCAGACCCTCCGCCCCGGCTTGCAGGTCGGCGACGTAGGAGCGAAACCCGGGCAGCCAGTGCCGGGCATTCGAGCCGTTGACCGCATATTCGGGAGTCCCCGTGGGAATCCGGATCCCCCGCCTCGACCGTACGAACACCTCCTCGTCGGGTGACAGGACGTAGAGGTCCGTGCCCGAGCCGGTTGTCAGCACGAGAATCGTCGCCGGGCCGTAGAGGACGAACCCGGCGGCGAGTTGCTCGACCCCGGGTCGCAGGAAGACGCCCTCGGGTGCCTCACCGGTGTTGGGCCGGATCGAGAAGATGAGGCCGACCGGGCCGTTGATGGCGAGGTTTCCCGAGCCGTCGAGCGGATCCACGGCGACGACCAGCGGCGCCCCCGGCACGAGCACGGCGGGCAGTTCCTCCTCCTCGGAGGCGACGGCGGCGACCGGGCCGCCCCGGAGGGACTCGAGGAGGAGCCCGTGGGCGAACAGGTCCATCTTCTTCTGGGGGTCGCCACTGGCGTTGTTGCCCACCACGTCGTCGAGGCCGCCCACGAGCGGCGCAACGGCGAGCTCGCGACCGATGCGCACGCCGGCGCCGGCGAGGGAGACGATGGCGGCCGCGATGGCCTGACGCTGCTCGTCGCCGTCGGCCCAGGCGGCCAGCACACCGTGGAGCTGCTCGTCGCGTCCTGGCATCTCGGCCATTGGGTTCCTCTGGCTCATGTTTAGGCCTTCCACCGGTGCCTACCTGAAATGGTGACGAGCCTCCGAGCCTCCCGATAGGGCCGTTGGTCACGATGGGAGGCTCGGGGAGGGACCCTCGCCTGAAGTTCCTGCTACAGGGAACCGGGGCTCTTAACCTTTGCGTGATTCGAGCTTCCGCTGCTTCGGTCAGTTGATATCGAACTCGTTGCGTTCCGGGTCCTTCATCCCGACCGCGTAGTGATCCAGCCCTTCCTCGGACAAGGCGCCAGCGATGGTGGCGCCCAGGTCGGCCAGCCTCGTGGCCTCCGCGTCGACTCGTCTCCTGCGAGTCTCGATCGGGTCCGTCCGATCGCCGCTCGCGTGGATGTCGAGGTGCAGTCGGTTCTTGACCGCCTTGGCATCTGGGACGACATGGAACCAGATGGTCGGCCCGTGGCCCTCCGGGTCGCTGATCCTGTCCGCCCCGTCGACCAGATCGTCCTCGGGCACCCCCAGCTCGCGGTAGAAGTCGTTCCAGGTAGCGAATCCAGTCGGGGCCGGCGCAAGCTCATAGCCCAGCGCGGCGGCCCAGAACCGAGCCAGCCGGTCCGGGTCAGCACAGTCGATGACCAACTGAAAGCGGACAGGCACTGGTTTCCTCCTCAGACCGGACTCGTCGCCCGTCGGCTTGAGCCCCACCCTAAGGCCTTCCCGCTTCGGTGCTTCGGGCTCGAGCGTCCAGAGACGTCTGACACCGATCGGCGAACCGAGAGCTCAGGGCTCAGCTGAGCACGAAGACCGGGTGGCGGGCGGCGACAGCGGCCCACTCTTCGTCGGTGGAGTCGGGTGTGACACCGTCGAAGAACATCCCGACCTCGAATTTCCAGTGCCGCAGGTAGGCACGCAGGATCGGCACGCGGTCGGCCACCGGGACCTCCGTGGCGGTGCGCTGCTGGCGCCGTCGGCCGAGGATCAACACCAGGTGGCCGCCGGCGTGCCGGACGTTGCGGACCCACTGGGTCTCGCCACGCGGGGAGACCAGGTATTCGGTCCCCTCGATCGTGAGCAAGTTCACCGGCGTGTGGTGCAGCTTGCCCGTGCTCCGGCCCTCGTGCTCGAGCACCCGTGAGCCCAGGACGCTCACCCCCATGCGGGTCAGGCCGCTCAGGAGCCGGTTGAAGACGTTGCGGGTGAACCAGTCGGGCTCCTTGTAGTGGGCGGCAGCGGGCTGCTCGGGCGTGGTGTTCGGTGTCATGGCGACCGCCTGTGAGTGCGTGTTCATGAACAGTGATCTTAAATGAGAACAGTGTTCGTGTCAAGTACTTGTGTTCTCGCCCGTAAACAACCAGACTGGTCCCATGTCAGTGGCACGAACGGCCCGGGAGCGGGTCCGGGAGGAGATGACGGCGGAGATCCTGACCGTGGCGCGCCAGCACGTCGCCCGGGAGGGCGCCGCCGCCTTGTCCCTGCGCTCCATCGCCCGCGAGCTCGAGATGGCCCCATCGGCGCTCTACCGTTACTTCGACGGGCGCGATGCCCTCCTGAGTGCGTTGATCCTGACCGCCTACGAGTCGCTGGCCGGCGAGGCGGAGAGGGCGGCCGGCGAGGCACAGGGGAGCGGAGACGGCGACGCCACACGTTGGTTGGCGGTGCCCCGCGCCCTACGCACCTGGGCCTTGGCGCACCCGCACGAGTGGGGCCTCATCTTCGGCACCCCGGTGCCTGGCTACGAGGCGCCCGAAGAGACGGTGCAGCCGTACGCCCGCGTCGCCCTCGCCCTGGTCGGTCCCGTCGTCGACGCTGAGGCGGCGGGCCGGTTGGAGGTTCACGAGCACGAGCAAGCCGTCTCCGACGGGCTGCGCGAAGCGGTGGCACCGGTGTCCGATGGGCTCTTCCCCGGCACGCCGGTGGGGACGGTCGTGCGGGCCATCGGGGCCTGGACGAGCATCGTCGGGGCCATCAGCCTCGAGGTCTTCGGGCACTGGCGCAACACGATCCTGAATCCGGCCGAGTTCTTCGAGGCCACTATCCGCGACGAGGCGGCTTCGATCGGCCTGCGCTGATCAGCCGCAGGGCCTCGGGTCAACGCGGTCCGGGCCCGGTCCATTCCGGAGGCCCTCACGGCCAAGCTCAGTGGGCGAGGTCGCCCGCTCCCACAACTCGGTGACCAAGCCAGGCCGCGCCAAGCCACCTCTCGACCATCCTGCGACAATCGCTGTCAGCATTTCGGTCGGGTACGCGCCTGACGGTCAGAAGTAACCCTCTGCCAACGTCACGCCAACGGTGTTGTCGACGGGGTTGTAGCCACCGACGGCGGTGCAAACCGAAGCCCGGAAGCAGGAAACCCCGGAAAGGTAGCTCTGCGGAGCGCCGCCGGGGTCGAGGCTGGGTTGGACTTTCCAGTCGGCGCCGTTCCATACCTCTGCCAACGTCAATTCGACCCCGCCGATGTTGGTGTAGTTGCCGACGGTGATGCAGGCTGAAACTGCGGAGCATGATATCCCGGACAAGCTGCTGGCCTGGGCGCCGGCGGGACTGGGGATAGCTTGGAGCTTCCAGCTGGTGCCCTTCAGCACCTCCGCCAACCGCCCTCCATCTGCCGAGCCGACGGCGATGCACGCCGACGTCGCGGTACAGGACACGCCGGAGAGGAGGTCGATCTCTGTGTCGGTGGGGTTGGGGGTGGCTTCGATCTTCCAGTTGGCGCCGTTCCAGACCTCGGCCAGGGTCACTTCCTTGCCGCTGCTGTCGGTGATGATGTAGGAGCCGACGGCGATGCATGACGAAGCCCGCGTGCAGGACACAGCGGAAAGTCTTGCTGCCTGGGCGTCGGCCGGGTCGGCCGTGGGACGGATTGTCCAGCCGGTGCCGTTCCACACCTCAACCAACGTCAACTCCGTGCCACCGCTGCTGACGTAGTTGCCGACGGCGGTACATGTCGCCGCCGTGCACGACACCCCGGAAAGACCGGCGGACTGGGCGCCGGTCGGATTTCTCGTCGTCTGGATCTTCCAGCTGGAGCCGTTCCAGGCCTCGGCCAACGTCACTTCTCTGCCACCGCTGTTGGTGTAGTCGCCAACGGCGATGCACCTCGAAGGGCTGGT
>JBEKMC010000030.1:0-29436 GCA_050008715.1 Acidimicrobiales bacterium | reverse complement strand
GTCGCCGGCCACCTAAGTTGGAGACAGGCGCCCCGCCGCATCGGCAGGACCCGTGCCGGGCCGGAGCTACGCCCCACCGTTCGCACGGATGGAAGCGAACGAGACAGCGCGGCCGTCCAGGACCATCTGCCGGCCGGGATCTCGTCTAGCGCACGGCGGGTGACGGATCGGCGCACTCTCCACCCGCCAGAAGGCTGCTGGATCGCGCCGCCCTCCTTCGCGGGCGCTCCCAGATGGCGCTTGCCAACCCTCGGCCGGCACGAGCCTCGTCGTGGCGTGCACCCGGCGGTCGATGCGGAGTGTGCGACAGAAGGCTCGAGCCTGTAGGGAACTCGCACTCCGCACCGGCAGCGATGACTCTGCCGACCATTGCGTACCCTGGGTAGAGCGGCGTGCCGGGTCGCTCGGCACCAAGAATCACTCCGCCGAGCGAGTCCCCGCGGTAGTAGGCCAACTGGGTCCCAGGGCTGATCACGCTGCGACGCGCCTGCACAACGACCTCGTGTGGGTCGAGATCGTCGAGCCGGACCCTGAATTGTTCTAGCGCCACACGGTGCGGCTTGGGGAACACGACTTGCACCGCGGATCGGACTCGTCGGCGTCGTCGAATGGTAACCGTCGAAGGCTGCTGAGGTTGTCCCAGTAATCGTGGAATTTGAGGTGGCGGTCCCCCGCTCCAGACCCGTCTTCTGACAAGGTCTCGGGCGTTCCGCCAAGAACACCACCGAGAAGGGGACCACCACCAATGAAGAAGGATTATCAGACCAGGACGACGGCTGCTGTGACCACCGTCGAGGCACAGCTTCCGGAGGCGGTCAGTGTGACGCTTGCCGAGCTGGCCGGCTCGCTTCGCGAGGGCCTGCTGGCGCTCGCCGTCGGCACCGGCTTCCAGGTCATGGAGGCGATCATCGACGAGAGCGTCACCGCCCTCGCCGGCCCGAAGGGACGCCACGACCCGAACCGGAGCGCCGTCCGCCACGGAAGCGAGAGCGGCTCGGTGACACTCGGCGGGCGCAGCGTGCCGGTGCGTCGGCCCCGGGTGCGCACTGCCGATCGGACCGCCGAGGTGGCGGTGCCCGCCTACGAGCTGTTCTCCTCGACCGACGTGCTCTCGCAGATGACCCTCGAGCGCATGATGGCCAAGCTCTCGACGCGGCGCTACGCGGCCGGCCTCGAGCCCGTCGGTACAGCCGTGGAGGCGACCGCCCGCTCGACGTCGAAGTCGGCCGTCTCGCGGCGGTTCGTCGCTGCCACCGAGACGGCGCTCTCGGACATGCTCGCGGCCGACTTGAGCGAGCTCGACCTCGTGGCCCTCATGGTCGACGGCGTGCACTTCGCCGATCACCTCTGCGTCGTCGCCCTCGGGATCGGCATCGACGGCACCAAGTACCCGCTCGGCCTGGCTGAGGGAGACACCGAGAACGCCACCGTCGTAAAGGATCTCCTCGCCGGAATGCGCGAACGAGGGCTCGACACGACCCGACCGATGCTCTGTGTGCTCGATGGGGCCAAGGCCCTCGTGGCGGGCATCAAGGCCGTGTTCGACCAACCGGTGATACAGCGCTGCCAACTGCACAAGATCCGCAACGTGGAGTCGAAGCTGCCGAAGCCCCTTGCCGCCAGTGTCGGAAAGAAGATGCGTGCCGCCTATCACGACCCTGATTTCCTGGCGGCGGAGGCGACCCTCGAGGACCTCGCCCGCCAGCTCCACAAGAGCCACCCGGGTGCGGCCGGCAGCTTGCGGGAGGGGTTGTCCGAGACGCTCACGATCACCCGCCTCGGTGTGCCACCCACCTTGGCGCGCACGTTGCGGTCGACCAACGCCGTCGAGTCGATGATCGAGATCTGCCGGGACCACTCCACCAACGTCAAGCGCTGGCGGGACGGGCAGATGGCCCTCAGGTGGTGCGCCGCCGGAA
The DNA here is from genome assembly GCA_050008715.1 of Acidimicrobiales bacterium. Classification (GTDB taxonomy): domain Bacteria; phylum Actinomycetota; class Acidimicrobiia; order Acidimicrobiales; family Bog-793; genus JAKACA01. The sequence continues at coordinate 27,517 of JBEKMC010000030.1, read as the reverse complement.
TGGTCGAGGCGACCAAGCAGTTCCGTCGCGTCAACGGCTTTCTGCACCTACCGGCGCTGCGGAATGCCCTCGATCGCTACGTCGCAGCCGGGACTGTCACACCCCCATGCGAAGATGAGCACGAAGCTGCATGAGCATCACCGGGCCGCCACCGAAGTTCCACGGGACTCGGGACATCCTCAGGCCTTGGTGGACGGGCATTTGACTTAGGTCACGAGCGATTGACACATCCCTTGTGGGAACCTGGTGAGAACCAAGCGTTCTCACGTAGGTGCGATGCCAGCACGCACCCGCGCTAGCCAATTTCGGCCGCCAATGCTTGATAGACGGGGACGAGCTCCTCCCACCGCGGCTGGCTGTCGCCGGGTTCACGTCCTGTGAGGTAGGCGGCGAGCTTCTCTGCGTGGATCTGCCAACCGGCGCCGTAGAAGGCGACCGCGCGTAGAGGCATGCCCTTCACTTCGATCACCAAAACGGCGCCTTCGCCGTCGGCAGCCAGTGCCGCCTCCAGTGTCTCGTCATACGGCGCCACGCCCTGACCCTTCCGCCAAGACTCGTCCGACTCTCTGGTGGTGACAACCAGCCGCCTCGGCGCCTCGCAAGCCTCAACGCGCCCGGTGCCCCCCCAATCGTCGGACTCGACGAAGATGCGGAACTTCCCGCCGGGACGGAGGTCCCCTTCCACTTTGGCGTACCAGCGAGCCAGGTGGGCCGGATCGGTGATTGCTGACCACAGGTGGTCGATGTCGGTGTCGTAGCGGTTTTCGATCCGCACAACTCCGATGCCGGCTTCCGATCGCAGGCTGCCGCGGATGCGCGTGCTGCTAGGTGACTCGCTCGTCATCGTGTCTTCCTCGGGCTAGGTCCCTGTTCGGTCTGTGATCCACTACAGCTCCGACGAAGCCGCGAACCAGAAGTCATCGGTCATGGGTGGAGCTTCGGCGAGACGCTACGCCACCTCGTCCTCGCGACCGAATGCTGGGTCCGGCGGATGGTTCGAGGGATCGACCGGCCTTACCACCCCTCGGGGCTTGCAGGGTGGTGGCTCAGCGATGCGGGGCCTGGGGGCGCGAAGCCTGCGCGAACTCGCCGGTGGAAAAAGTCCTCGACGTCCGTCGTGCTCGGATGGACGAGGTCGAGCACACGATCGCCACCCTGACGCCGAAGGAGCTCGACCGAGTTTGCGTTCCCCCGGATGCGCCTGGTCCTTGATGCCTGACGAAAGGGTCACGCTTGGCGGGCTGGTTCAAACAGCACTTTTGAGGGGGAGGCTCGGCGAGGATGGAGTCGGCCTGCGGGGGCGGTCCAGATGGCTGACGCGTGCCGGTGCCGGAGGCGGCTTCTGGCTGCTCGGAGACTATCCAGGCTCCGCGGGGACCTGCCCCGCGGTCATGCAGCACCTCGCTCAGACGCCGGGCTCGTGTTCTCGTGCACCTTGACGCGGGCCAGGCGAGCAGTCAGGGAGCATTGAGTGAAGTCGCTCGCCAATCGGCGGGCCGTGCGCTCCTCGGCGTCCTGGCCGTGGGGCTCGGTGCCTACGGACTCCGGCGCCTGTCGGTGGCCATCATCGGCGATCCGGGAACGCACAGTCACGGCGTCGCAGTCCGGGTCGGGGCTCTCGCGACGGCGGCGCTGCGGCTGATGGAGGCGGCGCTGACGGATTGTCCCGACGAGTTCTGGGAGACGGACCTGTGGCCGGACGAGGCGCCCACCGCTCCGACGCCGCACGGGGGACTGCACGGCTTAGCGCCCTGGTTCCTGGCATACCACGCGCTGCTGACCCTCGATTACGACCTCACCGCCGAGTTCGAGCCGTGGGAACCACCACCGCCCTTTGACGAGAACACCTACGCCTTTCCCAACCGCATGTTCAACAAGTCCGAACTCCTCGGTTACGTCGACTACTGCCGCGGGAGGGTGCTCCGGACCCTTGACGCCCTCACCGAGGAGATGGCCGCTCAGCCACTCCCTAGCGTCCATCGAGACCACGGCATGCTGTTCGGCGTGCTTGTCGGAGGCATCCCGCTGCACGTCGTTGAGCACGCCTCCCAGATCCGCCAGTTCCTCACCGCCGCCGGCGTCAAGGTGCAACCCATGCCCGGCGATCGTGGGTACGACGAACCGAGCACGTGCACCGTCGTGTGAGACCCGTGCCGCAAGATCTCGGAGCGTGCGTACCCAGGTTCTGAACGGCGGTTGCGCCAAATCCTTCCAACGCCGCCCCACTCGTCGCGCAAACGTCGGTTGACCGAGTCCTCGCAACCCTCGGGCATCTCGCCAAGGGCTTGCGAAGCCCCCGCACAAACGCGCGACTCGCGCACAACCACCAAGGAGTATCGAGAAAGACGACGGTTTCCGCCCGTTCGAGCCGGAGGGGTACGCACGCTCGGAAAACGCACCGGAACTCGGGGGCCTTGGCGCCTGTCGGCGACCCTCACTCCTGCGCGAGGAGAGCACTCGGCAGAACGGCCAACTGTCGCGAGACGAGATCTCGGAGGTCGCAACTCACCAGCGTTCGCCCTCGTGCGCGCGCCGCGACAACGTATGCGGCGTCGTAGACCGAGATCTCGCACTCGGTTGCGAGCTCGGCGGCTGCTGCGATCAGCTCGACTGACGAACGGAGCACTCCACCGTCCTCACCGATCAGTTCGATCGCCTCGAGCAGCGCTGCCACGTCGTCAGGTGACCGCCACGAGCGGACGGCTACGTCCGCGACTTCGTAGCGGGCAAGATCCAACGTCGACACAGTGAGATCCGGGTCCCGCAGAACTGAAGCGCTGGCCTCCCATTCGTCGTCTTCCCGGTCGAACGCCGCCAGCAGGACACTCGAGTCCACCATGACCGCCGTCACGATGGCCTGGTCGCCTTCACGGCTTCGGCGGCGCCACCGCCGTGGTTGCCGGCTCGATCGAGAAGGTCGGTCATCGTCTCGGCACGCCGAGACCGGCGATTACGCAACGCCCCCTCGGCAAAGCCCCGCAGCACGGCGCTTCGGCTCGTCCCGGTACGCGCTGCCTCGCTGTCGACCTCTGCGAGGAGGTCGTCGGGAATGGATACCATCACCTTGGCCACGCACGCAGTATACCCATGGTATACCGCATATACGGGCTCGAGTCTCGCTCAGGCGAGCTCGCAGGCAACGACGAGGTCCACGGTGGTCACTACCTCACGCCGCCCGGAGTGAGTACAGGATCGTGCGGGCGACCACACCGTTGCCGGCCAACCCGATGGAGACGAGCACCGGCGTGGGGCGCCCCATCACCGTGACCTTCAAAATGAGTATCGAGTAGGCAGGTGAGGTCGCTGGGCAGGCGGTGAGGCCCTGGAGATGGAGGCAGGGCTTCGAGAACGAGAGCGCCACGGGAAAGTGGGCGATCCTACCCGTATCAACCTCGACGCCGTTGTTCGGCGGTTGGGGACGTTGGTAGAGGAACACTGGACAGTATGCGACTGGAAACGGTTGGCTGTCCGTGCTGAGAGCGACTTCTGTGGTGATCAGGCTCACGTCGGAGGGCGAGCATGGCCGTCCGACATCTTTCCCCGTCACGGCTGTCGGCGTAACCGGCCACGATGGTGGAGAATCGAAGGCCAGCCCGTGAAACGTCGTCGAGTGCCAGCCGGACGGGATAGGTGGAGCGGGACCTGGAGCGAGGGCGACAGCGCCAGGTGAGCGCGTCAGGGTGTGCAGAACGCGCCCCGCCAGAGGTCCACTGTCGAGGACCACCACGCCGAGTGCCGGCGCGTAGTAACCCATGACCTTGCCCGACGTGTGGTTGATGAGGTCGTTCAGGCGCAGGCCGTTGATGAAGATGGCCTTATTGCCAAGGAGTTGGGAGCCCACTGACATGGTGGCCAGCGCTTGGCGCATCAAGATCGTCGTTGACTGCCGAGTCGGCGGCGCAACGCCCCCGCAGCCTTCTGGGGACTCTGCCGGTTGTCCGAGATAGAGCGCTCCCAGGTCGCCCGAGACTCCGCACTGATCCCAACCCGGATAGGAGACCGAGAAGGACGCTGGCACCGATATCTGGGCATCTCCGTAGGCGACCGGCACCCACCCGGCCGGTGTGGCGGACAAGTCCACGGAGAGGATGGAAGTCGGGGCCTTCGGGACGGTGGTGGTCGTCGTCGGACCCGATGTCGTAGTCGAGACGGCGGCCCCGCTCGTGCAGGCGGCACCCAGCACGCTTAGGGCGATGAGGCAGACCACCTGACGTGACCGCACGGTCCTCATGCTCTCACGAAGCCGGTTCGAGGGGTCTTCGCGTACTCTGAGCCTTGGATGTTGGAGCCGCTCCACCTGACCTCAGGCTTGAGGGACGGCGTGGTGGACGACGGCCAGTCACCCGTTTGCCGGTCGATCGACCCGCGCAGCAGATCCCGCCCCGACAATGAGGGCCGGCACGTTGCTTCTCGACGCCGCGAAGTAGACAGCCACGATGGCGTCGATGCCAAAGGAGGCAGTGGGGCTGAGGAACGCCACACCAACTGCAACCAGATAGACGAGACCTCCAAGCAGCGCCCGACGCGTCCCGGACGGGAACGCGGCGCGGGCAGGCTCCGCGACCAAAGCTGGATGGTTCGAGAGATAGCGCCATCCCCAGGCAAACGTCAGACCCATCATGAGCATCGTCCCCGCGTACAGAACCGACGCCGTCCGTGCCGCTGCGACACCATGGTCGGCGTAGTTGGCGGCGAGCGCAGTCGGCCACGGGATGATGGAGATGAACAGCAGGAACGCCAGCGTTCGCTCCAGGAATCGCCTGTCGATGGAGCGAACGGCGCTCATCATGCCGTGATGCTCGATCCAGAGGATGCCGAGAGTCACGAAGGACACGAGGTAGGCCGCGAACGACGGCCACTGATGCAACAGATCGTGCGCGAGCTGTGTCGAGCTTCCGGGTTTCGGCAGGTCCAACACCAACAAGGTCAGGGCAATGGCGAAGACACCGTCGATGAGTGCGTGAAGTCTCCCTGGTCCCATAGCCGGTTCACCCACTTCGTCGATTGGCACGCGTCCTGCGAGCACGCAGGCTACGTCGACTTCTGGCGGCTCAACGAGCATCCCGGCGGGCCGGACAGGGACTTTTGACCCTGGATGGGCGCGAGCGATTTCCGTACGGTGGCGTTGTGGATGCGATGGCGGACATGACGACGACGTTTCCGGGTTTCGAGCAGGATGCCGGCTGGCCGTCGGATCGCAGCAGCGACCGTAGCGACGGCGCTTCCTGGCGTTCGGTGGCGGCCTGCAAGGGGACCGATCCGGGCGTGTTCGTCGTGGACATCCCTCGGAGCAACGTGACACGGGCCAAGACCATCTGTGCTCGGTGCTCGGTGCTGGCGGACTGCCTGCGTTACGCAGTCGACAATCCCGAGCTCGTCGGCGTCTTCGGGGGCACGACGGCGAGGGAACGGCGAGCGATGTGCGAGGGCCGGCCAGCCGCCCGGTTGGCTACGTCGCGGCGTCAGGGCACGTAGCGCTCGGGGCCGGTTGGCGCAAGCGCACCGGCCCAACAGCGGTGCCTTCACCGTTGTGCTTCACTTGTAACCGGGCTGACACGATCGGCCGAGGGGGAGCAAGATGGGGAGCCAGCAGGCTTCCCATCTTCGCTGTTCGGGGCCGGGCGCCTTGTTCTGTCTAGCTCTCCTTGCCACTAGACAGAGTTACTTCCCCCCCGCTAGGGTCCCTCACATGACGCACGTACGAACTACACGCAGATGGCTCCTGAGGTCGACGGCCCTAGTCGCCGTGGCGTCCCTCGTGGCCTTGAGTGCCTCGAGCTCGGTGAGCCTTGCATCGACGAGCACGAAGGCGACGAGTCCCCGCGCCGCCCACGGCACGGCATCAGTTGCCTGCGCGGGATCGCTCCTGAAGCTGTACTACGACACCCTCGGCCCGGCCTTCAAGAAGGCAACGGGGGACGCCTACGGCGGACCTCCGTGCGCCGGCTCGCTCGCGCTCGCACAGGAGATCCTCTCCAAGGAGATCAACCCCGGGGCGTTCCTCGCGATCGGGGCTCATGCGATCAAGGAGCTGTTCCCCGCGGTGCGCTCGAAGTTCGCCATGGCGATCGCTGCGGATCCACTCGTGATCGGTTTCTCCAAGAAGAGCCGCTATTACTCCCAGCTGAACGCGATCAAGACCGGCAAGCAGCCGCTCTCCGATCTGTTCACGCTCTTTACGAAGAAGGGCTTCCGATTGGGGCGGACGGACCCGACGCAGGATCCGCAGGGCATCTTCTTCATCCTCTTCGCCAAGCTCGCGCAGAACGTGCTGCCTCTCTACAAGGGCGAGGCTGCAAAGGCGCTCGGGATCACGAAGACGAGTCCCTACGGGTCGAAGTCGCAGATTTATGACGAGACCGCCCTGCCGACCGACATCGCCACCGGCATCGTCGACGCCGGCAGTGAGTACCTCCCCGAGGCCAAGCAGTACGGCTTGGACTACATCAGCCTGCCGCCGACGCTCAGCTTCTCCTCACCGGCCGAGGCGAAGCGGTATGCCACCGTCAGCCTGAAGGTCAATGGGAGCGTGCAGACCGGCGAGGTGATCTACCTCAACACGACGCTCGTCCTGCCGGCGAAGGGCACATCGTTCCCACCGGCGGACGAAGCCGCCGACCAGGCGTTCGTGGGCTTCATGCTGATGTCGAAGGCACGTGCTGCGCTGGCGCACGTCGGTTACAGCCTGCGCCGGCCGCTCGTGGTGCTGGCCCCGGGCGTCACGCTCGCCCAGGCGCTGCCACCGGCCATCCTCAGCCTCTTCCACTCCTTGGGGGGTAGGGTCACGAGCTGATGATTTCGGACATGGGCCGCCGCGCCGTGGGTCGCATCCCCGGCGCGGCGGCCGTTGTCGTGTCCGCGATCGTGTGGGTGGCGCTGCTAGGTCCGCTCATCGTCCTGTTGTTCCAAGTCTCCCCGCATGCGATACGGGTCAACCTCGACCAGCCCGGCGCACTCGACCCGCTCTGGAACTCGCTCGAAGCAAGCGGGATCGCCCTCGGCTGCATGCTCGTGCTCGGCACTCCGCTTGCCTACCTTCTCGCTCGCGGCCGCGTGAAGCTCGCCCGCGTGGTCGAAGCCGGGATCGTGCTGCCCCTCCTGATGCCGCCGCTCGTTATCGGGCTCCTCCTGATCTTCCTCATCGGCCAGGCGGGGCCGGTCGGGCGTGTCGTATCCGGTGTCGATCCCAACGTGTTCGGCGTGAACACCGAGTTCGCACTCATCGTGGCGGAGTTCTACGAAGCCGCTCCGTACTTCATCATCTCGGCGGCGGCAGCACTGACGGTTGTCGACCAGCGTCTTGAGCAGGATGCACAACTCCTCGGCGACCGACCACTGCGCGCCTTCCGCCGGATCACCTTGCCGCTCGCCGCTCCTGGCTTAGCCACGGGGATCGCCATCTCATGGGCTCGTGCCATGGGCGCCTTCGGCGCCGTCCTCATCGTCGCCTACAACCCTGCTGGCCTGCCCATCGACATCGACCAGACCTTCATCGCCAACGGACTCAGCCCAGCCCTCGTGCTCGCACTGCTCCTCGTCGTCGCTGCCTTGCCGCTGCCGGTCATCGCCCTCATCTGGAGCTCCCGGGCGCGCGGGCGGAAGGCGATCGCGGTGCCTGTGAGCGTCGGCCTGTGACACCGTCGCCGATGCTCGACGCCGACTTTGCCGTGGGCCGCCGGAGCTTCGACGTCGTCGCCCAGCTCGTCCTCGAACGAGGTGAGCGTCTCTCACTGTTCGGTCCGTCCGGCACTGGCAAGACGACGTGCCTCGAGGCAATCGCCGGCACTGTCGCTCTCAAACAGGGGCGAATCCAGCTCGACGGGCGACTCGTGAACGCCGCCCGGCATCGCCGGAGAGGCGCTGCTGTCGAGCGACCTCTCGAGCCGCGCCATCGCGGGGTCGCCCTCGTGCGCCAGCCCACGACCCTGTTCCCCCACCTGAGCGTGCGCGCGAACGTGACCTATCGGGTGCGCGGTCGGAAGCTCTTTCGCGAGCGCTCTCTCGAAGAGCTTCTCGCCGAGGTGGGGCTACCCGGTCTTGGCGACGCCGCCCCCGACTCTCTCTCCGGTGGTCAACGGCAACGTGCATGCTTGGCGCGCGCCATCGCCCGGCCGTTTCGGGCCCTCCTTCTCGACGAGCCGTTCTCGGCCGTTGACGCAGCTTCTCGAGTCGTGCTGCGCAACCTCGCGATCGACGCCACCTCAGGTGCGCAAGCTGTCGCCATCCTCGTGACCCACGACCTGGCGGAGGCGCAGGCATTCGGTCACCGTCTCGGCATCATGGACGAGGGCCGCATCGTACAGGTCGGCAGCACGGACGAGCTCGTGCGGCAGCCGGCGACGGCGCGGGTTGCCGAGCTCGTCGGCTACGGCAGCTTTGTTCCGGAGAGTCCTGGCAAGGTCTGGGCGCTGCATCCCGACCGTTTCGTAGAAGGGGCGTGGCCAGATCGAGGTGTCGTCCTGAGCGGAACCGTGCGTTCGGTGCAGCCGTTCGGCCCCCGGTTTGCCGCCGACGTGCTCGTCGACGCCCCGGCCGCGGCCCGTGGCCCCTTGAGCGCTGCCGGCGAATCGTTCTCCGGTGGCCGGCCCGCTGCGCCGATCACGGTGCGCGTGCACGTCGACAACCCTCCTCGGATTGGCGAGGCCTGGGAGGTTACCGCTCTCGATCCACCGCTCGTTGGAAACGGCCCAGACACGGGTCACTGATATCCCTATGAGGGACGTCGCCAGCGCCTACAAGAGAGTGGTCAGTCCCTCAGTCTGACGCCCACAACACGGGCTCGACGACTATGGCGACCACGTGCCTGTTGTCCCGACGTATCCCGCGTCGTATTCGATCTGTACGGGTTTGATCGACTTCTTGATCTCGACGGCGACGCATCCAGTCACTGACTGACCGGCCTTGACCGTGAACTCGCCGGATTTGAAGCTCACACAGCCGGCCAGGCTCTGAGAACCGGCCGAATACGCCTGGCCGTCAGAGCCGACGACCGCCACCGCTGTCGTTGCCTGGTCCTGATAGGTGCCGGTGACCCCCGTGACCTTGATGAGCACCTCGGCGAGGTTGTCACCAGCAGGCGGAGCGTCTTTGGGACGAGCAGGTGTGGCAGGGTCCTGGAATCTGAGAAGGGTCACCGTGATGGTGTCTCCAGTGCCGTCGTTCAGCGTGAGGGTGGTGCCGACGGCCGAAGGCGGTGTCGTCGTGACGGTGGTAGACGAGCCCGTCGGAGACGACGAAGACGTTATCGCGCAGCCAGAGACGGTGGCAGCCAACGCACACAATGTGGCGATGCTGGCGAGCAATGTCCTCATCTGAACCTGTCTCCCGGATGGAATCTCTCGTCATTCATGCAACTGTCCGTAGCTCCGACCGGAAACCATAGCGAGAGACTTGCACACCGGAGTTTCATCGCAGCGCGGGCACGTTTGCGCTGGACAGTATCAGCTACGAGGGCCAATCCGAAACCCAGCCGACAACACACCTTGGGCAGTATCGGCACGTCGGACGGGCGACTTGAGCGAATTCTTTCGGCACCTGCGCAGCGGTGCTCAGCGCTCCTGGCAAGGCTCAAGACAGCAGTTGGCCAGGTCGATATCTAGAAGGCACGACCCCCCGGACGAGGGGAATGGCGGCGGGGGGTCGTGCAACTCATCTTGCAGATGAGCGCAGTCGGGGGCTCAGCGCTCACAGGTTGAAGTCGCGCTCCATGCCGTTGGCTGTTGTCGCCGACCCGAGCACGGGCAACCCGAGAAGGCTCTCCACGGTCCTCAGTAGGGAGTAGTGGGTGAAACGCGCCGACACGATCGTCCCCTTTTTGACAGAGGGGGCAACCACGATGGCCGGCACGTGACAGCTCTGATCCGAGGCCTTGGCGGTGCAGTTCTCACCCGTCGAGCCCGCCCTGCCCTCGTCCCAGACGATGAAGATGGCGGCGTCTGCCGTCTTGTACACCTTCGTCGCCGTGAGCAATGGGAGCCACTTCTTGAGCCAGTTGTCTCCGGCGAGGATGACATGGCTCTCGCATCCGGGCGCTCCGTGCATATCGTCGCAGAGGTTCGGCGTCACGAATGCCAACGCTGGTGCCGTCTTCTCGGCAGCGAAGGCCCTCAGCAGTGGTGAAGTGGCGCTCGTGCCGAGGGGCAGGTCGTCGCTCGCGCAGCTTTTGAGATCGCTGTAGTAGAGGACCGGGTTGTGCCATGCCGCATACGTTGCCGTCGGCACCCTGTCACATGGTTTCGGCATCGACTCGGCGTAGTCGCGCCAGCCGCCGCGCGCACTGAGCTGGTCAAAGATGTTGCTCGACTTCACCTCGCAAGCGGTGCCCGGCCGGCAGTCGTTGAGGAACGGCTTCAGCTGGCTCAACGCTGCACCGTCTGTCATCGCGAGATAGTTCGGAAGGCTGTGGTGGGTGACGTTGGCGTAGTTCGCCGCCAGGCCACAGGCGGCGATCACACTGTTCACATACGGAGCTGAAGGTGACTTGTAAATCTGGTCGTAGGACGTGTTCTCCTCGACGATCACGATGACGTGCTTGTACTGATGGGGGTGTGCGAGCGTTCCGCATCCGAGGGGAATCTTGGCCGCCACGTCGGAGCGGACCGGAGCAGCGCTGGTCGTCAACGTCGTCGCCGCGCCCGCCACGACGATCCCGATCGCTGCGGCGAGCGCGGTGAGCGCCTTCGACAGCATGGCTATCCGATCGGCACCGCGGTCGCGGCGGCGGCGTTGTTCGGGGCTTTCCCGAGGCCGAAATGCACGTACAGCCCGGCGAGCAACCCGAAGTGGTTGTAGACCGTCGAGTTCGTGGTGCCTGCCTTGACGCCGGCCCCGACCTCGAGCGCATAGACGCGCTCGTCGGGGGACTGGCCCTCGTCGAAGGTGATCACGACCGTGATCGAGGGATCGGCGAGAAGTAAGGGCACCACATGCGCCAGCCAGGTGTCTCCGATGCCGATGGCACTGGCGGCATGCAGGGCACCGAAATAGCTGGGGCACGAGTCGGTCTTCGGGAGGGTGTGCATGTCATCGCAGTCGTTCGGGATGATGATGCTGAAGGCTGGCAGCGACTTTAGTTGTCCGGACGAGGTGAGGGATACGTCGTCGGATGTGCAGCTCTCGGTCGACTTGTACATGAAGGCGGGATCGTGGTTCCTCGTGTAGAGCGGCACGGTCGTTCCCGGCACTTTGCGCGACGTGCGGCCGCCGCAGTGAGCGCCCATCGACTCGTCGAGCTCCCTCCACCCGCCTGCCGCCTCTATTTGCTCGAAGATGTTCTTCGCCGCCGGGCTCGTCTCCGTCGTGCGCCCGGACGTCATGGCGAGGTAGTCCTTGTTGCTTCCCGCCGTCACGGCGTAGTACTTCCGGAAGAGCGTGCCGTCGTGGATGAGGGCGTTGAAATACGGTGCCTGGCGATTGCCCACGATGCTCGTGTAGTCGTGGTTCTCGAACACGATGAGCACCACCTTCGTCGGCGCCGGTGCCCGGTGCACGGTCCTCGGCGACGTCGCTCCGGCCTTCTGGCCCGGCAGGAGGATCGCCGTGACAGCTACCGCGAGGCTTGCAAGAGTCCACATCCACGCACGCGAGTGCCGGGCCCTGGCGATCTCCGTGTTGCCTGTTCGCACGCCTGTGCCTCCTCCGCCCGAGACCCTACCCCGGGCCCACGACGATCAAAACGAGATCGCAAGGTTCCCGAAGGCTTCGGGCGGAGGAGGCGACGGGCGTCAGCCGAGCGCCTTGGCGAGACCCGTGCCGATCGGCGTGCCGAGGCCGGTTGCCATGTCGTAGCGCTTCGTCGTGGGATAGAAACCCCCGTTGCTCGTCGTGTAGTCGTTGTTGCCGACGGTCACGTCGTTCACGATCGGCTTGCCTTCAGAGGCCAGCTTGTAGAGCGAGGGGTTGAGAAACCCGAGCCGGTGCATCTTGCCCCTGTACACGTCGAGCAGCGCCGTCAGGGCTGCCCACAGGGGAGTCGCTGCACTCGTCCCACCAACCACCGTCCAGCTGCCACCGAAGACGATCACGTAGCCATGGGCCGGGTCGGCGCTGGCGGACACGTCTGGAAGCTCGCGGCAGACTTTGCCGCCGGTGGCATGGCATGGCTTGGCCGAGCTGTACTTGCTGAGGACGCCGGGCCCGCTCTGGTACTTCGGCATCGTCCACTGGGAGGAGATGCCCCCGGTGCCGGCGCCTTCACCAAGGGCCGGCTCGTTCCACACGGTCTCCTTCGGGGCCGGGCCGAGCTTGACGAGGTTCGTACCACCCACGCCCGTCACGTACGGCTGGCCAGAGGGATCCTCGACACTGAGCACGAGAGGCATCCAGATGATGCCGCCGGGCACGGGGGTTGCGGCGCCACGTGTGTGCGATTTGGGCGATGCCTGGCCGCTGTTCAGGCGCACGGCGTTGGTGGCGGCACCGCCGGTGGCGAGGCCGTTGTCGGCCACCCATCCGTAACCGAGGTTCGCATCAGTGGCGACGGCGATCGGCGCGCTGCCGCCACTGATGACCCGCGTCACTTTGAGACTGTGCGTGGAGATCACCGCCGTGCCGGCGTCCTTGCCCTTCGCCCCTCCGATCGCGGTCACGAGGATGCTGCTTCCGCCCGGGGCGACGGCCACGGAGGTCGGGCTCAGCAGACCGCTGGAAGCGAGACCCACAGTGCTCGTCGTGCTGGGCGTCAAGACCGTCAGCGTGTCGCTGCCAGAGTTGGCGACATATAGCTGGCCAGTCGCCGGATTGAAGGCGATGCCGTACGGCCCGCTCCCGACCGGGCCGCTGCCCGTAACACCCGCCGCGCATCCAGAGGTCACGGTGGCGTTACAGGTCGCTCCGTCGAAGTCTCCGAACTCGTGAAAGCTCAGGGAAGTTAAGAACACCTCGTCCGCTGACACATCCACCGCGACGCCAAATGGGTCGCTGTTCGTGCCAGTGGGCAAGTCATCCACGAAGGTCGACATCGACTCTTTGACCACCCCGATGCCGCCTGCGCCGGTGTAAGCGACGTAGGCCGTGCCGGTTGAGGGGTCGACGGCGATGCTCGCGGGGGCCGAGTCGGTGAACGTGCTGCCAGCGACGACCGAGGGCTTGCAGCCGCTCTTGCTGTTGTTGCTGGCGTTACACGTGGTGCCGTGTATCTCGGCGACTCGGCCCTTGCCGTCCTCGGAGATCCAGACCTGATGGGTCTTCGGGTCGACGGCGATGCCGTCGGGCTCCGTGCCCGCCCCAAGCGGGACATTGAAGGAGAAAATCTCCTTCTCGCTCACGACGCTCACGGAACCCGCCGAGAAGTTGGCGACGTAGACCGTGCTGGTGCTGGGATCGACGGCGATGGCGTCTGGCCCGATCGTGCCGGTCTGAATCTCGAGCGACCCGCCGTTGCTCATGCAGCCCTCGGACCCGACGTCACCGTTGGCGACGAACGTGGACTGGCCCTGGGCGGCGGCCTCCTGGAACACCGTGTTCTCGGCGTTCTTCAGCGACGTCGAGACGAAGAGGTCGCAGTTGAAGGGAGCCGTGGACCAGCTTGACGAGATCACCTGGGCCTTGTCCTGGGTGACGATGTCGCGGTAGCCGTCGATCGGTCCGTTGTTGTTACCGATCGTCTCGTAGACGCGGAGAGCCGCCTTTGGGGCGAGCCCGATGACCGTCTCGATGTCCAGGGCCGCCTCCGGAGAGAAGTCGGAGTCTTTCTTGCTACCGCCGTCCACCGAGATGTTGCTGATGGCGAGGTGGGTGCCGTAGCAGTGCTGGAAGTCGGCGATGTCCTTGGACGAGTAGGTCTGTTCCTCGAACAACGCGATCGTGGCGCCGGAACCGAGGTCACCTTTCGCGTAGATGCCGTCGAAGGAGTACGCCTGTGCGAGCTGGTTCTCCGTCCATCCGCCGAAGCGATTGGCGACGCTGACGGCCTGCGAGCACGCCTTCGGGCCTTTTGCGGCCGGCACGGAGGCGACGCGACCGGTACGGGGGTGGGGGCGTGCCGGGATGGGCCGGGCGACCGGCGTGCTCACGGTGTCGAGGCCGAGGATGCCTTGCACGTAGCCCGCCAGTGAGGCGGGCAGCCGTGGTGTGCTCGTGTTGACGACGGCGTCAGCCTGTCCGGCACCTGCAGGCTGCCGGTAGAGGTTCATGGCGACGTGGAATGCTCCGTCGACGCGGCCGACGGTCGTCTGCACCGGGATGCTCAAGTGGTCGGCGCTGATGACCCCGGGAACGAGACCGGCCTCGCGGAGGTAGCCCGTGACGGCAGCGATTGCCGCCGGCGTAGGACCGAACTTCGCCGCGAACTGTCCTTGAGCGAGGAAATGCTGGTAGAGGCGGTTGCCCGGCGTGGAGACGGCGGTGGCGAACGCGCTCAGCGCCGCAGGGTCGCGCGGCTGCAGGACGACCTCGATGCCGAGCGGGGTCGAGGTCGGCGCCGGCCCGAGGTAGTGCTCTTCCGGCGGCACGGCGGGAGCGTTGCCGACGGGGGAGAGATATGAGGTCAGCACGGCGCGTCCCACTCGGGGGGTCCCCCCAGCTGCGCCGATGGCCGTGATGCCAAGCAGTGCGAGGCACACGACCAGCCACGTCGTCGCCCGCCGCCTGAGCGAGTGCCGGTTCCATCCACGTCTACCGATCATGATCACCCTCCCTCGCAAGGGCCTTCGCCCTGCCAGCCGCAACCGTAGCCATCTCGCTTCGTGCTCGCCTCTTTTCGGCTCCGCCGGCTCGCTCTGCGGCCCTAATCTCGGCGCCAGCCGGAGTTCGGCGACGGGGAAGCCACCTGAGGAGGCCTCATGGCATCGGAGCAATCTGGCGATCGCATCGGGACGAGCGCCCGCGGGCGCGTCGTGCTCGTCACCGGAGCGTCTGCCGGGATCGGGAAGGCGACCGCCGAGCGTCTCCATCGTTCGGGATGGCTCGTGACCGGCGCCAGCCGTCGAGGCACCTCGTCGGGCGGATGGTCCGGCATGGTCATGGACGTCGACAGCGACGACTCTGTCACGGCGGGCGTGAGGACGGTGCTCGACGAGCACGGCCGTCTCGACGCCATCGTCGCCTGTGCCGGCTGGGGTCTCGCCGGCGCCGTCGAGCAGACGCCCATTGCCGACGCCAAAGACCAGCTCGAGACGAACTTCTGGGGCGCCGTCCGTCTCGTTCAGTCGGCCCTGCCGGCGATGCGATCACACGGCGCGGGCCGCATCGTCCTCGTCGGATCGATCGGCGGCCTGATCGGCATTCCCTTCCAGGCGTTCTACAGCGCCAGCAAATTCGCCTTGGAGGGCTACGGGGAGGCGCTGGCGTACGAGGTGGCGCCGTTCGGCATAGAAGTGTGTCTTGTCGAGCCCGGCAACATCACCACGGAGTTCACGGCGAGCCGGCGTGACGTGCGACCTCCGTCAGGCGACGAGACCTACGCCGCCGCTGCGAAGAAGGCTGTGGAGGCGATGGAGCGCGACGAGGCGAACGGTGCGCCGGCGGACAGTGTGGCGGCGGCGATCGAGAAGGTCCTCAGAGCCCGTCACGTGCGTCGCCGGGTGACAGTGGGCAAGCTCGAGGAGCGGGCCGGCACGTTCGCGAAACGACTCATCCCCTACACCCTGTTCGAGAAGGCAGCGAAGTCAAGTCTCGGGGTATGACCGAAGACGCGACAACGCCTCCGGCGAAGGGGGGGGCCGGAGGCGGTCGCAACGCTTTGGAACAGGCTTCGTAAATTGTCGGCGCACCGGCTCGCGACTTGAGAAGAAATCCGCGATTTCTTCGAGACGGTCGAGCCAACGCCTTGACCTGCTATTTCACGGCGGTCGTGGACGCTGTCCTCGCGCTCGGTCGCAACATGTACCACGTGCCGCCGAACGCCACGATCTTCTCGCCGTTCGTCTGACCCTTTCCGCTGTCCCCGATGAATCCGTAGACGGGGTAGCCGTTGAACGTCACCTGACGGGTGGTGGCCGATCGGGCGACCGTTCCGATCTTGCCCTTCACGCCGGCGGCGATCTCGACCTTCACCCCCTTCGACACGAGCAATGGCGGCCAGTTGGTGATGCAGCTTCTCGACGTGCAATGGAGCTTGCCACCTGCCTCGGTGCTCAGCATGTACAGCGTCGTCCCGGCCCGATCTGCCAATACGGAGCCGTACTTCTTGACGGTGATGGGCTTGACGCCGGGACGAAACACGCGGTCCACGGCGCCGCCGGCGCCCGCCGGCCTAGGAGTCACCGCCGCTGCGACCGCCCCTGTGGAGGCGAGGGCGATAGCGGCGGACATCGTGGCGATGAGAGCGATGCTGACGAGACTGCGCTTGGCGTTCACGTGGCTCCTCTTCGGTGGTGGGCTCGAGAGGAGCTACGTCTGAGGACCCCGGCCCGATTGCGCCGGACGTCACTCCGTCCGCGGCGAGGTCGGTCAGGCCCCGGCCTTGCGAGGGCCGTGGGACTGATCCGGGGCAACCAGCCAGGCGTACGCCTCGGCGAGGGTGAGAAGCGTTTCAGACGTCATGTTCCGCGAGGTGATCGCCTCGAGCAACCGCTCTCGAAGTGCCTCGACGATCTGGTCATGGGTGGGCATCACGTTCTCCTGTGGGCGGCAACGGAGACCCCGTCCTAGCATGCGCGCCGTGCCGACCTCATGGATGTGGCCGCGTCCGAGCCACCTCCGTTCCCCCGGCCGGGATGGTGCCAGGCTGCTCAGCATCGCCACGGCCGTCGGGATCGCCGTCCTCTTCGCGTCCGCGCTGGATGCTTGCTCGCAGTCGGCAAGCGGACCCGCCCCAACGGGACCTCCGACTCCCGCGGTGCCCCGTCCCTTCGGGAAGCTGACCTGCGTCCCGCGCGATGGGATCCGTCTGTGCATCGGTGGCCAGGTCGGTGGCCAGGATTTGCGGATCCCGAGCTTCGACGGCGTACCGCTCGATGCGGATGTCGCGCTGCCCGCGGCAGGGCTGGGACCGTTTCCTCTCATCGTGATGATGCACGGTCTCGGCGGGTCGAAGACCGACTGGGAGGTCGACCGTGACGACGGCCTCATGGATGACGTGACCTTTGCCCGTATGGGATACGCAGTGTTGATGTACACGGCGAGGGGTTTCGGGGACTCATGTGGCACGACGGCGTCGCAAAAGGGCACGCCGGCGTGCGCCCACGGCTATATCCACTTCGCCGACCAGCGCTACGAAGTGCACGACACCCAGTATCTCGCCGGCTTGCTCGTCGACGAGGGGTTGGCACGTCCAGACATCGCCGTGACGGGGATCTCCTACGGGGCGGCAGAGTCGCTCGAGCTGGCGATGCTGAAGAACAGGATCCGTGAGCCGAACGGCGCCCTCGTCCCCTGGACGAGCCCCGGGCGGCGTATTCCCATGGAGGTGGCGGTCGCCTATGCCGAATGGCCGTGGGACGATCTCGCGACGGCGCTCGACCCGAACGGCCGCCAGCTGGCGACAACGTACGCACCGGCCGTCGACGACATCGAGCCCGCCGGCGTGGAGAAGCAGTCCTGGGACGAGTCGCTCTACTACGAGTCGTCCTTGTTCCATCTCGCACCGCCCGGCGTGGACGCTTCGGCCGACGCCACGTCGTGGTTCGGTGCCCTCTCCAGCGGCGAGCCGTATGGGCCATCGGCCAGTGCCGCCCTGAGGGAGATCCAGCAATACCACTCCGTCATCGGAGTCCCTCTACCTGCCGGCGGCCCCGCACCCACGGTGCTCCAGAACGGGTGGACCGACACGCTGTTCCCGGTGTCCGAGGCGCTTCAGTATGCGGACCGGTTGCAGGCCGCCGGTGTCCACAGCCCGCTGTTCATGATCTTCGACGACGTCGGCCACGGATGGGCGCAGAACAAGGCGCTGGACGTGCTCACCCAGACCACCAAAGCCATCGCCTTCCTGAACGCCGTCATGCTGCAGCACTCCACCCCGGAGAGCGGCGTGCTCGCCATCGGGACGACATGCCCGAGGAGCGCCTCATCTGGCCCGATCCTGCAGGGTCCGACGTACTCGTCATTGCAAGGAGGCTCGCTCTCGTTCGGCGCGGCGGCGCCGCAAGTCGTGACGTCGTCCGGCGGGTCGAGGGCCGTCGCCGCTGCGCTCGATCCGGCGTACTCGTCCTACTGCCGGTCGTTTCGGGGCGGGACCGAGCGCGGGGCTGCGGTCTACCGGCTGGCACTCCCTCAGGCGACGACGGTTGTCGGGGGTCTTCTCGTCCGCGCACAGCTCGATGTCAAGGGTGACTATCCGGAGCTCGTCGGCCGCCTCTGGTCGGTGGACGACCGTACCGGCGGGCGCCAGCTCGTCGAGGCCGGTGTCGTCAGGCCGGACGTCGACCAGTCCGCCGGCGGTTCCCGTAAGAGCTCCGGCAGTACCTCTGTCACCTTCGAGCTCGCGCCGAACCTGTACACGGTGCCGAGCGGCCACAGCCTCGAGCTCGAGCTCGTCGGCAGCATGTCGCCGTGGTTCCGGGCGTCCAACGGGACGTTCCGGATCACCGTCAGCGGGCTGACGGCGAGCATCGGTGTTGCCGCCGCGCCCTGAAGAAACCCGACGCGCCGCCGATCACCGGTAGGAGATCTCCACGGCCGAGATGAGGTGGCGATCGGTGAGGCTGCTCGTGCCGGCGGTGAACCCGACGTAGGCGTAGGGGGGAAGCTTCAGGCGCAACGACAGGACGGTGAAGCCGTCCAACTCCGCCGTCAACACGCCGTCCGAGACGATCACAGTCACCTGCACCGGTCCGCTGCGCAGGGAGGACGCCAGGGTGACGACACTTCGCCAGCTGAGCACCTTGGCGCCCGCGGCCGAGGTGACGACACCGATGCAGTTGCGGCTCTGGTTCTGCGGACTCGAGGAGGTCTGCAACGCAACCGCGACCGCCGGGATTCCGGCGAACCCGAGGCGCGTGCCGACGCGGCCCGGCTCCGCCGGCACGGCGCTCGTGCCGGCGAGAGCGAACGTCAGGCCGTTGCCGCCGGTGCCTCCCGTCATCTGGGCGGTGAAGGAGGCTCTCAGGCTTGCGGTCGGCACTCGAGCATCCCAGAACGCCGCTCCAGCCGTGTCCTTCATCACGGGCGTGAGCCAGAGGTTCCCTTTCGAGAGAGCCGCCCGCCCGCTCAGGTGCCAGCCCGGCTGAAGGATCGACGGCACGACGTGCTCCGCCGCACCCGTACCGCTGATCGTGATCGTCTGGAGCCCCGAGCTGTCGTCACCGTTGATCACCCAGGTGGCCTGGGCTGCCCCGCCGGATGTGGGGGAGAAGCGCACGGTCTCCACCAAGTTCGTGTGCGCAGCGACGACGGTCCCCTCGGGTAGTGAGGTCACTGCGGAGAAACCGAGACCCGTCGGCGGCTTGGACTTCGTGATCTCGAGGGGCGTGCCCCCGCGGTTGCCTACCGTGAAGCTCACGATGCCGCTCTGGCCGGTCGCCACCGTCCCGACGTTCAGGCTCAGCGAGCTGATCGTGATCTGTGGCGGTGGGGCGGCGGATCCGGCGAGGGGCACGACGGCCTCACCGGCGCTCGTCGTGATCACGAGGTGGTCGGTGAAGTTCTGGACGAAGTCGCCGGAGGTGGCAGGCGGTGTGAAGTCGACGGGTACGTCGAGCGAGGTCCCGGGCGCGAGCGACGGAAGCGGCGCCGACACCGTTCCCACCGCGAACGGTGCCGGCGCGCCGGACTCGATCTCGAGCGCGTCGACGGTGAACGGCGACTTGGACGTGTTCTCGAACGAGACGGTCCTTTGTACGACACCCCCTCCGATCGGCTGGAGGCCGAAGTCCAGTGCCGTCGGCGTCGCCGCGATCGGGACGCCCTCCGGCAGACCCCGCCCGCTGAGGGTCACCGAGACCGTCCCGAGGTTCGTGGTGAGCGTCAGGGTGCCCTGCTGGCCGCCGACGATCTTCGGATCGAAGCTGATCGGAACGGTGATCGTCTTGCCGGCGCTCAGATGCACCGGGCTGGCGAGGCCGGTCGTGAGGAACGCTCCGGAAGCACCGCTCGTCGACACGCTCACCGAGACGGCGCTGACGGTGACGGGACCTGTGGCCGTGAAGACCGCCGCCACCTTCGAGGTCGAGCCGAGCACGGTGTCGGGCGCCCTGACCGCTGCGCCGGCGAGGGGCGGAGCTCCTTTGCGAGTGCCGAAGGCGAGGATCTGGCCGTCGGAGTTGCCGACGTAGATCCGGCCACCGCTGGCGAGCGGCGGGTCGAACTTCGTCGAATTGCCGACAAAGGCGTGCCACAGGAGAGGGAGGCTGTCAGCCGCGTTGCTGCCCGTGCCGGCCACGGGAGCGGCGCCGTAGGCACGCAGCTGGGCACCGTCGTTGCTACTGCTCGTGCGGACGATTTCCCAGACGATGGCGCTGCCCGCTTGCGTGCCGTTCGAGGTCACGATCGGTGCGCTACTGCCGAAGTGCATGCCCGGCACGTCGCCCACCCAGTTGAGCGAGACGTCGCCATCGGTGGCGACTCGCTGGTAGATGTCGAGCTCGCCGGAGGTCCCCCCGGCTCTGGCTCCCGGGCTGCCGGTCGTGATGTACACGTAGCCGCCGTCACCTGGCCAGACGGCCGGGTGGGACCACTCACCGCCCCGCGGCCCGGTCTCCTGCACGACGTCGTCGGCGCCTCCAGGTCCCTGGTCGACGCCACCGAGATCGTCGCGGTCGAGCAGGTAGACCTCGCCCGACTTGCCGGCCTCCACGAGCAGGTCCGGCTCCTTCGACGTCCCGAAGGAGGCCGGAAGGCCGGTCGGCGAGCCCGACCCGAGGTCACCGTCGTAGTTGTTGAGGACGGCGGCATCCGAGGGGCAGAAGTAGTCGGCCAACTGCAGGTGAGCACCGCCCGTCGCGAGCTTGAGGACGCACTCGCCGAGGCCGGCCGGCTGGGGTGCCCCGAGCCCGGAACCGGGTCCCGGTGTGTTGCCGTTGCCGTTGCTGTTGCCGGTGGCCACGTAGAGGTTGCCCTCGCTGTCGACGACGATCCCGCCCGGGCCCCAGATCCCGGCTCCGTCACCCCCTCCGGTCTCGTCGACCCACATGTCGTCGAGGACTCCGCCGGTGCTCACGCCGGCGATCCAGCCGTACCACGTCGAGAAGTCGCAATGCGCCCCGAAGGCTGCGTACACCTCGCCGTCGACGTAGGCGAGACCGGGGCGCTGCATCTGGTACACCGGGTCGAACGTCTCCGACGGGTCGTTCGTGGCGGGCCCCTTGATGCTGACAGGGAAATTGGCGACCTCTGTTCCGGTGGCGATGTCAACGGCCTGCATCTGCCAGAGCGACTGCCCCACGGCCGGGATCGTGTCGGTCGTGAAGTAGGCGATACCGGTCGAGCTGTCGACCACGGGGGTGCCGGTGATGCCGACGTTCGGGGCCAGGTCACCGCAGTTGATGACGCTCGACTGAAACGCCGCCCCGAAGTTCCGCTCCCACTTGACGGCGCCCGTCTTCGGATTGAGCCCGTAGGCGTTGTCGGTCTCGGTGACGACGAGGAGGACACCGTCGGCCACGATCGGCTGGGCGTAGATCTGGCCCGGCGGGACCGCGTCCTCGGAACCGGCCCCGGAGCCGGAATCGGCCGGGGCGACAGAGGGCAGTTGGAGGTTGAACAGCTCCCCGAAGTCCTTCGTGTTGACCTGCGCCGGCGAGATCCCGGCGCTCGGGTACCAGTTCGTGCCGAGCCCGTCGGCATCGGCACCCACTACCGACGTGGTGGTCGTCCTGCCCTGTGCGGCGGCGGTTGTCGACACGAGGGGCAGCACAGCGAGCTGGAGGGCGGCCACAAGCGTCGCGACGAGGGTGACGAGCATTGCGGCACGGTAACTGCTGGCTGGCCCCATTGTCGTGCCGGATCGGGTCCAGCGTCGTGCCGGATCGGGTCCAGTGTCGTGCACGTCCGGGCGCCGTCGGCAAACCAGGGTGCCCGCCGCCACTAATCTCGGCACGTGAAGGCGGCACCGTACGCGTCCGACGAGACCGGGCGGCTGTTCGCGTTGCAGGAGCTCAGGCTGCTGGACACCCCTCCTGAGGCACGATTCGACCGCGTCGTGCAGCTGGCGGCGCGCCTCGGCGGCACCCCGATCGGCATCTTCAGCGTCGTGGCCGAACGCCGTGTCCTGCTCAAGGCCGTATGGGGTGCCAAGCAGGCCGGCCTCCAGCTGGGCCAGCAGTCACGGGAATACTGGTTCTGCTCACACGTCGTGGCCTCGGGCCGGCCCCTCATGGTGGCAAATGCCCGGGCGGACGATCGTTTTGCGGAGATCGCCATCGTTGCGTCGACTCCCGGGCTCGTCGCCTACGCCGGCGTCCCGGTGCGGGCGCCAGGGGGCGAGATCGTCGGCGCTCTTGCGGTGTTCGACACCGAAGAGCGGGCATTCCCCGAGTCGGAGCTCTCGGATCTCGCCGAGCTCGCCACGTTGATCGAGACGGAGCTCTCGCCTTTGCCCTACGTGACGACCGATCCCCTCACGGGAGCGATGAACTCGCGCAATTTCGAGCGTGTCGGCAACCGCATGCTCGCCTTCGGCGACCGTCGGGGTCGCCCCTCGGTCATGCTGCGCGCCGACGTGGCCGGTCTCGGCCACATCAACCGGGCGGGCGGGCCGGACATGGGTGACCGCGCCCTCGTCGAGGCCGCCCAAGTTCTCGAGCACACAGTCCGTGGCTCCGACCTCGTGGGCCGTATCGGTTCCGACGAGTTCGGCATCTTGCTCATCGGCGCCGACGCCAAGGCTGCCCGACTCGTCATCGACCGGATCGTCGTCCACGCCATCGAGTACAACCGGACGTCGGGTAACCCGTACAGCCTTGCCTTCCACCTGGGCGGGGCCGTGCACATGCCCGGCGAAGTCGGTGACGTGGCCGGCCTGCTCGTCACGGCGGCGCCGCAGCGCGCCGCCCCCGTCTGAAGCGGCCAGGTGCCCGCGATGGAGGGTCGGCCCAGGCGGAATCGGTCGCGCTCTTGCATGATTCCGGCGCAAGCAACGCCGCAGGAGGCATGATCGGTCCGAAGGAGCACCGATCGGAGGAGATCGATTGAGGAAGGGTCCCGCTCGACTCAGCATTCACAACCTGGAGGGCCTCGTCGCCGAGGACGACGTCGACACGGTTCTCGTCGTCTTCACCGACATGCAGGGACGCCTGCAAGGCAAGCGTTTCGACGCGCACCACTTCCTCAGCGAGGTCGTGGAGAACGCCACGGAGGCGTGCGCCTACCTGCTTGCCGTCGACGTGGACATGAACACCGTCGCCGGCTACGAGATGTCTTCCTGGGACACGGGCTACGGCGACTTCGTCATGCAGCCCGACCTGAAGACGATGCGGCTGATGCCGTGGCATCCGAAGACCGCCGTCTGCCAGGCTGACCTCCTCTGGGACGACGGGGCGCCCGTTGCGGCCGCCCCGCGCCAGATTCTGCAGGGGCAGGCGACTCGCCTCGCCGACCAGGGCTGGACCGGCCTCGTCGCCACCGAGCTCGAATTCATGGTGTTCGAGAACTCCTTCGAAGACGCCTGGGATCGGGGTTACCGCGGCCTCACGCCGGCCAACCGATACAACGTCGACTACTCGATCCTCGGGACGTCGCGCCTCGAACCTCTGCTCGGGCGTATCCGGCGGGAGATGAGCGACGCCGGGATGTGGGTCGAGTCCGTGAAAGGCGAGTGCAACTTCGGGCAGCACGAGATCGCCTTCCGCTACGACGAGCTCGTTCCGAAGGCAGACGAGCACGCCCTGTTCAAGCTCGGTGCCAAAGAGATCGCCGCCCAGGAGGGCTGCGCCATCACGTTCATGGCCAAGTACGACCAGAAGGAAGGCAACAGCTGTCACATCCACCTCTCGTTGCGTGACGCGGAGGGCGTCCCCGTGTTCGCCGGTAAGGGCCATCTCGGCATGTCAGAGATCTTCGAGCACTTCCTGGCAGGAATGCTCGCCTGCACGGGCGACTTCACGTTGCTGCTCGCGCCGAACATCAACAGCTACAAGCGCTTCGCGGAGGGGTCGTTCGCGCCGACCGCGGTCGCATGGGGACGCGACAACCGGACCTGCTCGTTCCGCATCGTCGGCCACGGCGAGGGGATCCGGGCCGAGTGCCGAGTCGCAGGTGGGGACGTGAACCCGTACCTCGCCATCGCCGCCCTCGTCGCCGGGGGCCTGCACGGCGTCGAGCGCGAGCTCGTCCTCGAGCCCGAGTTCGTCGGCAACGCCTATGTGTCGGCGGCGCCCCGTCTGCCGCACACGATGCGGGCGGCAGCGGACCGTTTCGTCGCCAGCCGGATCGCCCATGAGGCGTTCGGCGACCGGGTCGTCGAGCACTACGCCAACATGGCGGAGGTGGAGATGCGCAACTTTGAGTCGAGCGTGACCGACTGGGAGCGTTACCGTTCCTTCGAGCGGATGTGAGGAACGTCAGATGAGCACCACCCGGGACGTCGTCAACCCTTCCGACGAGCAGGTCATCACACAGATACAGCACTTCGAGCTGCAGGAAGTCGACGCTGCCGTCGAACGCGCCGCCGTGGCCCAGCAGGGTTGGGCGGCGCTGGCCCCGGGCGACCGGGCACGGCTGCTGCGCCGGGCGGCGGTCGCCGTCGACGGCGCTCGAGAAGAGCTCGCTCTCCTCGAGGTCAGAAACGCCGGCCACACGATCTCGAATGCCCGCTGGGAGGCCGGGAACGTCCGCGACGTGCTGGACTACTACGCCGGAGCGCCGGAGCGCCTCTTCGGCCGCCAGATTCCCGTCGGCGGTGGCATCGACGTGACGTTCCGGGAACCACTCGGTGTCGTCGGCGTGATCGTGCCGTGGAACTTCCCGATGCCGATCGCCTCATGGGGATTCGGCCCGGCCCTGGCGGCCGGCAACGCCGTCGTGTTGAAACCGGCGGACCTGACGCCCCTCACCGCCATCCGCATCGGCGAGCTGCTCCTCGAAGCAGGCATCCCGGAGGGTGTCTTCCAGGTGCTTCCCGGGCGCGGAAGCGTCGTGGGGTGGCGTTTCGTGACACATCCGCTCGTGCGGAAGATTTGCTTCACCGGCTCCACCGACGTCGGCAAGCGCATCATGGCCGGCTGTGCCGAGCAGCTGAAGCGCGTGACGCTCGAGCTCGGCGGCAAGAGCGCAAACGTCGTGTTCGCCGACTCCGACCTCGAGCGGGCGGCCGCCACGGCGCCGGCATCGGTCTTCGACAACGCCGGCCAGGACTGCTGCTCACGCTCGCGTCTGCTCGTGGAGGCGAGCGTGCACGATCGTTTCCTCGAGCTGCTCGAGCCCGCAGTGCGCAGCTTTCGTGCCATCGACCCGGCGGACGAGACGAGCGAGATGGGCCCGCTCATCAGCGCCGAGCAGCGTTCGGCCGTGGCTGCATACGTGCCCGACGACGCTCCCGTGGCCTTTGCCGGGACGGTGCCGGACGGCCCGGGCTACTGGTTCCCACCCACCGTCCTCGCACCCGTGGCGCCGGACTCGGCGGCGTTCCGGGAGGAGATCTTCGGGCCTGTCCTGGCGGTCGTGCCGTTCGAGGACGAGGCTGACGCGATCCGGATCGCCAACGACACGCCCTACGGCCTGTCCGGCTCGATCTGGACACGAGACGTCGCCAAAGCCTTCCGGGTTGCCCGCGCCATCGACACCGGCGCGCTGTCGGTCAACTCCCACTCGTCGGTGCGCTACTGGACTCCGTTCGGCGGCTTCAAGCAGTCCGGCATCGGTCGGGAGCTCGGCCCCGACGCCCTCGAGGCTTTCACCGAGCTGAAGAACGTATTCGTCGCCACGGCGGACTGAGTGACGGTGGTCGAGCGCCCGCGACGGTCGCCACCGCCACGACAGGCGCGCCGTCACCGGCCGCCGACGGGACGCAGCGCAAGAGTCGCCCATCGCAACTACGAGCAAAGGAGCCAGCCATCATGGGACGTCTCGACGGCAAGGTCGCAGTCATCACCGGAGCCGCCAGCGGGATCGGCCGGGCGAGTGCACGCCGGTTCGCCAGCGAGGGCGCCAGCGTCGTCGTCGTCGACCTGAGCGACGAGGCGGGGGAGGCGATCGCAGCTGAGATCGGCGGCCTCTACGTGCACGCCGACGTCACCGACGCGAGCGAGGTCGATGCCATGTACGACGCCGCCGTCGACCGCTTCGGCGGCCTCGACGTGTGCTTCAACAACGCCGGCATCTCGCCGCCCGAGGACGACTCGATCCTCGTCACCGACCTCGACGTCTGGCAGCGGGTGCAGGAGGTGAACCTCACGAGCGTGTATCTCTGCTGCAAGTCCGGAATCGCCCGGCTGCTCGAGCACGGTGGTGGGAGCGTCATCAATACGGCGTCATTCGTCGCCACCCTCGGGGCGGCGACGTCACAGATCTCGTACACCGCCTCGAAGGGCGGTGTCCTCGCCATGTCGCGGGAGTTGGGCGTCGAGTTCGCCCGGCGCGGTGTGCGCGTGAACGCCCTCTGCCCGGGACCGGTCAACACGCCCCTGCTGCAGGAGCTCTTCGCCAAGGATCCCGAGCGGGCCGCCCGGCGGCTCGTGCACGTCCCGATGGGCCGGTTCGGGGAGCCCGAGGAGATCGCGGCGGCGGCGGCGTTTCTTGCCTCTGACGACGCCTCGTTCATAACCGCCTCGACGTTCCTCGTCGACGGTGGAATCCATGCCGCCTACACGACACCGCTCTGAGAGGACCGCGATGAGCCGCAGGCCCGTCATCGGGATCACGGCCTACGAGGAGCAGGCCCGCTGGAATCAGTGGCACGCCCGTGCCTGTCTCCTGCCGGCCCGCTACGCGCGAGCCGTCGAATCCGCCGGCGGGCTGCCGGTGCTGATCCCTGTCCAGGATCTGTCGCCAGAGGATGCCGGCCGGCTGTTGCACCGGCTCGACGCCGTGATCCTGTCGGGTGGCCCGGACGTGAACCCGGAGCGGTACGGGGCGCCCGCGCACGAGAGCACGAGCGAGCCGAGAGACGAGCGTGACGAGCTCGAGGCGACCCTGCTGCGGGCGGCGTGTGGCGACGCCGTGCCGACGCTGGCCATCTGTCGCGGCCTCCAGGTCCTCAACGTGCTTCGAGGGGGCACCCTCGTGCAGCACCTGCCGGACGCCGTCGGTCACAGCGGCCACTCGCCCATCCCGGCAGGCCACGGGCTCCATGACGTCTCTGTGCGACCAGGAACGCTGCTCGCCGAGTCGCTCGGTTGGGATCGCGCCGGCGTTCCCACTCACCATCATCAGGCGATCGAACGTCTGGGCGACGGCCTCGTGGCCACTGCCTGGGCCGACGACGGCACGATCGAGGCCGTCGAGGACGCCTCCGTGCCGTTTCTCCTCGGCGTGCAGTGGCATCCGGAGGCGGGAGAGGACCTCAGCCTGTTCAGGGCGCTCGTGGCGGCGGCAACGAAGGCGTCGTCGGTCTCTAGCTGAGCCGGTACCGCACGACCTGGCTGTGGTTTCGGGGGGGGGCCCACCCCCAAACACACCCCCGTCGGGCGGGTCCGGCGCAGCAAGATACCCAAGACCCCAACGTTTGCGCCCCCCCCCGCGCCCAGAAAAGGCGGAGGGCCACACC
>JBEKMC010000003.1:0-81210 GCA_050008715.1 Acidimicrobiales bacterium | reverse complement strand
CGACCGATCCCTCGAGCGGTCATTGGGTCGTCCAGCCGAGTCACGTCCCGAGGGGATTCTCGCTCTGGCACGTCGCCTGCGCGAGCGCCGGGCTCTGCGTCGTGTCCGAGACCAACGACGTCGAGTCCGGCTACGCCCGAATCGGCGTCTCCAGCGGCGATACCGCCGGAAAGACCTGGGTCAAGAGCTTCAAGCAGTTCAACCTCTTTCCGAAAGAGGAGTCTGCGGGCGTGACCGCGGTCACCTGTGAGTCGGCCAAGCTCTGCGCGGTCGCCGGGGCGTCGCCGAAGGGTGGCTTCGTCTCGATTTCGACGAACCCCTCGAGCCCGTCGAGCTGGCACACCTTCATGCTCAAGAAGGGGTGGGCTCCCAACGAGATGTCGTGTCCGACCTCCAAGCTTTGCGTGCTCGTCTCTGGCGACGGCGGAGTTGTCGTCGGCACCCTGAAGTAGCCCCTCGCGGCCGGGCCGCCGACAACCCCGGAGCGCTGCTCGATATCTTCGCTGGATGAGCGTCAAGCGCGGCCGGTCGTCGCCTCGGAGGTGGGGGACGGTGATGCTCGTGCTCGCCGGCGTCGCGACCGGTCTTGGTGGCGGCGCCCGAGGTGCCCTGGCGGCGGTGGAGCGGGTGTCACCAGCACGCCCACTCGTCGTATCTGCTGAGCCCAAGCTCGGCACCTCAGCCTTGTCTCATGCGTGCCCGAAGAACCTCGCCGATGACCTGAAGTCCACTCGTCCGGCACTCCAGCTCGTGACGGTGAACGCTCGCAGTGCCCACACGAGCGATGCGCTCCTTACGTTGTGGCAGCGTCGCAGCAGCACGGGATGCTGGGCACGAGTGGCCGGCCCGTGGCCGGCGCGCCTTGGGGTGAACGGCATCTCCGGGCACAAGGTGGAGGGAGACGGCACGACGCCGGCGGGCGAATTCGGCATCGGTCCCGTGATGTACGGCAACGGCCCCAACCCGGGTGTGCACTACACCTACCACCACCTCGTCTGCGGGGACTGGTGGGACGAGGCTCCCAGTTCGCGCTGGTACAACGAGTTCAAGCACATCGCCTGTGGCTCGTACCCGGCTTGGACAGGAGGTGACTCGGAAGCCCTCTGGACGGAGACGACCGCCTACCAGAGCTTCGCGTTCATCGAGTACAACACCGTCCCCGTCGTACCCGGGCGCGGATCGGCGATCTTCCTCCACGGCGGGATCGCCGACCCGACGACCGGCTGCGTGAGCCTGCGGCCTTCGCAGCTCGACCACGTCCTCGACTGGTTGCGCAGCTCCGATCGCCCGAGGATCGTCATCGGAAGCGACGCGTCCATCCGGGACTACTGAGCGGGGCGACCCAGCTCCCGGACGCGACAAGAGGGGCGCCGGAGCGCCCCTCTTGCTCGTACCGTGACTCTGTGCCTGTGGCTTAGAAGTCTTCCATCCCACCGCCGCCCGGCATGGCCGGGGCACTCTCCTCCGGCTTGTCCACGATGACCACTTCGGTCGTGAGGAACAGCGCCGCGATCGAAGCGGCGTTCTGGAGCGCCGAGCGTGTGACCTTGGCTGCGTCGATGACGCCCGCCTTGAACAGGTCCTCGTAGACGCCCGTGGCGGCGTTGAGGCCGTTGCCGTGCTTGAGGCCGCGTACCTTCTCGACCACGACGCCGCCCTCGAGGCCGGCGTTGACGGCGATCTGCTTCAACGGCTCTTCGACGGCACGGGCGATGATGCGCGCCCCGGTCGCCTCGTCGCCTTCGAGCTTCTCGGCCCGCTCCAGGATCGCCGTCTGCGCACGGAGGAGTGCGACGCCACCGCCGGGCACGACACCCTCTTCGATGGCTGCCTTCGTCGTGGAGACTGCGTCCTCGATGCGGTGCTTCTTCTCTTTGAGCTCGACCTCGGTAGCAGCACCGACCTTGATGACAGCCACACCGCCTGACAGCTTGGCGAGGCGCTCCTGCAGCTTCTCCCGGTCATAGTCCGAGTCGGTGTTGTCGATCTCGGTCTTGATCTGGTTGATGCGGCCCTTGATGTCGGCGTCGTCGCCGGCACCCTCGACGATCGTCGTCTCGTCCTTCGTGACGACGATCTTGCGGGCGCGCCCGAGCAGGTCGAGCGTGACGTTCTCGAGCTTGAGCCCGACCTCCTCCGTCACGACCTGGCCACCGGTGAGGATGGCGATGTCCTGCAGCATGGCCTTGCGGCGCTCGCCGAACCCAGGAGCCTTCACGGCCACGCTCTTGAACGTGCCGCGAATCTTGTTCACCACGAGCGTGGCGAGTGCCTCACCCTCGACGTCCTCGGCGAGGATGACGAGCGGCTTGCCGGTCTGCATGACCTTCTCGAGAACCGGGAGCATGTCGCGCACGGCCGAGATCTTCGAGCCGACGATGAGGAGGTAGACGTCCTCGAGGGAAGACTCCATGCGCTCGGGGTCGGTCACGAAGTAGGGGGAGATGTAGCCCTTGTCGAAGCGCATTCCCTCGACGAGCTCCATGTCCATACCGAAGGTCTGGCTCTCCTCGACGGTGATGACGCCGTCCTTGCCGACTTTGTCGATCGCTTCCGCGATCATCTCGCCGATCTCGGTGTCGGCGGCGGAGATGCCGGCCACCTGAGCGATCTGTCCCTTCGAGTCGGTCTCCTTGGCGAGATCGCGAATTGATGCGACTGCGGTCTCGACGGCAGCCTCGATGCCCTTCTTGAGGGACATCGGGTTGGCTCCTGCGGCGACGTTGCGAAGGCCTTCACGGACCATGGCGCCGGCGAGCACCGTGGCGGTCGTGGTGCCGTCACCTGCGACGTCGTCAGTCTTCTTGGCGACTTCCTTGACGAGCTCGGCTCCGACCTTCTCCCACGGGTCCTCGAGCTCGATCTCTTTCGCGATCGATACTCCGTCGTTGGTGATCGTCGGCGCGCCCCACTTCTTCTCGAGCACGACATTGCGGCCCTTCGGGCCAAGCGTCACCTTGACGGCGTCGACCAGCTGGTTCATGCCCTTCTCGAGCGCCCGGCGGGCCTGCTCGTCGAAAGCGATCAGCTTCGGCATCGTTGCTACTTCCTCCCTTTGTGCCCGGGTTGTGTCCCCGAGCGTTGGCACTCTCATCGATCGAGTGCCAGATTAGCACTCTCGCCCGGCGAGTGCTACCGGGCCATGAGCACCCCACAGAGGTCGCCGCCGGGGAAGGGATGCCGTCCGTCCGACGTTGCTACCTGCATGGCGTCGACCCTGCACGAAGGCGCTCCCCTGCCGAGACGGCTGGTGGTCCTGCTGGCGGTCGCGACCGGGGTGTCGGTGGCGACGAACTACTACGCCCAGCCCCTGCTCGCCGCGATCGGGCACACGTTGCACCTCGGCGGTGGTGAAGCCGGCCTCATCGTCACGGCGGCCCAGCTCGGCTACGTGGCGGGCCTCGTCCTCCTCGTTCCCCTCGGCGATCTCGTCGAGCGCCGCGGCCTCGTGGTCCTCATGTCGCTCGTGGCGAGCGGCGGGCTCGTCGGTGCCGCCCTCGCGCCCAACTTCGCCGTGCTCTTCCTGTTCGCCGCACTCGTCGGGGCGAACTCCGTCGTCGCCCAGATACTCGTCGCCTTCGCCGCCACGCTTGCCGGGCCCGACGAGCGGGGCAAGGTGGTCGGCTCGGTCATGAGCGGCCTGCTCCTCGGCATCCTGTTGGCCCGCACCGTCGCCGGCTACATCGCGGCGGCGTCGTCGTGGCGTGTCGTCTACTTCTGCGCCGCAGGCTCGATGGCGCTCCTGGCAGCCGTGCTGTGGCGGACCCTGCCGCGATACCGCGCCCGGCTCGACCTCACCTACCCGAAGGTGCTCGCCTCAGTCGTCGCAATCTTCCGGCACGAGCCCGTCCTGCGCCGGCGCTCCTTGTACGGAGGCCTGTCCT
Source organism: Acidimicrobiales bacterium (assembly GCA_050008715.1). Classification (GTDB taxonomy): domain Bacteria; phylum Actinomycetota; class Acidimicrobiia; order Acidimicrobiales; family Bog-793; genus JAKACA01. The sequence goes on along the minus strand of JBEKMC010000003.1, from coordinate 77,326 downwards.
TCGCAGCGTTCTCGATTCTGTGGACGAGCTTGTCGTTTCTCCTGTCGTCCTCGCCCTACCGCTACGGCGCGGGCACGATCGGCTTGTTCGGTCTCGCCGGCGCTGCGGGCGCCGTGATGGCTTCGGTGGCGGGGCGGTTCGCCGACGCCGGCAAGCAACAGGCGATGACGCTGGCGACTTCGCTCGCGATGACGGCCGCGTTCGTCGTCTTGCTTCTCGCCCCTCACGTGCTCTGGGCGTTGATCGCAGCCATCGTCGTCCTCGATGTCGGCTGCCAAGGCATCCACATCACGAACCAGAGCGAGATCTACGCCCTCGCCGGCGAGGCTCGCAGCCGTGTGAATTCGGCGTACATGACGTGCTACTTCGTGGGCGGCACGCTCGGGTCGATCGGCTCGGCGGTGTGCTACGGCAGCTACGGCTGGACCGGCGTCGCCGCCCTCGGGACGGCGGTCGCCGCCCTCACTCTCGGGCTGTCGTTCTCGGACGGGCGCTTCCGCCGCCGCCAGGCGCTGAGCGCCAGACCTGTGGCAGCCGCCGCCGGCTGAAGGGCTCAGCCGCCGGCGACGGCCGGAACGATCGAGACGGTCTGACCGTCGGTGACCGGAGTCCCGAGGCCGTCGAGAAAGCGGACGTCCTCGTCGGCGACGAACAGATTGACGAAACGCCGCAACGACCCGTCCTCGTTCAGCAACCTCTCCTGCAGGCCGGGATGCGCCGTCTCGAGGGCGCCGATGACGTCGCGAACGGTGCCGGCGGGCACGGCAACCTCGCGCTCGCCGCCGGTGAGCGGGCGGAGCTGGGCCGGTACACGGACGATCACGCCGGTGGCGCTCATACGAGCACTTCCGTCCGGATCGAGGAGTCGAGCGCCCGGGCAACCTCGTCGAGCGTGGCGGCGATGGGCTCGTCGACCGCAACTCTGTCGGTGAGCGCCTCGACCGTCTTCAATCCGCTGCCGGTGACGTACGCGACGACGCGCTCGTCCGGCCGGACGATCCCTTCGCGGGCGAGCTTGGCAAGGGTCGCGATGGTCACACCGCCCGCCGTCTCGGCGAAGATGCCCTCGGTGCAGGCGAGCAAGCGGATCCCCTCGACGATCTCGTCGTCGGATACCGACCCGACAGCCCCACCGGAGCGCCGCACGACGTCGAGGGCGTACCAGCCGTCGGCGGGATTGCCGATGGCGAGGGACTTCGCGATGGTCGACGGCCTCACGGGCAAGATGTCGTCGGTGCCGCTGGCAAAAGCAGTGGCGACCGGGGCGCATCCGCTCGCCTGGGCGCCCGAGACGCGAACCGGACGTGCATCGACCAGGCCGGTGGCGACGAACTGGTCAAAGCCTTTCGCGATCTTTGTCAGCTGCGACCCGGACGCGATCGGCACGACGACGTGGTCGGGCAGCTGCCAGTCGAGCTGTTCGGCGACCTCGAACGCAAGTGTCTTCGAGCCCTCTGCGTAGTACGGGCGGAGGTTCACGTTCACGAAGGCCCAGTCCGGGTACTCGCCCGCCAGCTCACCGCACAAGCGGTTGACGTCGTCGTAGTTGCCGTCGATACGGAGCAGGCGACCGCCGAACACGGCCGTCGTCATCACCTTGACCGTCTCGAGGTCGTGGGGGATGAGCACGACGGACTCCATGCCGAGGCGTGCCGCCGTTGCCGCCACCGAGTTCGCCAGGTTGCCGGTGGACGCACATGCGGCGACGCGGAAACCGAGCTCGCGGGCCTTCGTCAGGGCGACGGCGACCACGCGATCCTTGAAGGATCCGGTGGGGTTTCTCGTGTCGTCTTTGATGTAGAGCTCGCCGAGCCCGAGAACGGCGGCCAGTCGGTCGGCCTTGAGGAGCGGCGTGAAACCGGCACCGAGCCCCGGCGGCGACTCCGTGTCGACCGGCAGGAAGTCGGCGTAGCGCCACAGGTTGCGGGCCCCGCCGGCGATCCGGGCCCGGCTCGTCACCGCCGCAATGGCTTCGAGGTCGTAGGTCACCTCGAGCGGGCCGAAGCACCACTCACACGCGTGCAGGGCTTCGGCCGGGTACGCACGCGCGCACTCACGACAGACAAGACCACGGGCGTAGCTCACGACTGCCTCCTCATCGGTCGGGCATTGGCACCTGGCCGGTCGTCGGACGTCGTCGTCCCCGATCGATACTGGTTGCCGCGGCGTCAACGGGCCCGTCCCTCAGCCGCTCTGGATGATCGGCCCAGTGTATGCGGCCCGACCGAGGCGTGCCACCAGGCCGCCTAACGTGGCGGGCGTCATGGCAGTCCTCGACACCTCGCTGGCGGTCGCGCCCCAGGTCGCCCGCCACCACCACACCGAGTGGCCAATCGACGCGCTCGTCGAGGCCAAGGGCCACTCCCGCATCGTCGTCTGCATTCCGGCCCGCGACGAGGCGCGCACCATCGGCGCCATCGTCTCGTGCATCCGCACCCGCCTTCTCGACGACGCCGGCCTCGTCGACGAGATCGTCGTCGTCGACGACGGGTCGGCCGACGGGACCGGCATGGAGGCGCGCCGATCCGGGGCGGCGGTCGTGGCCGGCCCGGGACTCGGCAAGGGAGAGGCGATGGCGGTGGCCCGAGGTCGCGGTGACTACATCGTCTTCCTCGACGGCGATGTCGAGAACTTTGCAGCCCACTACGTCACCGGCCTGCTCGGGCCGCTCTTGTGCGGGTCGGGCAAGGTGCTCGTGAAGGGGTCGTACACTCGCCCGCTCGGGGATCAGCCGACTGGCGGGGGTCGTGTGACCGAGCTCGTCGCCAAACCGATGATCTCCCTGCTCTTCCCGGAGCTTGCCGGTGTCGACCAACCCCTTGCCGGCGAGACGGCACTCCGGTCCGACGTCCTCGAGAAGATCGCCCTCGCCGACGGCTATGGCGTCGAGATGGGCCTGTTGGTCGACGTCTGGCGGTGTTTCGGCATCGACTCCATCGCTCAGGTCGACCTCGGCGAGCGCCGCCACCGCAACCGCCCGCTGTCCGAGCTCGGCCCGCAAGCGCGAGAGGTCATCGAAGCCGCCCTGCAACGAGCGGCGCTGGGGTGACAACGACTCGACCTCGGGCGAGTGGAACCGCCGATCTCGTCGTCGTCTCCAATCGGGGCCCGTTCTCGCTCGTGGCCGGCCCAGACGGGTCCCTCATGCCGCGGGCAGGAGGCGGTGGCCTCGCGCCGAGCCTCGCTGCTGCCCTTGCCGACACGCCCGGTGCCACGTGGGTGGCATCTGCGCTCAGTGACGCCGATCGACAAGGCGCCGCGGCCGGGCCGATCGACTCCGGCCAGGACGGGCTGTCGCTGCGGTTGGTCGCCCACGACCCGGACGTGCTCGCTGCTGCCTACGACGCCGTCGCGAACGCCATCCTGTGGTTCGTGTACCACGGCCTCTTCGACGCCTCGCGCCGGCCGGTGTTCGACGGTCGGTGGCTTCAGGCCTGGGAGGGGTTTCGTCTCTACAACCGCGCCTTCGCCGATGCCGTCGCCGACGTCGCTGCCACTGGCGCCGTCGTCCTCGTGAACGACTACCACTTGTCGCTCCTCGGAGCGATGCTCGCGGCTGACCGCCCCGACCTGCGGACGGTGCATTTCAGCCACACGCCGTTCGCCAGCGTCGAGGAGCTCGGCATGCTGCCGCACGCGGCCGCCGGTGAGCTCATGGGGGGCATGGCGGGTTTCGGGGCGTGCGGTTTTCATGCGGTCCGCTGGGAGCGGGCATTTCGCCGGTGCGCCGCCGAAGCCGGCGGCATCGTGCCCGCCACGTTCGTCGCGCCGCTCGGGCCCGACCTGGCCCGCCTTCGGCAGGTGGCTGCGACGCCCGAGTGTGCAGAACGACTGTCGTCGCTGCGGGATCGGCTCGCCGGTCGCCGGCTGCTGCTGCGAAACGACCGCGTCGAGCTGTCGAAGAACCTCCTTCGAGGGCTCCGAGCTTTCGAAGTGCTGCTGGAGGAGCACCCCGAGTGGCGTGGCTCGGTCGTGCACGTGATGAGGGCGTACGCCAGTCGTGAGGGACTTCCCGAGTACCTCGCCTACCGGTCCGAGGTCGAGCACCTCGCCGGCCTCGTGAACGAGCGATGGTCGGTGGGGGGCCGCGAAGCCGTCGTCGTGGACGTCGACGACGACTTCCCGAGCACCGTGGCGGCGATGCGCTCCTATGACGTACTGCTGGTCAACCCGATCCGCGACGGGATGAACCTCGTGGCCAAGGAAGGCCCCGTCTTGAACGAGCGCGACGGCATGCTCGTGCTGTCGGAACAGGCTGGCGCCTACGACGAGCTCGCCGGCGCTGCCTTCGGTATTCAACCCTTCGACGTGTCTGACACCGCTCGGGCTCTGCACGATGCGCTGTCGATCGCCGGCCGGGACAGGAGCGAACGCTCGTCCCGCCTACGAGCTCTTGCATCGGCTCATCCGCCGGCGGAGTGGCTGAAGGAGCTCCTCTCACATGCTCGGGTGCCGGGCAGGCCCGACATCGTCTCGTGACCGATGCCCCGCCGAGGACCATGAGGATCTGATCGCCTCAGACCGAGGAGGCGCCGATCCGGTCGGCGAGCTCCTCGAGCAACTGAAGGGTCGCTTCCGGACCGGTCAGCACGACGTCGGCTCGCTCGAGGAGGTCACTCGGCGCCTCCGGGCCTGTCACCGCCACCTTGAGTCCGGCCATCCGCCCGGCGGCGACAAGCCGGTCGACGGCGTCGAAGGCGGGAACGTCGCTCATGTCGTCGCCGAAGAAGGCCACGCGCTCGATCCCGGGGGTGTCGGCCCAGCGGGCGACGACGGTTCCTTTGTCGATCCCGATCGGGGCAATGAGCTCGATGCTCGCCTTGCCAGGGCGGGAGTGCAGCCCGCTCGACGCGACGAGGCGCTCGCCGAGGGCAGCTGCTCGCCGGCTGACGGCCTCGGGATCTGCTGCTGCCCGCCAGTGCAGGGTCAGGCTGTAGCGCTTGTCCTCGACTACGAGCCCGGCGATGCCCGCAGCCGATGCTTCGTCGCGCGCCCGAGCGACGGCATCGGTCCAACCGTCAGCCGCGTGCGCCACCTCGACGGCACCGCCGACGACGTGCTCGATGCCGTGAAGCCCGAATGCCTCCACGGACCGGCCGGCCGGCGCCGAGCCGGGGCCTTGTGACAACGCGAGCTGTTGCACGAGCCACGCTGCGGGTCGGCCCGACACCACGCCCAGCACGCCGTAGCTGTTCGCCAGGCGCTTGAGGACGCCGGGGACGCCGGGGAGCGGCCGGGCGAGCTCCGGCTGGGTCACGATGCGTGAGAGCGTGCCGTCGAAATCGCTCAACACGGCCGTGTGCTCTGGAGCCGACGCTAGGAAATCGAGCGCCGCGCCCACACTCGTCACCTCGTCACTGCCCACCCGGAGCCGTGGTCCCCGTCGGCGTCACCTGCGGCGGTGCCGCACGGGTCCCGGCATGCCTGACACCCGCGCCCGCCGCTCACGCTCCTGTCGCCGCCGGACGCGCTGCACGACGAGCGGGTCGTAGTGAAACGCCTCCTCTGTCGTGACGAGCCGCCGCAACACGGCGTAGTACGCGCCGGGGGAACACCCGAGCCGCTGGCGGATCGTGGCCTGCTTTGTCGAGCCTGACCGCCACCACTCGCGTTCGACATCGAGGACCTCGCGGTCTCGCGTGCTGAGTGCCATCCCAGCCGACAATGCCAAGGTTGTTGGCGAAAAGCAAGCATCCTCGCCTCCTGCTGGATTGTGCGACGCTGAACCCATGACCGCAACTGCGCCCGATCCGCACGGCCCGAGCGCTCAGTTCAGCCGCCTCGGCGCAGCCGAGCTCGGCCGGCTCTTCGCCGAAGGGTCGACGACGTCGGGCGAGGTGACGTCGGCTCTGCTCGAGCGCGTCGAAGCTGTCGACCGGACGGGCCCGGCACTGCGCAGCGTGCTTCGAATGAACGAGCGCGCCCTCGAGGAGGCGACCGGGCTCGATGCCGAACGGCGTCGAGGTCATGTTCGTGGGCCGCTGCACGGCGTGCCGATTCTCGTAAAGGACAACGTCGACACGGTTGATCTCGGTGCCACGGCGGGTTCCCTGGCGCTCGCCGGCTCATCGCCGCGCAGTGATGCCCATCTCGTGACGAAGCTCCGCCATGCCGGCGTGGTGATCATCGGAAAGGCGAACCTGTCTGAGTGGGCAAACTTCCGCGGACGCCCCTCGTCGAGCGGTTGGAGCGCGGCGGGAGGCCAGACAAGAAACCCCTTCGCCCTCAACCGCTCGCCCGGTGGCTCGAGCGCCGGCTCCGCTGCCGGCTCCGCTGCCGGCCTCGCGCCTTTCGCAGTCGGCACCGAGACCGACGGCTCGATCCTGTGCCCGGCCGCCGCCTGCGGCCTCGTCGGGCTCAAGCCGACGGTCGGGCTCGTGAGCCGCAGCGGCATCATCCCGATCTCTGTCAGCCAGGACACGGCTGGGCCGATGGCGAGATCGGTGGAAGACGTCGCCATGCTGCTGGAGGTCCTGGCGGGCGGGCCGGCGGATCCCGACGATCCCGCCATGGACGGGAGGCCGCGTCCCGTCGGTGGCTACCTTCGGTCCCTCGACTCGGATCTCCGCGACGTGCGGATCGGTGTCGTGCGCGAGGAGGGCTACTTCGGCTACCACAAGGCGACCGACAGGATCGTCGAGTCCGCCGTTGCGGCCATGCAGGCCGCCGGGGCGGAGGTCGTCGACGCGATCACCGGGATCGCGTCGGCCATGCAGGCCGACGAGATGGTCGTCCTCTGCACCGAGTTCAAGGCGGGGCTCGACACGTATCTCGCCCGGCGATCGTCAGGCGCAGGATCCTCGGGCGCGGGGCCGGCCGGTTCACGGCCCTTCCCCCGCACGCTCGCCGATGTCATAGCGTTCAACGAGGAAAGCACCGATGAGCGTCTCGACCTCTTCCCCCAAGATGTGCTCGAGCGCGCCGCCGCCACGACGGGCCTCGATGACGACGCCTACCGCCAGGCACGACGGCGGAACCATGAGCGCACGCGTTCGGACGGGATCGACGGCGTGTGCTCCCGGCTTCACCTCGACGCCCTCGTGGCTCCCACCATGGCGCCCGCCTGGACGATCGACCATGTGAACGGTGACGGCTACTTCGGCTCGAGCTGGGGACAGGCTGCGGTCGCCGGCTACCCCTCGCTCACCCTTCCCGTCGGCGAGGTGGCGGGCATGCCGGTCGGGCTGACGATCTGGGGCCCTGCGTGGACCGAGGCGAAGCTCCTCCGCATTGCGGCAGCCGCCGAGCGCGAGATCGGCTATCGGCCGATGCCTGCCTATCGCGAGATGGTCGCAATCTTCGGCTGAGCCGCGCCGGCCGAGCCTGACGCGCCGGTATCGGGCGTGCGGAAGTAGATGACCGCCGGCAGCCCGTTCAGTCGCGAGCGAGCTGCCGTGCTACGTGCAGCAGGATCCCGCCGCCGGCGAAGTAGTCGGCCTCCGTCGGCGTGTCGATACGGAGGCGGGCGCTGAAGCGGCGAACGACCTCATCACCGGCATCCCTGGCCGTCACCTGCAGCTGGCGGCGGACCAGGTCAGCCGCCTCGACGCCGGCGACGCCTTCGATGCTGTAGAGCTCCCAGCCGGTGAGGCCGAGCGTCTCGACGTTCTCGCCTTCGTCGAACTGCAACGGGAGGACGCCCATGCCGATGAGATTGGAGCGGTGGATCCGCTCGAAGCTCTCGGCGATCACGGCCCGAATCCCGAGCAGTCTCGGGCCCTTTCCGGCCCAGTCACGCGACGAGCCGGACCCGTACTCCTTGCCTGCGAGCACGAGGAGCGGACGGCCCTCGGCGGCGTAGCGTTCGGCCGCGTCGTAGATCGCCAGCTCCTCGCCATCGGGTAGGTGAAGTGTCACACCGCCTTCGGTCCCAGGGGCGAGGCGGTTGCGGATTCGGGTATTGGCGAACGTCCCACGGATCATGACTTCGTGGTTGCCGCGCCGCGTCCCGTAGGAGTTGAAGTCCTTCGGTTCCACGCCGTGATCGACGAGCCATTGCCCGGCCGGGCTGCTTGCCTTGATCGAGCCCGCCGGCGAGATGTGGTCCGTCGTCACGCTGTCGCCGAGGATCGCCAGCACGCGGGCGCCGATGACGTCGGTGAGCGGGCCGGGATCGACGGCCATGTCGTCGAAATACGGCGGCTTGCGAATGTAGGTGGACGTCTCGCCCCATTCGTAACGGTGCCCTGACGGCACGTCCATCTCCCGCCAAGCGTCGTCCCCGTGGAAGACCTCGGCGTAGTCCCGCCGGAACAAGTCGGCGCCGACCGCCACGCTGGACACCGCCACGATGTCGCTCATGGTCGGCCAGATGTCGCGTAGGAACACCGGCTCGCCGTCGGATCCGGTCCCGAGGGGATCGGACGCGAGGTCGATGTCCATCGTGCCGGCGAGGGCGTAGGCGACCACGAGTGGCGGCGACGCCAGGTAGTTCATGCGGACGTCCGGGTGGATGCGACCCTCGAAATTCCGGTTGCCCGAGAGGACCGACACGCAGGCGAGCGTGTTGGCGTTGATCGCCTCCGAGATCTCCGGCAGCAACGGGCCGGAGTTGCCGATGCAGGTCGTGCACCCGAAGCCGACGAGGCCGAAGCCCATCTGTTCCAGTGGCTTGGTCAAGCCTGCCCGGTCGAAGTAGTCCATCGCCACGCGCGACCCGGGGGCGAGAGAGGTCTTCACCCACGGCTTGGAGCTCAGGCCGCGTTCGGCGGCGTTACGTGCCAGCAGGCCGGCGGCGATCATCACCTGCGGGTTCGACGTGTTCGTGCACGAGGTGATGGCGGCGACGACGACATGGCCGTGGTCGAGCTCGAATTCGGTCCCGTCGGCAAGGCGTACCGGCACCGGGCGAGCGGCCCGCCGACCGGCCGGGGCGTCGGCGACCGAGGCGTCGCCTTCGGGCAGCGACTTCGGCAGGGCCTGCGCGAAGCGCGTCTTCGCCTCGGACAACTTCACCCGGTCCTGCGGGCGCGACGGCCCGGCGATGCTCGGCTCCACCGTGGAGAGGTCGAGCTCGGCGTGCTCGGTGTAGGCCGGGCTCGCCTCGGGGTCGTGCCAGAGACCTTGGGTCTTGGCGTAGGTCTCGACGAGCGCCAGTAGTTCCGGCGGCCGGCCAGTCAGCTCGAGGTAGCGGAGCGTCTCGGCGTCGATCGGGAAGATGGTGACGGTCGAGCCGTACTCCGGCGACATGTTGCCGATCGTCGCCCGGTTCTCGAGGGGCACACGTGCGACACCGGGGCCGTAGCACTCGACGAACTTGCCCACCACGCCGTGACGGCGGAGGAGCTCTGCGATGTGCAGCACGAGGTCGGTGGCCGTCGTGCCCTCCCGCAGTTCCCCGTGCAAACGCAGGCCGACGACGGGTGGCACGAGCATCGAGATCGGTTGCCCGAGCATGGCCGCCTCGGCTTCGATGCCACCGGCGCCCCAGGCGAGAATGCCGAGGCCGTTCACCATCGGCGTGTGCGAGTCGGTGCCGACGACGCTGTCGGGATATGCGGCGCCCTGAGCGTCCGCGAAGACGACCCGGCTGAGATACTCGAGGTTCACCTGGTGGCAGATCCCGGTGCCGGGCGGGACCACCCGGAAATTCGAGAACGCCTGTTGCCCCCACCTGAGGAAGCGGTAGCGCTCGGCGTTGCGCTCGTACTCGAGGCGAGTGTTCACGCTGAGGGCGTCGGGCCGGTTGTAGACGTCCGCCACGACGGAGTGGTCGATCACGAGGTCGACGGGCACGAGCGGGTTGACGCGGTCGGGCTTGCCGCCGAGGTCCTCGACGGCGTCGCGCATGGCGGCCAGGTCGACCACGCAGGGAACGCCTGTGAAGTCCTGGAGGAGGATGCGCGCCGGCGAGAATGCGATCTCGCGTTGTGCCGCCACGCCGGCGGCGGCGTTCGTCGCCAGTGCCTCGATGTCGGCAGCCGTCACCTGGGCACCGTCCTCGTTGCGGAGCAGGTTCTCGAGGAGCAGCTTGACGGAGTAGGGGACCTTCGACAGATCGCAGAGCCCGGCGAGGGCGTCGAGACGATGGATCTCGTAGGTGTCACCGCCGACCTCGAGGGTTGCCTTCGACGAGAAACTGTTGGCCATCTGGTCGGTGTCGGTCATCAGCTGCGACGCTACCGGTTCCGCTTGACCGAGACGTTAAGCCGACCGGTGCTGTCGCCGCCCTCGACTGGTGCTGCTCGCCGAGCCGGCGTCCAGCTGGCGGGGCCGGGGGCGGGGCGGGCGCCGAGGTGCTCGAGGAGCTGCACGAGCAGGCCGGCGAGACGATCCTGTTCCGATGGTTCGAGCGCTTCTGCGAGCAGCTGGGCCAGCGTCGTGCGGTGACATGACATGGCGGCATGTACCCGAGCCGTGCCCTCTCCCGTGAGTGAGGCAAAGGCGCTACGTCGATCGTGTGCGCAGGCTTGGCGGCGGACGAGCCCGGCGGCGCAGAGCCGATCCACGGCTCTCGTCAGACCGCTCGGCGTCAGCATCGTCAGTGCGGCCAGATCCGTCATTCGGAGCTGGCCGCCGTCCGCCTGCGAGAGGCGAAGGAGCACGTCGAGGCTTTGCTGGGGCAGACCGTAATCGCGCTCGACCGCCGGCACGGCCGCTCGGCGAAGCGACGCTGCCACTTCGAAGACGAGGCGAGCGAGGACGACGGGATCGGTATCAGGCGCCGTCGGTTGATCGCAGGACACGGTCGGAAGCCTAGCGCTGCTGTTACTTGCGCAGGAAACAATCGCGCTCCTCGCCTCCGACCTGGCGACCCGTTACGCTGCCCGACCATGTTGCGCAGGGACGTGAGCACCGACAACGGCTCGTCGCCACCCCCGCCGCCGTCGAGTTACTTCCAGAATCTGCTCGATTCGCTTCCGGCCGTGCTCATGGTGCTCGATTCGCTCGGGACCATCCGGTACGCCGCAGGACAGATCGACCGCCTCGGCAGCCGAACGTACGCCCAGCTCGTCGGAGCACGAATCAGCGACTTCGTATCCACCTCCGACGAGCGGGCCCTTGTCGAGGAGTTGCTCGCGGCGACGATGCGTCGTCCGCAAGGTGAGATGGTCGGGCCGGTACCGCTGCCCTACCTCGACGTCGACGGCACGGTCCGGCTGACCGAGGCGTGGGCCGTCAACCGCTCCAACGATCCCGTCGTCGCCGGCTTGACGATGATCCTGCTGCCGGAGAGCGCCTACGCCCGCTTCGACCACGTACTTGCCGCCATCGTCAAAGACGTGTCACTCGAGGAGATCTTCCGTGATCTCTCCGAGGCGCTGCGCTATCCGCCGGTGGCTCGCGAGTGCTACTTCGTGCGGCATGGCCGCGATGACCGGGGCCTGCTCCGCTCGCCGGATCTGCCCGACGTGCCCGGGCCGCCGAGCTCGGGTCCCTGGGACGAGATCTGGGCCGGCGCCTCGTCGGTGGAATGCGAGAACCTGAGCCAGCTCTCGTCCTCCCTACGGGCGACGGCGAGGGCTGCCGGTTACGTGTCCGTGTCCTGTTTCGCCGTCCATCCCGGGCCCGACGGTCGGGCCGACGCCTGCCTCATCGCGTGGTCGCGCGACGAGGGGCGTTTGCCGCCGTTCGCCCGCCTGGCGCTCGAACGGGCTGTGCTCACCGCCACGCTGGCGATGTCGCACCGCTCGGGCAACGACAGCCCGAAGGAGGTCGGCTCGCGGGATGCCCTGACAGGCCTCGGGAACCGGCGGAGCTTCTTCCAGGCCCTCGAGACCGTCGTCGAATCGGGAGACCAACCTGGCGTCCTGTACATCGACGTAGACGGCTTCCGAAAGATCAACGACGAGCTCGGGCACCTGGCAGGCGACGCCGTGCTGCGCGTCACCGCCCGGAGGCTGTCGTCGGTCATGCGCCCGACTGACGAGCTGGCGCGCCTCGGCGGTGACGAGTTCGCCGTGCTGTGCAACGGGTCCCCCTCGCCATCTCAGATGGTCATGATCGCGGAGCGTGTCGTCGCGCAGCTGTCGCGGCCGTTGTCGGTCGGCGACGGTGTGACCGTTGACGTCGGTGCCTGCGTGGGGATCGCGCACGGGCTGCCGGCGGGAACGCCCGTGGACACGATCCTCGGGCGAGCCGACCACGCCCTCACAGCGGCCCAAGCCAAGGGAAGGGGGCAATGGGCACTCGCCTCGACTGAGTGACGTGCGCTGCCGCGTCAGCGGAAGCCGAGCATCAGTGATGGCGCCTACCCATGGTCCCGGTCGATTACCGTCCGAAGCTGGTGAAGCGTCGCCGAGACCGGGGTGCCGGGGAGCAGGAGCCGCCGGCCGCGCACGAGGGCGGCGAGCGGATCGGCCGGCCGGCCTTGCGTCACGAGCCGGCTCTCGACGGGCTGAGAGGCCTCGCCATTCTGGCGGTGCTCCTCTATCACGGCGACTTGTCCGTCGGTGGCACGTTGGTCGGCCAGGGGGGCTACTTCGGGGTGGAGGCTTTCTTCGTCCTCTCCGGATTCCTCATCACGTCGCTGTTGCTGGCCGAGTGGAGTGCCTCGCGAGCCATCCGCCTCGGCAGGTTCTGGGCGCGCCGGGCCCGCCGCCTGCTCCCGGCGCTGTTCTGCGTCGTGGCCGCCGTCGCCATCCAGCAGGCCATCGTCGGCCCGAACGGGGCAGTGCCGGACTTTCGCATGGATGGCATCTCGACCATCTTCTACTTCGCCAACTGGCACCAGATCGCCACGGGAACCGGTTACTTCGCCCAGACGGCCGTTCCCTCGGCGCTGCAACACACCTGGTCGCTCGCGATCGAGGAGCAGTTCTACCTCGTCTGGCCGCTCCTGGTCCTCGGCGTCCTCACGCTCTCCAACCGCAGGCGTTCGCGGGGCCGCCATCTCGCCGAGCATTCCGGACCGGGACAGCCGCGATTGGCCGCCCTGCTGGTCCTCACGATCGCCGGCGCACTGGCATCCGCCGTAGAGATGGGCGTCCTCTACCGCCGCGGTTCGCCCCTCGATCGGATCTGGGTGTACTTCGGCACCGACACGCGCTCGCAAGGACTGCTCTGCGGGGCGTCGCTCGCCGTCTTCCTCGCGATTCGGAAGGCCCGGCGGGTTCGGATTGCCGAGGTGGATGCTGTCGCCGCAGTGGCTGCCCCGGGCGCGGCGCCTGGGTCCCCAGGCATCGCGCCGCAGGCTCAGCCGGCGCCCTCTCCGTGGCGGCCGACGTGGCTGGCGTTACAGGCGGGCGGTCTTGCCGGCCTCGCCGGGCTCGTGATCGCGATCGTCTTTGCCCCGAACGGCGTGGGCCGGTTGTACGAAGGGGGGTTCCTTGCCGTCGACATCGCCGTCGTGTTGCTGATCGCGTCGTTTGCGGCGGGGGATGGCTGGTCGGTCATCCGGGCCGTGTTCTCCGTCTTCCCGTTGCGCGCAACGGGTGCCATCTCGTACGGGCTGTACCTCTGGCACTATCCGATCTTCCTGTGGCTCGACGTCGCCAACACGGGCCTGTCGGGCTGGCACCTGTTCGGACTCCGCGTGGTTGCGAGCTACGTGGCCGCAGTCGTGTCGTACTTCCTGGTCGAACAGCCCATCCGGCAGCGCCGGGTTCCGCTGGTCATCACGTGGGTCCTCGGCGGGCTCGGGCTCTCGGGAGCCCTTGCGGCGGTCATGGTCGCCGGCAGCGTTGCGGCCGCCGTGCCGCTCCCGCCTCCCCAGCTCAGTCACACCACGACGTCGGTCGCCGCCCGCCTGACGGGAAAGCCCGATGTGCACTGCCGGGTGCTGCTCCCGGTCGCCTCGTTCGCGAAGGTCTACGCCACGTTCCATACCTGCCCGCCGGAGCGCGTGATGCTGATCGGCGATTCGGTGGCGCAGTCGCTCGGCTTCCAGCTCGCCCTCAACGAGGAGAGCTACGGCGTGGTGCTGGCGAACGACACGACGCTCGGCTGTGGGTTCATCCAAACCGGGGAAGTCGGTGCTGCCGGCACGTGGGCCGACATGGATCCACCGTGCTACAGCGCCGATCAATCGTGGATCGAGGATGCGAAGAGCTTCCGCCCTCAAGTCGTGCTCATCGAGATGGGTTGGTGGGACTCGATGGATCACCTCCTCAACGGCGAGGACGTGTATCTCGGCGAGCCGTCGTTCGACACCTACCTCGTGGGTCTGATGGACGCGCTCGTGGACTCCGTCGACAAGCACGGCGCCAAGGTGGTGTTCCTCTCCGTCCCGTGGATGCTGCCACCACCGTGGCCGAACGGCGAGGAGAATCCGGCGGCTTTGTCCTACCGGCACGGTCTCATCAACGCGCTGCTGCGAAGGGCAGCCGATGCTCGCCCGGGCAAGGCGTACTTCTTCGACATCGGCCCCGAGGTGACGCCGGCGGGACACTTCCAAGCTGACGTTGGCGGGAGCATCTGCCGCACGTCGGACGGGATTCACTTCTACTGGGGAAACGACGTCTTCAAGGTCCCGCAGACCGTCTGTGGCGCCCGGCTGCAAGGGGCACTCCTCCCGTATCTGCGCTCGCTCGTGCCGAGCAGGGGCGCCAACACGCTCGGGCACCGATGACTTAACCTGCAAATGGCAGATTTACTGCAACAACCGGGGGAGGCACCATGCCGACAGAGCATGCGTTCGAGGGCGTGATCGGGCGCACCCTGGAGGATTCGACGCCCTGGTGGCCACCGTTGCCAAGCGCTCCCGACGGCGCTCCAAACGTCGTGATCGTGCTGCTCGACGACGTTGGATATGCCCAGTTCGGCTGTTACGGCTCGGATGTCGCCACTCCGACATTTGATCGCCTGGCGGCGAACGGGTTGCGCTACTCCAACTTCCACACGACTGCGTTGTGCTCGCCGACGCGGGCCGCGTTGATCACCGGTCGCAACCACCATACGAACGGCATGGGCCGGATCGTGGAGATGGCGACAGGCTTTCCGGGCTACGACGCGGTCGTGCCGAAGAGCAGCGGCTTTCTCTCCGAAATCCTGCTGCAGAACGGCTACTCCACCTTCGCCGTCGGCAAGTGGCATCTCGCCCCCGCACCTGACATGGCGATGGGCGGATCGAAGGAGCGGTGGCCGCTCGGGAGGGGTTTCGAGCGGTTCTATGGGTTTCTCGGTGGTGAGACCGATCAGTTCCACCCTGACCTCGTCTACGACAATCATCAGGTGGATCCGCCGCGGACACCGGCGGAGGGCTATCACCTGACCGACGACCTCGTCGACCACGCCATCTTGTTCATGAAGGACCTGCGGGCCGTCTCGCCGGAGAAGCCGTTCTTCCTCTGGTTCACTCCCGGTGCCTGTCATGCACCTCACCAGGCGCCGCGGGAGTACATCGACCGCTATCGCCGACGGTTCGACCAGGGCTGGGACTCCTGGAGGGACTCCGTGTACGCACGCCAGGTCGCCTCCGGGCTGCTGCCCCCCGGCACCGAGCTGAGCGAGCGCCCCCAGTGGGTGCCGGCTTGGGACTCCCTCACGAGTGACGAGCAGACCGTGTTCGCTCGGATGATGGAGGTCTACGCGGGGTTTCTCACCCATACCGACGCGCAGGTCGGGCGGCTGCTCGCCTTCATCGAATCGATGGGCGAGCTCGACAACACGATCGTGCTCGTGATGAGCGACAACGGCGCCAGCGCAGAGGGCGGGCCGCGCGGCTCGTTCAACGAGCTCTACTTCTTCAACTTCGAGCCGGAGTCGATGGAGGAGAACCTCGCCCGTATCGATCAGCTCGGCGGCCCACAGGCTTACAGCCATTACGCCTGGGGCTGGGCATGGGCGGGCAACACGCCGCTCAAGCGATGGAAGCGCGAGACCCACGAAGGTGGCGTGTGCGACCCGCTCATCGCCCACTTCCCCGCACGGCTCAGCCGGCGAGGCGCCACCCGGCACCAGTACGTCCACGCCGTTGACATCATGCCGACGCTGCTCGAGGTCATCGGGCTCGATATACCGACCGAGATCAACGGAGTGGCGCAGCGACCCGTCGAAGGCGTGAGCTTCGCCCATACGTTCGACTCCGGCGAGGTGCCGAGCCGCCATGTCACCCAGTACTACGAGATGCTCGGATCGAGGGCGATGTACCACGACGGATGGAAGGCGGTCGTCTTCCATCCGCTGCCGGTGATCCGCTACACCGAGCACGACGACCCGAACCGGTCGTTCGAGGCCGACGACTGGGAGCTCTATCACGTCGCCGAGGACTTCTCGGAGACTCGGGACCTCGCCGGCGAGTGCCCGGAGAAGTTGGCCGGGCTCGTCAGCTTGTGGTGGGCGGAGGCGGAGCGGTTCAACGTGCTCCCGGTCACGAACCAGCCGGCGAGGGGTGCGGACCCGAGATACCGAAGGCAGCGGTTCGTCCTCCACCCCGGCATCGGGTCGATCCCTCAGCTGATCGCGCCAAACCTCAGCAACCGGGCGTGGCGCCTGCTGGCCGAGCTGGTGATGCCCGAGTCCGGCGGCGGCGGTGTCATCGTCTGTCACGGGAGTCACGCAGGCGGTTACGTCGCCTATGTGGACGACGGCCGGCTGCACTTCGGCTACAACCATCTCGGATCGACGCTGACGACGATCTCGGCGGAGGTCAGGTTGCCGGCCGGACCGGTCGTGGCGAGGATCGAGTTCACGCCGACGGGCGCCTTCGCCGGCGACGTCGAGCTGTACTACGGCGACGTCCCGGTCGGCCAGGGGCACATTGCCCGCACGACGCTCGTCACCTTCGGCGTGAGGGGTTTCACGGTCGGGTATCAGAACGGCTCGCCGGTGAGCCCCCGATGCCCTGGCCGAGGCGAGTTCACGCCGGGAGCCCTCGGCAACGTCGTCATCGAGACCGACGAACGGGTGCGCCGAGGCGTGCCCGACGACGCCGAGGACCGCCAGGGGCTGGCGACGCAGTAACGCGTCCGACGCTGTCGTCAGCGGCTCGGAGGCAAGTCGCGGGATGCCTTCCTCGGCAACCTCGTGCGCAAGGTAACCGCCGGGGGTACCCTCCGGTCGCCTGCTGCACGAGGTTCGGCATTTCACCCGGGAACAGCCGCCCCCGCCGCCGGCCGCCCGGCCCCTACAGCTCGGACAGGATCTGTTGCTCTCGCTCGCGCGTGAGTGCCCCGTCTCGCTCCTGGTACGTACCGGCGGCGCGCGCCTGCTCCAGCCAGGCGGCCATGTCGCGCACGGTGTCGGCGAGCGGCCGCCAGGCAAGGCCATTGGATACGGCCTTGCTGACGTTGGCGGCGAGCATGCCCCATGAGTCACCGGAGTCGGACAGCGGCAGCTCGTCCCTGGCGTCGCCCCACTGGACGTCGGGACTGGGCAGGTCGAGGCCGGCGGCGATGTCGTCGAGGACCTCGGCGAAGGTGACCGGCGGATCGGGCGCTGTCGCATGGAAGACGTCGGCGGTCTCGTTCTCGACGAGCCCGATCACGAACGCGGCGAGGTCGCGGCCGTCGATGACCTGCATCGGCTGAGCGGCAGCCGGTCCGAGCAGGCGGCCACCGGCAGCGACGCGCTCGATCCAGTAGGCGAAACGGTGCGTCGGGTCGTACGGCCCCACCACGTATCCGGGGCGCACGATGCACAGCCGGTCCTCGCCGGCAAACTTCCGTGCCGTCAGCTCGCAGCCGACCTTGAGCGCACCGTACAGCTCCATCGTGACCTCGGTCTCGTACGACGGCTCGACGAGAGCGGCTCGTTCCGTGAAGCCTGCGGACACGTCCTCGGGATACACGCTGATCGTCGAGATGAACGTGTAGAGGCCCGCCCCGGTACCGAGGGCCGCAAGGACGGTGCGCACCTGGCGAGGCACGTAGGCGCAGACGTCGATGGTGGCGTCCCACTCACGCCCCGTCAGGCGGGAGAGATCGACGTTGCGATCCCCGTGGATCCGCTCGACTTCGGGGAAGGCGTCCGGGTTCGTCTCGCCGCGATTGAAGAGTGTGACCGTGTGCCCTTCGTTGAGGGCCCGCTCCGTGATGTGGCGCCCGACGAAGGACGACCCACCGATGAGGAGGATGCGCATGGTCTCACGGTAACGGCGCCGCAAGCATTCGGCTCAGAGACCGTCGAGTGCCCCGGGGCCTTGTTACCCGATCCCGGGGGTGCTAGGCAGACAACGCCATCGAAAGAGAAGGGGGAGCCGCATGAGAGTGTCCCTGACCGTGAACGGCCAGGCGAGGGACAGCGACGTCGAGCCTCGCCTGTTGCTCGTCCACTACCTGCGTGACGTGCTCGGGCTCACCGGGACGAACATCGGCTGCGACACGTCGTCGTGCGGCGCCTGCACGGTGCACGTCGGAGGCGAGTCCGTGAAGTCCTGCACGATGCTCGCCGTCCAGGCCGAGGGCGCCGAGATCACGACGATCGAGGGCCTCGCCGGAACCGAACTCCATCCGATGCAGGAAGCGTTCCGCCAGAACCACGGCCTGCAGTGCGGGTACTGCACGCCGGGAATGGTGATGGCGGCGACCTCGCTCCTCGCCGAACACCCCAACCCGACGGAGGAAGACGTGAGGATGGGTCTCGAGGGCAACCTCTGCCGCTGCACCGGCTATCACAACATCGTCCGCTCCGTCCTGGCAGCCGCTGAGACGAGTCGAGCCGCCATTGCGGCCGTTACGCCATGACGACGACCGTGACGCCGCCGGCGTCGGACACGCCCGTCGTCGGGACGCGACGGCTGCGCAAGGAGGATCCGCCGCTCCTCACCGGCGAGTCGCTGTTCGTCGCCGACCTACGGGTCCCCGGCAGCCTGCACCTTGCTCTCGTGCGCAGCCCCGTGGCGCACGCCCGCATCGTGTCGGTCGACCTCGAGCCCGCGAAGGCAATGCCCGGTGTCGTCGCCGCTTTCTCGGGCGCCGACCTCCGCGACGCCTGGGCGGCACCGATGCCGTGTGCCTGGCCCGTCACGGCGGACATGAAGAACCCCCCGCACCTTCCCCTGGCGGTCGACGTGGCCTGCTACGTGGGCGACGGCGTCGCCGTCGTCGTGGCGGAGAGCGAGTACGCCGCCCAGGACGCCGCCGACGCCGTGGTCGTCGAGTACGACCCGCTGCCTGCCGTCGTCGACCTCGAGGACGCCCTGTCGGATCGCGTGCTCGTGCACGAGGCGCTGGGTACGAACACCAGTTACGTCTGGGAGCTGACCCCGGATGCTGCCGCCGTCGAAGCTGCCTTCGCGAGCGCCGCCCACCACGTCACGAAGCGCTATGTGCAACAGCGGCTCATCCCCGCCGCCATGGAGCCCCGCGGTGTCGTCGTCGTGCCACAGCCGTTCGGCGGGGAGTACACGCTGTACTCGGCGACGCAGATCCCGCACATCTTGAAGATCATGCTGGCGATCACGTGCGGCATCTCCGAGACGAGCCTGCGAGTGGTCGCCCCGTCGGTCGGAGGGGGTTTCGGCTCGAAGTTGAACGTGTACGCCGAGGAGGTCCTCGCCCTCACGCTCGCCAAGCGCCTCGGCCGTCCGATCCGTTGGGTGGAGGAGCGCTCCGAGGCCGGCCACGCCACGATCCAGGGCCGAGGGCAGATCCAGCACATCGAGCTGGCGGCGGATGCCGAGGGACGCATCACCGCCATCCGGGTGAAGCTGCTCGCCGACATGGGTGCGTACCTGCAGCTCGTCACGCCCGGGATCCCGCTTCTCGGGGCGTTCTTGTACGCCGGCGTCTACGACGTCCCCGCGTACTCGTTCTCGTGCACATCAGTGTTCACGACGAAGACCCCGACTGACGCCTACCGGGGTGCGGGCCGCCCGGAGGCCACTTACGCGATCGAGCGGGCCATCGACGCCCTGGCAGCCGAGGTCGGCGTCGACACCGTCGAGATCCGCCGCCGCAACTTCGTGAAGACCGAGCAGTTCCCCTACACCTCGGTGGCGGGACTCGTCTACGACAGCGGCCAGTACGAGCTGGCGCTCGACAAGGCGCTCGACGTCGCCGGCTACACGGCGCTGCGCGACGACCAGGCGCGGCGCCGGGCGGCGGGCGACAACAAGCAGCTCGGTATCGGCGTGTCGTCCTACATGGAGATGTGCGGGCTGGCGCCGTCGCGGGTCCTCGCTTCGCTCAACTACTCGGCCGGCGGCTGGGAGGCCGCAACCGTGCGCCTGCTGCCGACCGGCAAGGTGCAGGTCGTCACGGGCTCGTCGCCTCACGGGCAGGGCCATGAGACGTCCTGGTCGATGATCGTGGCGGACCGCCTCGGTGTCAGCCCCGACGACGTCGACGTGTTGCACTCGGACACGGCGATCTCGCCGTACGGGCTTGACACCTACGGATCCCGCTCGCTTCCCGTCGGCGGGGTGGCCGTGGCGCTCGCGACCGACAAGGTGATCGACAAGGCGCGGGAGATCGCCGCCCACCTGCTCGAAGCTGCCGCCGAGGATCTCGAGCTCACAGGCGGGTCGTTCCGGGTGAAGGGGAGCCCGAGCATGGAGATCCCGCTCGGCGCGGTGGCCTTCGAGGCCTTCACTGCCCACAACCTCCCTGACGGGATGGAGCCGAACCTGGAGGCGTCGGTTCACTACGACCCGCCGAACTTCTCGTTTCCTTTCGGCACTCATATCGCCGTGGTCGAGATCGACACCGAGACCGGGCTCGTCCGCCTCGACCGGTACATCGCCGTGGACGACTGCGGCAACCAGGTCAACCCGCTCATCGTCGAGGGCCAGGTCCATGGCGGCATCGTGCAAGGGGTCGCGCAGGCATTGTGGGAGGAAGCCGTCTACGACGACGAGGGCAACCTGCTCACGAGCACCTTCGTCGACTATCTGGTGCCGGCCGCTTCGGAGCTGCCGAGCTTCGAGACGGCTTCCACCGTCACGCCGAGCCCGACGAACGTCCTCGGTGTGAAGGGCGTCGGCGAGGCCGGCACGATCGGCTCGGCGCCGGCCGTCATGAACGCCATCATCGACGCGCTCTCGCCCTACGGCATCACCGACCTCGAGATGCCTGCCACGCCGGAGCGTGTGTGGCAGGCGATCGCCCAAGCAAAAGGGGAAGCCCGATGATCCCGTCGTCGTTCGACTACCGCAGGGCCTCGTCTGTCGACGAGGCGATCACGTTGCTGGGCGAAGGTGGTGACGACGCCAAGCTTCTCGCCGGCGGCCACTCCCTGCTCCCACTCATGAAGCTGAGGCTGTCGTCACCGTCGCTGCTCGTCGACATCGGCCCCGTCCGTGAGCTCTCCTACGTGCGAGACGCCGGCGACCACATCGCTGTGGGCGCTCTCACCCGGCACGCCGACGTGCACGACAGCGGAGTCGTGCGCCGTGACGTCCCGATCCTCGCTCATGTCGCCGGTCAGATCGGCGATCCGCAAGTGCGGCATCGTGGAACGATCGGGGGCTCGATCGCGCACGGCGACCCGGCGTCCGACCTGCCGGCGGTCTGCCTGGCGCTGCGGGCGAGCTTCGTCCTGGCAGGGCCGTCCGGAGAGCGCATCGTGCCGGCGACGAACTTCTTCACGAGCTTCCTCGAGACCGCCCTCTCGCGCGACGAGATACTCACCGAGATCCGCCTCCCCAAGGTGGCGAACGCCGGCTGGTCGTTTCAGAAGTTCACCTTGAGAGCTCAGGACTGGGCGATCGTCGGAGTCGCGGCCGTCCGAAACGGCACCACCGGCGTCGCCCTCGTCAATATGGCGGACACGCCGGTGCTGGCGGCAGGAGTCGAAGCGGCCGTGGCCGACGGCGCCTCCGCTGCCGAAGCGGCCTCGCATGCCTCTGACGGGCTCGAGCCGCCGAGCGACGTCAGGTCGTCGAGCGAGTACCGCCGTCATCTTGCCGCCGTCCTCGTGCGGCGCGCCCTCGAGGAGGCAGGCGCCTGAGGCGCTCCTTCCGATGAGCGTCTCGGCCGCCGGCTGCCCCCGTCTGAACGGCGACGGCCATGCTCGCCAGCCTCAGGCGGCCGGCACGGGAACGAGCGTCCGCTCGGCCCCGGTCGCCACCGCTTCGGTTGCGACCGCTTCGGTTGCGAGCGCCAGGTCCGACAGCGGCGTCGTGACCGCGGCGGGTGCGCCTTGGCGCCTCAAGAGGACGTAGCTTCCGACCGCACCCGCCAATGCCACTGCGGCCGCCAGCCGCATGCCGGTGCTCATCGCCGTCGTAAAGGCCTGGTGGGCTGCCGATGTCAGTTCGTTCCCGCCCACGCCCCCGACTCGTGCTCCGAATGCGTCGGCCGCCGCGATCGAGCCCGTGGCAATCTTCACGATGACGGCGGGAGCATGGTGAACCACGAGCACGCCCGTCAGGTGGCTCCGGTAGATCGCCGCCGCCAGGCTGCCGACGACGGCCACACCGAGGGCCCCGCCGACTTCACGGATCGTGTCGTTGACGGCGCTGCCGGCGCCTGCCTGATGGGCGGGAACCGCCGTCATGATCGTCGTGCTGGCGGGCGCCATGACGAGACCCATGCCCGCTCCCATGATCGCTACGGCGATCGCGAGCGGCGGGTAGGTCGTGTGAACGCCTGCCGTGGAGAGGTCGAGAAGCCCGAGGCCCATGAGCGCCATACCGGCTGGGATGACGACTCGGATCCCCACACGCTTCGCAAGGACCGTCGAAATGGGCGACACCGCACCCATGGCGACGGCAAACGGCAGCGCTCGCAGGCCGGCCGACAGCGGGCTGTAGCCGTGTACGAGCTGCAGGTACTGGGTCAGGACGAACAGGCTGCCGAAGAGGGCGAAGAACACGACGGTGACCGAGCCGGCGGCTGCGGAGAATGCTCCGCTGCGGAACACGCGCAGATCGACGAGCGGGTGGGCGATGCGAAGCTCCCACCAGGCGAACACACCGAGGGCGGCGACGCCGAGAACCGCCTCCAGGCCCGTCGCCGGCGAGAGCCATCCGCGCACGGGCGCCTCGATGATCGCGTCGACGACGGCGAAGAGCGCCCCGGCAACGAGAAACGTCCCGACGAGGTCGAGCCGCCGGCCACCCGGCTCAGCCGTCTCCGGAACCGTGCGGAGCACCCCGAACAGCGCGACGGCGACGAGTGGGATGTTGACGAGGAACACGCTTCCCCAAAAGAAGTGCGACAGCAACAGGCCGCCCAGCGTGGGCCCGACGACGATACCCACGCCGGCGACGGCCGACCAGGCGGCGATTGCCTGTGGGCGCTCCTTCGGCGGAAAGACGGCGTTCAGGATGGAAAGCGTCGCCGGCATGACGAATGCGGCGCCGAGGCCCATCACGACGCGGGCGCCGATGAGGATGCCGGTACTCGAGGTCAACGATGCACCCAAGCTGCCGAGGGCGAAGACAATGAGTCCGGCGATGAGCGACCGCCGGCGCCCGTACTGGTCGCCGAGGGCACCGGCGGGGATGAGGAGCGCCGCGAAGCACAACGTATAGGCGTCGGTGATCCACTGCAGCGACGACGTGCCGGCGTGCAGCACCCGGGCGATCGTCGGCAGCGCCGTGTTGAGGATCGTGTTGTCGATGACGACCACGAGCAGGCTGAGGCACAGGACGAGCAGGATCATCCTCCGGTGGGGATGGCCGTCAGGCCATTGGGCGGTGACAGCACCGCCGCTCGGTGCCCACGGTTCCGGTGTGGTGTCGATGCTCATCGGGTCCCTCCTCGTTTCGGTCCTTACAAGCGTTCCCTTACGTATGTAAGTATAAACAGATGAGCTAACAGTTGTAAAGTAGAAACCCGTGACTACTTCTCCCGAGCCCCTCCCCACGCTCACGTCGGACCGGGGTGCCCCGCCGCGCCAGAGCAGGCGCCGGAACGCCAGAGGGCAAGGCGCTCTGCTGGCCGACGAGATCGTCGCCGGCGCTCTCGCCATCATCGAGCGGACGGGCTCGTCCGAAGCCGTCACGCTACGGGCCGTCGCCCGCGAGGTCGGCATCGCGGCACCGTCGATCTACGCCCACTTCCCCGACCGGCAGGCCATCGTGATGGCCGCCGTCGTGCAGATCTTCGACGACCTACGCATCGCAATCGGCGCCGGCGTCGCCGAGCACACCGACGCCGTCGAGCGGCTCGTCGCCGGTTGCACGACCTACGTCAGCTTCGCGCTGGCTCACCCGTCCCGCTACAACGTGCTCTTCTCCGAGGAGCGCATCGCCGACACCGCCCACTGCCAGCCGGTGCTCATCGGTCCAGGCGGTCGCCCGTTGCTCGAGTACGGCGCCGAGTCGTTCGCGCTGCTCGTCGACGCCCTCGAGGCGTGCGTGGAGTCGGGCGCCTCCGGCAGCACCGACGTCGTGGCCGACAGCACGACCATCTGGGTGGCGATGCACGGCGCCGTCAGCCTCCGTTTGGCGCTCCCGGAGTTCCCATGGCCGTCGCCCGAATGGCTCGTACGGCGATTCGTCGTGTCCCTCGGACACATCGAGCAGGCGGGCGCCTGAGCCCAGCTCCTCCGTTGCCGGCGGCGTTCGCCGGCGTCGCCGGCGTCCGGGGAGCCCCGCCTCAGCTCGTAGCTGTCGTCGAGTCGACGACGACCGGCCCGGTGAGACTGCCGCTGTCCTCGACAAGACCCTCGAGCGGTCCGGAGATGCCCGTGTCGATCTCGCCGATCACGAACGACGTCGACGGGTCGAACACGACGTCTTCGTCGACACCGAGGGTGGTGTTCGGCACCGTGACGCCGACGCCGTGGCGGCCGTCGGGGCTGGTGGCGTCTGCTTGCACCGTGGCACCGGGTGCCGTGCCCAAGAGCTGGAAGGCGGCGCTTCGGATGTTCGGGGGCACCTGCCAGAGGCGCAGCAGCATGATCGCCATGCTGTAGGCGCCGTCTCGAGCTATGGCGGCGCTCCCTGCTTCGCCCCCGACGAGGTGACGCCGAGCGACCGACAGGAGCTGTCGATAGAGCCTGCGCGGGTCAGACGAGAGGCTGCCGGGGCGAGAGGTCCCGAGAAAGCGGAGGTCGAAGGCACCAGCCGTCACGGTCGTGTCGACGGTGCTCGCTCCCGGGAGCGCAGGTTCGCCGGCCGCCAGCCAGGCCGCCTCGGCGGCGGAGTTGGCGGGTACCGGGGCGCTCGAGGTGGAGGTCATGCGACCCGCCCCGGCACTCGGCAGCCACCACTGCACCGTGTCGGTGACGTCGAACCATCCTGCAGCCGAGCCGGCGGCCACATAGCCCCAGGTACCCGGCGCGCCCTCGACCGGTCCGAGTGCCTCGGTCTCGACATCGGTCGAGGTCCAGTACACGTACTGCCCAGGACCTGGCTGCAACATCTGCTGCCTCGCAGCCGTGAGGGCGAGGTGTTGGATCACGGAGGCTCCGGGCGGCACCGTATCGGTGGGATGGCCGGCGTGCTGAGGCGCTGTGACCGGTCCGGCGCCGAGGAGGGCGGCGAGGGCAACCACGGCCGCCAGGGCGGTGACCGAGAGGCCGGCGATCGAGAGACGGCGGGTCCGTCCCGCTGTCGTCGGACCATCGCGGCGGCCGCCGCCCATGATGGCGATGGCCCGGCTGCGGTCGGCCGGCGGGACGATGATGTCACGCACGGGGTCTGCGCGTGACACGAGCGAGTCGAGGTCTGTCATGGTGTGTTCCTCCTTCTGCCCGCTGATGGAGCAAGGTTGCTTGGCGACGGGGTCGCCGTATCGGACGCGGTATCTGAGACGAGCTCGTCGCGCAGTCGGCCGCGTGCGCGGCGGAGGCGGAGGGCGACGGCGTTGACGGAGCAACCGAGGACCTCTGCCGCCTCGGCGTGGCTGAGGTCCTCCCACATCACGAGACGGAGCACCTCTCGATCGAGCGGGCGGAGTCGCGCGATGGCGTCGCGGACCTGACCGGTAAGCGGGTCGATCGATCGAGACGACATGGGCGAGGGCTGCTCCGAGACGGCGCCGAGCACACGGGCTTGCAGGCGTGACCTTCGCCAGCTCGTGCGGTGATGCCGAAGAACGCAGCGGCGGGCGACTCCGTAGAGCCAAAGTCGGTCCCCCGGCGCCGCCGGCACGTCCTCGAACCGCCGCCAGGCGACGGTGAAGATCTCGGCGACGACATCGGCCACCTCCGCCGGCGAGTGTGTGAGGCGACGGTGCACGTAGGCGTAGATGGAGGCGTACTGCTCGCTGTAGAAGGCCTCGAACCGCCGCGCCGCCTCAGCGTGGGCCTGCTCGGTCGGCATCAGCATTGCCCCACCGACGACATCATGACCCGCTCTTGCCCGGCACTGCCCGGAATCTTTCCGCCAGAAGGAGCCTCTCGGCGCTCCGGTATCATCGCCAGCGGATCTCCCGGGGGGTATCAGGTGGGCGAGTTGTTCGGTGGATTGCTCCGGCAGCACCGTTTGGACGCCAGCCTCACCCAGGAGGCCCTCGCCGAGCGGGCGTCACTCAGCGCCACGGCGATCGGAGCCCTCGAGCGGGGCAGGAATCTCACGCCGCGACTCTCGACGGTGCGACAGCTTGCCCGCGCCCTCGATCTCGATGCGGAGGAGCTGGCTGTCCTCGCCCGGGCGGCGGTAGCGGAGACGGACCGGCCGTCGGCCGAGCGCTCGTCTACGACGCCCGCCGGCGCTCGCCCGCCTGCCGGAAGGGGCCAGCCCGACCCCGGCCAGCCCATCCACGGCCAGCCCGACCCCGGCCAGCCCATCCACGGCCAGCCCCGCATCGGCAACAAGGGGGCTGAGCCGATCACGGCGGGCGGGTTCCGACCGGATGCGGCTGGCTCGTCCGAGCCGGATGGTCCGGGTGTTTGCCTTCCGGCGGCGGTGGGCCGGCGATGGCGAACCAAGTTCACGGGTCGGTCGGGGGAGCTCTCCCGCCTACTCGGTGACTGGGAACGGCGGAGGCGCATGATCGAGGTGACCGGCGAGCCCGGCATCGGCAAGACGCGTCTCGTCACCGAGCTCGCCCGTCACGTGCACGACGACGAGGCGACGGTGTTGTGGGGGCGTTGCACCGAGGAGCGGCTCGGCGCGTATCTCCCCTTCGTGGAGATCTTGCGCCACCTCGTCGAGCATGCCGATCCGACGGCCTTGAGGCTCGCCGTGGGCAGCTGTGGCGAGCTCGCTCGTCTGCTGCCGGAGCTCGCCGAGCACGTGGGGACGCTGCCGGGGCCGACGCGCGCAGAAGCCGGGACCGAGCAACGGTTGCTGTTCGAGGCCATCGCCGGATTGCTTCGGCCGTTCCTGCCGATGCTGCTCGTGATCGACGATCTCCACTGGGCCGACGACGCGACGCTCCGGCTCCTCGGCTACCTCCTTCGCGATCACAGCCTGGAGGGCCTCGTCATCGTTGCGACGAGCCGAGACGCCGAGCTCGATCCGGCGAAGGCGGGTCAGCTGGCGGAGGCCGAGCGCCACGCCGACGCCGCCCAAATTGCACTGGGCGGGTTCCCGAGCCCCGACCTCGGGCTGCTCGTGTCCGATCTCGTCGGGTCCGCCGTGTCCGACGAGCTCGTCGACTCGGTCGCGGAGGCCACCGACGGCAACCCGTTCCTCGCCGAAGAGATGACCGTTCACCTTCTCGACACCGGCTTGATCGCCGGTACCGATCGGGGGATCGCCCTGCGTAGCGATGCGCGGGGGCTCGGGGTGCCGGACCGGGTCCGAAAGACAGTCGTGCGTCGGCTCCTGTCGCTCACCGATGACGGCATGGAGCTCCTCTCCGTCGCCTCGGTCATCGGGCGTGACTTCGCTCTGTCGCTTGCAGGATCGGCCGCCGAGCTCGCCGGCCCGGCGCTCGTCGACGCCGCCGACGACGGGTTGCTCTCCGGGCTCGTCGTCGAGACCAGCCCCGGTCGCCTTGCGTTCTCACATGGGCTCGTGCAGGAGGCGATCGGCCATCGCCTCTCCCATGCGCGGCGCGCCACGTTCCACCGCAGAGTGGCGCTGGCCCTGGAGCAACGCGGCGCCGAGACGAACGTCGTCGCGGACCTCGCACGCCACTGGGCAGCGGTTGCTGCCGTCGATCCGTCGGCAAGCACGACGGCGGCCCGGTGGGCGGTGAGGGCCGGCGACGTCGCCCTTGCCGCCGCCGCCGCCGACGAGGCAATCGCTCGATACGAGGAAGCGTCGAATCTCTGGGCGGTGTCGACGAGCGGTCACGCCGACGCGCTCGTCCGCCTTGGCCTCGCCCTCCAGTACCGGGGACGTGCCGAGGAGGCCGACGACCGGTTCCGTGAGGCGCTCCAGCTCGCCGCTGTCCTCGGGGACGTCGAGGTACGGGCGCGGGCAGCAATCGGTCTCGGTCGCCGCTACCCCTACTGGGAAACGGACTCCGAACGCATCGAAGTCATGGAGGCCGCCCTCGCCCAGTTGCCGGCTGACGGCAGCCTGATACGGCTGACGCTGAAAGGCCTGCTCGTCACGCACCTGATCAGCGGCTTCCACCCGGCCGAGGCTGAACGGCGCGACGAGCTCGCAGCGGAGCTGGCCGCCACGGCACAAGATCCGTCAACCGGAACCGAAGCGCTCCTCTCCCTCGGCCAGACGCGCATCTACGACTGCATCGAGGATCCTGCTGTCCTCGGGCCGGTCGCCGATCGGCTCGCCGCCGTCGCCCGCGAGGAGAACGACCTGCGGGCTCTCGCCGGAGCGCGATTCGCCCAAGCCCTGGCTGCGCTCGACCGCGGCGATCGCGAGGACCTCCTCAGGGCGACAACTCTGTACGGAGACGCCGCCTCCGAGCTCGACGATCCCCGTGAGAAGAGCCAGGCGGCCATGATCCGCTCGACGGTCGCACTTGTCGAGGGCCGCTACGAGGACGCGGCCGCACTTTCGGAGGAGGCGGTCCAACTCGGTCGTGCGAGCGGCGACTTCAATGCCGACTTGCTCTACTACGCCCAGGGCCTGCTTCGAGCCGTCGACCTCGGCCAGGCCGCCGACGTGCTGCCGCTCTTGCTCGACAGCACCGACTACCACCACATCGCCAGCTTTGCGGCCGGCACGGCGCTGTGCGCGGCCCTGGCGGGGCAGCACGATCTGGCGCGAGAGGAGCTCGCGAAGATCGTGACAGACGGCTTGCCTGGTGTGCCCCGCGGAGCGGACTGGCTGGCACCCACGGCCTTCCTCGCCCACACGTGCGCCGTCGTCGGCGCCGTCCCGCAGGCCGAGGGGTTGTTCGAATCGCTCGCGCGGAGCCCGTCGGCCATCGTGCGGGTGGGGCCGCTCGCAGGTTGGTGGGGCCCGGTCAGCCACCACCTCGGGTGCCTGGCGCGCCTCCTCGGCCGCCGCGAGGATGCCGAGCGCCTGCTGCGACTGGCCCTCGTGGCCGAGCAGCGCTTGCGGGCTCGGCCGTTCGAGGCAAGGACGCTTGCGCAGTTGTCCTGCGTCGTGGACGCCTCCGACCCGGCCGAGGCGGCCAGCCTCGGCGAACAAGCGCGATCGGCGGCGCGTCAGTCAGGTGCCACCGGGATCCTCGCCGAGGTGGAGGCGTCGCTCGGCACGGTGAGCCGCTGACCGTTGCGGGGAGCCGCGGCGAGCCACTAGCGGCTTCTCAAGTTCGCCAGCGCGAAGCCGATACTGAGACCGGTGCTGTCGGCGAAGACTTCTGTTCCGGGCAGCACGCTGTCCTCGACGAGCCGCTCACAATTGGCGCTCTGGTGCTCCTACTCCGTGCTGGGCGTCCTTCTGCTGTGTTATCTCGGTGTGTTGATCGAGCGCGGGCGGGGGGCGAGGTCCACCGTCCTCGACGGATGGGGGGTTGACGCCTTCGAGATCGTCGCGAGCCTCCTGTGCATCGCCCGCGGCCTGATGCGGCGACGTGGCCGGGCCGCCGCCTTCATCCTCGGGTGCAGTCTCTTGGTCTGGGCCGTGGGCGACATCGTCCTCACCGTCGAGTCTCTCGGCGGTGCAACCCCGCCGACTCCCTCGTTGGCCGACGTCTTCTACCTCGAGTTCTACCCGCTCGCCTACGTCGCCGTCGTCATCTTCATGCGGGGGCAGGTGCGCCGCCTCACGGCCCCGAATTGGCTCGACGGCGCCGTCGCAGGCCTCGGCGCCGCGGCTGTCTGCGCGGCCTTCGCGTTCCATTCGATCCTCGTGTCCACCGGTGGCAGCGTCGCTGCCACCATCACGAACCTCGCCTACCCGATCGGCGATCTACTGCTGCTGGCTCTCGTGGTCGGTGGCACAGCGGTTCTGTCGAACGGCCGGAGGGCACCCTGGCTGCTCCTTGCGAGCGGCATCGCCCTGAACGTCGCCGGCGACACGTTCAACTTGTTCCAGACGACGGCAGGATCATCGACGGCCGGCCGGATCCTCAACGGCATCGCCTGGCCCACTGCCATCCTGCTCATGTCCATGGCCGTGTGGCTCCGCCCGCACGCGTCCGACTTGGTCGCTGCGGAGCGGCCCTCGGGTTTCGTGCTCCCGGGTCTCGGCGCACTTTCGGGGCTGGCCGTCCTGTTCATCGGCAGCGTGCACCACATGGGACGCGTGGCGTTGGTGCTCGCCATGGCGACCCTGGCTGCGGTAGCAGTGCGCATGGTCTTGTCCGTGAGGACGCTGCGGAGCGTCACCGAGGAGCGTCACCGCCAGTCGGTCACCGACCATCTGACGGGCCTCGGGAACCGGCGTCATCTGTTCAACGTGCTCGACACGTTCTTCGCCGAAATGACGGACCCACATATCCCCGCTCGCGCCCTCGCATTCCTGTTCATCGACCTCGACCACTTCAAGGAGATCAACGACTCCTTCGGTCATCCCGCCGGTGACGCGCTGCTGCGACAGCTCGGGCCGAGGCTTCGCTCCTGCCTGCGCTCCTCCGACGTGCTCGTGCGGCTCGGCGGTGACGAGTTCGCTGTCGTCCTCGTCGACGCCGATTCCGAGTACGCCATCGACGTCGCCGGCCGCCTTGCCGCCAGCCTCGAAGCACCCTTCGTCCTCGACGTGATGAGTGCCTCCATCTCCGGCAGCATCGGCATCGCCATGGCACCCGCCGACGCCGCCGACAGCGCGGAGCTGCTCCGGTGCTCGGACGTCGCCATGTACCGGGCGAAGCTGGCGGACATCCCGGTCGCCCTTTACGAGCGCGGTCTCGACACCGGCACGAGTCCGTTGCTGCTGGTCGAGGAGCTGCGGACCGCCGTAGAAACGGGCGGCCTCGTTCTGCACTACCAGCCACAACTGGACATGAGCTCCGGGGAGATCGTCGCGCTCGAGGCCCTGATCCGGTGGCCACATCCCCGACTCGGCATCGTGCCGCCACTCAAGTTCCTGCCGCTCGCAGAAGAGGCGGGGCTGATGCGCCCACTCACCGCCTGGGTGCTCCGGCAAGCCCTTGCCCAGTGCGCGTCCTGGCGTAGTGCCGGGCACGAGGTCGCCATCTCGGTGAACATCTCGACGTCGAACCTGCTCGACGCCGGGTTCACCGATCTTGTCAGCTCGCTGCTCGATCTCCACGACCTGCCACCGGAGGCGCTCGTGCTCGAGATGACCGAGACGAGCATCATCTCGGACTTCGAACGTTCCAGTCAGGTGATCGAGGACCTGCGCGATCTGGGCCTCGTCGTCTCGGTCGACGACTTCGGCGCCGGGTTCACGTCGCTCGCATATTTGAGCAGCCTGGCCGTGGGCGAGCTCAAACTCGACCGCACCTTCATCACGGGCCTCGCCAGCGGTGAACGCAAGCGCGATCCGGAGCTCGTGCGGGCGACGATCGACCTCGGCCACGCCCTTGGCATGAGGGTGGTCGCCGAAGGGGTCGAAGACGAAGCGACCCTCGAGCTGCTGCACGACCTCGGGTGTGACCTCGCGCAGGGGTACTGCATCAGCCGCCCGAAGCCGGCCGACGAGACGGTCTTCGGATGCCGCGTCGTGGAGGCCGGCGTGGCGCTCCTCGTGGGCTGACGGAGTCAGCGTCGAGCATCGGTCAGCCGAGCGGTGAGGTGCTCGCCAGACGTGAGGCTGCCTCGAGGGCCGGTATCACGTCGCCGTCGTGGTAGATGCGCTCCGACGGCTCGATGGCATCCAGGAAGCCCTGGTACACGGCGGCTGCCCTCAGGGTCGCTAATGGCTCGAGCAAGCTCCACGCTCGAGATGCGTCGGCTCCCGGCACCGCACGCTCCCAGGCATCCAGCCAGTACTGGCGCAAGGAGTCGCGCTCCATCCGCCCGAGGCGCGACAGGACGGCGAGATCGAGCAGCGGATGGCCGACGCGCGCGTCGCCCCAGTCGAACCAGATCGGGGGATCCACGCCGATGCGGGCGTTGCCGGCGTGGGCATCCCCGTGAACGAGGACGTCTGCGAACCCGCACGCGTCGATCTCGTCCGTTCGCCGGCTGGCGTTTCCTAGGAGCGCCTGCAGCGGGCGATCCTCAGGGGCGCGACGCGAGACGACGGCAGACAACTGCTCGACGAGAACCGCCCACCGGGCGTCCGGCACACCGGCGGCGAGGAGACCGGCCGTGGCGCCGACCGTACCGACCTGGAGGTGGACAAGCTCGTCGACGAGGCGTCGCTGCTCGAGGGCGTCGGCCGCATACCCGTCGGTGCCCGGCAGCTCTGCCAGCAGCATCCGGTGCGCATCGGCGCCGAGGAGCTCCGGCGCAGGCGAGCCGCGCAGCGCCTGCAGGACGGCGGCCTCGTGACGAAAGCCCCCCGGCACGCACTTCAACCACACGTTCTCCCGGCCCGCCGGGATCGACCAGATGGCCGAGAGGTTCCACGTGCGGCGCTGCACCGGTGGACCCGAAGGCTCGACGATGCCCACAGCCCATTCGAGATCCGCAGCCGGCCCGCCGGGACGCGCCCACGGCATGCGAAACGGATGGTCATCGAGCACCTCGAGCGAGGCGACCAGGCTGAGGCCCCGTCCCCCGTCGTGTGTCTCCGCCAGGTACCGGACCTCACCGCCCATCGCCTCGCCCGATGACGGCCTGGCGCTCAGCAAGCGCAGCACCTGTAGGGATCTGAACCGTCTCACGATCGGCTCGACATCCTGCCACCAGGGTGTCCCGACGCGGAAGGGCGGCATCTCGCCGAGGATCTCGCCCGCACGGCCACAGACGACGAGGGTGACCAGTCGACCGGTCATCAGTTCGCCTCTCTCGAATTTGGCATCGGTTGGAACAGGCTACGGGCCAAATCGTGCGGGAGTGAGCCTCCGCCGTAGGCTGGCGCCATGTTGCGCGAGACAGGTGTTGTCGAGGCCCGAGGAATCGAGCTCGCGTACGAGACGTTCGGCGACCGGGCCGACCCGCTGCTCCTTCTCATCATGGGGCTTGGAGCACAGATGATCACCTGGCCTGACGACCTCTGCGGCCTGTTGGCTGCAAGGAACTATTTCGTGCTGCGCTTCGACAATCGCGACGCCGGGCTGTCCAGCCATCTGAGCGACCGTCGAGCACCCTCGCCGGGCGCCGTCTTCACGCGTCGCTCCCCGCCCCCGTACACGATCGACGATATGGCCGACGACACGGCTGGCCTGCTCGTCGCACTCGATATCGATTCGGCACATGTCGTCGGCGCCTCGATGGGCGGCTTCATCGCCCAGACGGTGGCGCTCCGGCACCCGAACCGGGTACGGAGCTTGAGCCTCATCATGACTTCCACGGGCTCTCGCCTTGTCGGCCATCCGCGGCCCGCCATCGCAGCCCGCCTGGCGCGCCGGCGTCCGGAGCTCGACCGGCAGGGCGCCATCGACGCCGCTGTCGAGACCATCCGCATCATCGGGTCACCGGGCTATCCCTTCGACGAGGGGCGCGTACGCGAGCTGGCCGGGCGTTCGTACGACCGCAGCTACGACCCTGCTGGGCTTCGGCGGCAGCTGGCAGCGGTGACCGCCCAACGGGACCGAACACGTCGTCTGCGGCACGTGAGGGTCCCGACGGTCGTGATCCACGGGATGAATGACCCGCTCATCTCGGTGAGCGGTGGCCGGGCGCTGGCGAGGGCCATTCCCGGCGCCCGCTTCGTGGGCCTGCCCGGCATGGGCCACGACCTTCCGCAGGAGCTATGGCCGCAGTTCGCCGAAGCAGTCTGCTCGACGGCCGCCACCGGAGAGCTGCGGCACTCCGAAGAATCGTGAGCAACCCTGTCCGACCAACCAGGCTCCTGAGGGCCAACCAGGCTCCTGACGGCCAGCCAGGCTCCTGAGGCCAACGAGGCTCCCCCCTGAGGGCCAGCCAGGCTCCTGAGGGCCACGCCGAGTCCTGAGGGCTACTCAGGCAGCGAGTCCGGGCCGTCGGCCGCGCCGCCGAATACGGACGGTCGAGGCCCGCTGCCGAAAGCCCCGCTCCCGGCGCCCCGGAGTCTGCGGAGCAGCGGCCGTGCCAGTGCAACGGCGACCAAGCATTGCGCTGCGCCGGCGAGAAGGATCGGCAGCCTCAGACCCCCGAGTACGGCAAGACCTCCGGCGAGGAGCGCACCCACCGGCGCCGCTCCCCAGACGATGCCACGCCAGGCGGAGCCGACGCGGCCCATCAGTTCGTTCGGTGTCAGCTGCTGCCGCAGCGAGATGGCGACGACGCTGCCTGCTGCCACAGAGAAGCCCACGACCACGAATGCCGGGCCGGCGAGCATCCAGGAATGGGCGAGTGCCATGACGACGTAGGCGACGCCGGAGACGACGGCCGCCGAGATGAGGGTCGCAGCGCTGCCGATCCGCGTCACGATCCTGTCCGCCAGCAACGCACCCGGTACGTTCCCGACTGCGCCCGCCGCCAGAAAGACCCCGTAGTAGCTGGCGTGGACGCCCCAGTTGCGAGTCGCCACGAGCACAAGGATGCCGGCAACGAGGCCCTGTAGCCCTGAGAGGGCGGCGATGAGCGTCACGAGGACGCGTAGCCGTTCGTCACTGCGCAGGAGGCGTACGCCGTCCCAGATGGAACCGCTCGACGCCGGATCGGCGGGTTGTGTGCGGAGGCTGAGCAACGCGAAGCCGGACACACCGACGGCCGAGGCGTCTGCGACAAACGGCAGGAGTCGCCGGAGCGTGAAGACCGCCGCGCCGATGATCGGTCCCACGAGGTGCTCGGTCGCCGCCTCCGTGCCCGTGATGACACCGTTGGCCCTTCCGAGAGAGCCGAGCGGCACAAGCTCTGGGATTGCTGCTTGCGAAGCGGAGTAGTAGAGGGTGCGCGCCGTGCCGTTGGCGAGCACGAACAGTATCAACAAGGCGAGGTTGATCTCGTGGAAGGCGACCAGGAGGGCCAGACCTGCGAGCAAGATCCCCCGGCCGATGTTGACCACCGCCATGAGGCGCCCACGCTCGAAACGATCGGCGAACAGGCCGGCCGGCAGCGCTGCGAGTAGCCAGGGGAGGCTGTCAGCAGCAGCCACGGCGGAGACAGCCAGCGGGTGGTGATTGACCACCACGGCGAGCAACGGCACGGCACCGTAGGCAAAGCCGTCTCCGGAGCTCGCCAACGCGAACGTGCTCCATAGATGCCAGAACGGTCGCCCAATGGGCATGACCCTCCGGCGATGTCGAGGATGACGGTGTGGCGTGCTATCCGTGGGAAGCCGCGCCGTCACGGGTCCCATCTTGCCTTACGGCACTCTCGTCCAGCACCGCTGCCTACCCTCGATCGAGAAGTTCCGGACCAGCTGAAGAAAGTTCCTTAAGTCCGAGTGGGCGCTGTCCGATATAACAAGCGGAACTCCGCGTCGGGCTCGCCCGACACGGAGCCCACTGCCAACCAGTGATGCTCTACAGGTCGAATCCCATCAACCCCATCTAGTGTCACGGCAGGTCATAAAGGCCACCTCCCTTCAGGCAGACGAGGGGGGACTAGGTTAGGAAGCCGAGGGGAGGCCGTTACAGCGGCCCCCCTCCTTTCCTGCACTCCATATTTCCAGGTCGGGCCGCTATAGGCAACTGAGTTTCTTTCCCGCTCCTGATTCTTGGACGCGAGGACGTCAGCATCCGCCTGCTACTATGCCCCTCCAACCCGGTGATCTGTTCCTCGCTTCGCGGGGGCGAAAGCCCGGTGCCAGGACGTTTAGCTCCCGAACTGCCCCAGTTCGCCGCGACTCGATCGGACGCTACGTAGCTCGCCGGCGATGACGCGCAACGGGGATGGCAACTCGCGCGAGAAGTACAGGCGCGGCCGTGTGGCAAGCCACTCTCTCAACGTGGAGGCACTTAGGGGCCGTGCCAGGTAGTACCCCTGCACCGCGTCGCAGCCGGCGTCCGCCAGAACGGCACAAGTGAGCTCGTCCTCGGCGCCTTCGGCGACGATCGACAAGCCGAGCGAGTGCGCCATCGTGATCGACGAGCGAACGATGATGGCGTTGCTCTGGTCGGTGACCATATTCGTGATGAACGACCGGTCGATCTTCAGCTCTGTGAGCGGAAGCCGGTGCAGGTACGCAAGGGAGGAATATCCCGTCCCGTAGTCGTCGACGGCGACGCGCACGCCGAGCTGCCCGAGCTGGCTGAGGACGCTACTGGCCTCACCGAGATCCGCCATGACTTCGGTCTCGGTCACCTCGAGCGTCAGCGAGCTGGGCGACAGGCCGTTCGCTGCCAGGCGGGCGGCAACGTTGTCGACCAGCTCCGGCCGCGAGAGGTCGCGTCCGGAGAGGTTGACGGACACGCCGATCGACATACCGGCTTCACGCCACTTCGCAGCCTCGACGCACGCCTCGTCCAACACGAAGTCGGTGATGTCCCCGATGAGACCCATCTGGGCGGCGATGGCGATGAATTCGTCCGCAGGCACCTGGCCGAACTGAGGATGGTCCCAGCGGCACAGCGCTTCGACCCGAACGAGCTCACCCGTCGACAACAAGGCGATGGGCTGGTACACGACATGGAGGCCACCGTGCGCCAACGCCTGAGCAAGCTGGCCTCCGAGGACGAGCTTGCGCTGCATGTTCTGATCCTGCGACGGTGAGTACAGCTCGATGCCCGAGCGCTTCTCCTTCGCCAGGTACATGGCGATGTCGGCACGCTGCAGCAGCATGGCCACGTTGTCGCCGTGCTCTGGCGCGAGGGCGACGCCGGCGCTTGCCCGTACGGCCAAGGTGATGCCGTCGACGCTCATCGGCCGAGTGAGGGCGGCCTCGAGGTCACGGACGATGCCGATGGCCTCCTCCGGGCCGATGATGTCGGTCACGACGACCGCGAACTCGTCTCCTCCGAGGCGAGCGACCGTGGCGCGCCCACGGGCAGCTCTCACGAGGCACTCCGCCACCTCGCAGAGGAGACGGTCGCCCGTCTCGTGCCCGAGGGTGTCGTTGACCTCTTTGAACCGGTCGAGATCGAGCAAGGCGACAGCCGCCCGCCCGGTCTCGGCGAGTGCCGCGGAGGCTCGCTCCAGGAAGAGCGTGCGGTTCGGCAACCCGGTGAGAGTGTCGTGCATCGCCTGGTGAGACTTGCTTTCCGCTTCCAGCCGCAGCTCCTCCACCAGCCGCGCCCGTTCGAGTGTGGTGCTGGCGTGGGTGGCGAGCGCCTCGAAGAGCCGCAGGTCGTCGTCGTCGAACGCGTCCAGCTCCTCCTGCCGGTCGAGCGCGATGAGGGCTCCGAAGATTCGCTCTCCGCTGGTGAGCGGCGCCACGAGCGCTTCGCGGAACTGCCCGATCACGGGGTCGTTCATGAGCGCCGGGGCGGAGGGATCGGTCTGGCAGGTGTGAAGGCTCACTCGTCCCTCTGAGACCACCTTCGAGATGGCGACCGACTTGTCGAGGACCACGCCGTTCTCGAAGGACCTCTCTTCGTCGTGCAGGGCAAGGCGGCGGCCGATCGGCCACGCCTCGGTGAGGATGACCTCGGCCCGATTGGCCCGCATGACGGATTGCACCCGTTCCAGCACTGCCCACACGGTCTGTGTGGGTTCGATCTGTGAGCCTCCGAGTGACCGGCCGAAGTCGTAGAGCTGCTGAAGCGCGCCAAACCGCTTCGTGAGGCGCAGGTAACCGCGGTAGGCGAACACGATCAGCCCGCCGACGATGAGGAGCGGCAGCACGGTCCAGCGGTTCTGGTACGCGGCGTCGAGGACGACGAAGGCAAGCCCGACGCTCGCGAGCAAGACGAGCGCGAACGTGAGGAACTCGAACCGCGTCGAGCGCTGCCGGCCCTGGCCGTGGATGCGCACCACCACGGCGACGGCGATCTGAGCCGCCAGTGCCGCCGTGGTGAGAGCGGCGGTGCCCGCGCCCCAGCCGCTCGGTTGTGTCGGCACGCCGCCCTGCAGGACCTCGCGGTAGACGACGTCGGCGAGCACGGCTGTGAGGGCGCCAGTCGCGAGGTTGAATGCGAGCTTGAGCGGTGACTGACGGCGAACGACGCCGAGGCCGATGGCCTCGCCGAGGACGCGGCTGAGGACCAGGTAGCCGGGGCCGGCGAAGACGAGGCCGAGCAGCAAAGGGACTTCACCGAGGCTGAACAGGTACGTGTGCCCGCGGTGATGGAAGGACACGGGTGCCAGTACGGCTGCCGCCGACAGCACCATCAAGACGGCTGCCACGCCGATCTGCGGCATGACGCTGCCTGGGACCGCGATGCGGGCGATGTTGTGAAGTGGACCCCGAATCAGCAGCACGACTGACGCAACGGTCATCAGTACCGAGAGGAGGATGACGCGCGCTGCCGCCGACGGCGGGCCGGCTGCCGGCCGTTCTTGTGTCAGCTGGTCTGCCGTTGGCTCAGGTCCAGAAAGCCGTGAAACGGCGCCGCCACCTTCGCTGACCTGGGCTCTTCTCGCGGCGCGCTCGCTGTCCTCTGGAGTGCCCGCGGGGGCGCGATCGACCATCCGGTCTTGCGATGACACCGGAGTTCTTATCGACTGCCTGGTGGGGACACTTGAGACGTTTCTCTCCTGCGCGTCCCATGAGGCACGAGCACTGTCAATAACTCGCTGTAACCATGAGCGGATGGGCTCATCAATGAATCGGCGGTCGGTCGACATGGGTGGGGATTCGCCTCGGCAGATCTAGAGGTTCGTC
The DNA here is from genome assembly GCA_050008715.1 of Acidimicrobiales bacterium. Classification (GTDB taxonomy): domain Bacteria; phylum Actinomycetota; class Acidimicrobiia; order Acidimicrobiales; family Bog-793; genus JAKACA01. The sequence goes on along the minus strand of JBEKMC010000003.1, from coordinate 38,583 downwards.
TCGTCGGGCGGGGCCATCGCGCCCGGATCCGTCATCGCGCCCGGATCGGGGAGCCTCTCGTTCGATATGGTGCTCGCCGCTGGCGGCGATTCCACATGGTTCGTGGGCAGCGCTGCGCCGACCGTATACGAGGTCATCGACAGAGATCCGAACGCGTAGCCGTCGACGAGCACCTCGCCTTCGCTGCCCCCAGCAGCGGCGATGCCGGCGATGTAGGCAAGAGGCAGGAAATGATCGGGGGTCGGGACGGCTCTCACCGTGTCAGGGTGTGACGCGAGGCGGTTGATATCGCCCGGGGCGTTCAGCATCAAGGCGCGGGCGGCGTCGTCAAAACGATGCGCCCAGTCGAATCCCGCATCTGCTCTGCTCCAGTCCATCGCCTGCAAGTTGTGCACGACGTTGCCGCTGCCGACGATCAGCACGCCGTCCCGGCGGAGCGGAGCCAGACGCTCGCCGATCTCGAAATGGTATTCGAGTGGCTGTACGGCGTTGATCGACAGTTGCACGACGGGGATGTCCGCGTCGGGGAAGGCGTGAGCCAGCAGGGACCAGGTACCGTGATCGAGGCCCCAGCTGTCGACGTCCAGGCCCACCCAACGGGGTTTGACGATCTCGACGACTTCGGCTGCCACGTCAGGGGCGCCGGGGGCCGGATAGTCGAAGGCGAACAGCTCGTCTGGAAAGCCATAGAAGTCGTGGATGACTCGTGGTCTGTCCATCGCAGTGACGGCTGTGGCGTTGATGAACCAGTGCGCCGAGATGACGAGGATGGCGCGAGGTCTCGGCACTGATTCCCCGAAGGCTCGCCACGACTCCGTGTACCGATTGTGCTCGAGCGCGTTCATCGGATTGCCGTGGCCCAGGAAGGCCGCAGGCATGAGTTGCCGCGGCGCCCAGCTCATCGCCGTTGCGTCGAGGAATCCCGGCGCTTCATCATTGGCACGACACCAGCTTAGGCGCAGGAATCTCGGCCTCTCGTAACCGGACGCCCGCTCGCTTGCGGCGGGCCGATATCTGCGTGAGACCCTGCGACCGTCGCACCCCGGGCTCCGCCGCGCATACGGCGCCCGAGTGATGAATACTCGGGGCGATGGACGCCGCCACAGTAAGGGTGTACGAGCGGATCGCGCCGGCATGGAAGCAGCGCCGAGGGGACGTCACGGACGGGCTCGGGGCTCAGTTCCGCCGCCGGGCCGGTCTCGGTCCCGTGGCGGATTTGGGATGCGGGACCGGTCGCTATCTCGGCGAGATCGGGGCGCCGGTAATCGGCATCGACGCCACGGCGGCCATGCTGTGGCTCGCGAGGCCACGGGGTTTCCCGCTCGTTCGAGCCGACCTCGAGCGTCTCCCCCTCGGCGACGGCTGCCTCGACGGGATCTTCGCGAGGCACTCCTACCTGCACCTTCCAAAAGGCCGCCTTGCATCTGCGTTGGCCGAGGCGCGGCGGGTGCTGAGTGCCGGCGGGTTGATCATGGCGACGCTGATCGAGGGCGACTACGAAGGCTACGCGCTACCCGATGACGACTTTCCCGGGCGGTTCTTCGCCTGTTGGACGGCACCTGATCTGGCCGCCGCTCTCGATCAGGCCGGGTTCTGCGATGTCCGAGTCGTCCGCGTCGAGCGACGACATGGCTCGCCGGACCTGCTGGCCACCGCGCGGGCGTGGGGCGCCTCTCGCTGAGGGCCCACGGTGAGCGCGACTGGGTCAAACGGCGTCTCCAGACCCAGGTCACCGACGCCGACGCGGAAGCGGGTTCACGTACGGGCCGTGATGACGACACGGACCTACCATGGTCGGCCATGGCTCAGGCGTGTGCGTGCTGCTCGATGTCGGTCGATTGGTGGGTCAGGCTGCGGGCGCATCCCGACCTGCCGATCTGCCACAACTGCCTCGCCGGGCTAAACGGGCAGCGAGACGGCCAACTGCAACTCATGGCCGGAACTTGGCTGGTCACGGGGTTCGAGGCGATCTTCAAGGTCGCCGATGTCACCCGCTCGGTCGCTTGGTTCGAGGGTGCCGGCTTCGAGACGTCGTTCCACGATGACACCTATGCCTTCGCTCACCGGGATCGCGACCTCACAGTCCACCTGGCCCAAGCTGTAGGCGACGAAGTTCCCGGTCAGGGTTCTCTCTACATCCACTGCCAAGATGCCGACCGGGCGGCCGAGGAGTGGGCACAAGCCGGGATCGAAGTGCACGGCCCGCGAGATGAGGACTACGGCAAGCGGGAAGGCTCCATCACCGATCCCGACGGCAATGTAATTCGCTTCGGAAGCCCCATTCGCTGACCCGCTGCCGGGCGCCTGCGGCCCGCCTCCGGTCCTACTCCGAGATCGACACCTCGCTGGCGGGGTCGAAGAAGTGGATGCGATCGGCGTCGATCTCGAGGCGGAGGCGACCACCGGGCTTGACGCCGGCGGCGGCGTTCACTCTGGCGATACCTTCCCCAACCGTTCCCCCGAGGGCCACGCTCTCAGCCGGCTCTGCCTCGTGAGTGCGAACGGGGGTGGCATCGACGGCGAAGTGGACGAGGAGCTCGGAGCCGAGCGGTTCGACAAGATCGACGTCTCCGGCGAATCCCGGTCGCCCGCTCCCTTCGGAGACCTCGAGGTGCTCTGGGCGGAAACCGACCACGACAGGGGAGTCCCGGTGGCTTGCCAGCTTCGGCCGTCTCACGAGCAGCGAGTCGGGGAGCTCGAGCCGCTGCGATCCGAGTTGGAGTGTGCGGGCGTCGGCGCTCAGGCGCGCCTCGTACAGGTTCATCGCCGGCGAGCCGATGAACCCCGCCACGAACAGGTCGGTCGGGTGGTCGTAGATGAGCTGAGGGACGTCGCATTGCCGCACTTTGCCTTCGGCGAGCACGGCGACGCGGTCTCCCATCGTCATCGCCTCGGTCTGGTCGTGGGTCACATAGAGCGTCGCCACTCCAAGGCGCCGCTGCAGCCGGCTGATCTCCGCCCGCATCTGGACGCGCAGCCGGGCGTCGAGGTTGGACAATGGCTCGTCCATGAGGAACGCCGCAGGCTCGCGAACGATCGCCCGCCCCATGGCCACGCGCTGACGCTGCCCGCCGGAGAGCCTCCCGGGCCGCTGGTCGAGGAGCTTCGTGAGGCCCATCAATTCGGCCGCCTGGGCGACCTTGCCTCGGATCTCGTTGCGCGGCATCCCGCGAACCTTGAGCGGGAAGCCGATGTTCTGTGCCACGGTCATATTCGGATAGAGGGCGTAGTTCTGGAAGACCATGGCGAGGTCGCGGTTCTTCGGCGCGACCTCGTTCATGACCGTCTCCCCGATGCGCAGGGTTCCGGAGGTGATCTGCTCGAGGCCGGCCACCATGCGCAGCAGCGTCGTCTTGCCACACCCGGACGGACCGACGAGGACGACGAACTCACCGTCTGAGACGTCGAGGTCGACACCTCTGACCGCCTCGAAGCCGTTGGGGTAGGTCTTCGTGACGTTCTCGAGACTCACCGTCGCCATGAGTCAGCACCTGCCTCCGTCGAGTGCTCGAGCTCGGTGATGCTCACGGCGCGAGCGGGCGCCGATGCCTCGTCAGGAACGAGCAAGGTCTGCACTTCGTACGGCGCCAGGCTGGTTGTGACCTTGCGTCCGACGAGCTGACCGCTGAGCACCACGGCGACGTGGGCGCCGCTGGCTTCGACGAGGCGAACGACGACGCCCTCGTCGTTCTCGGCCCGCTTCAGCACACGCACGACTGCGACGTCGGGTGGCTCCACTCGTATGAACGCTCCCTTGGCCGGCAGGTTCCCCACGTGGTACGTGTCCGCCACGACGACCGGACGCCGCACATGCTCGTCGGCCCGTGCGACGAGCCCGGCAGCCTGCCAGTCCCCGTTATGAGGGTGGATCCGCACGCTCGCCTCGTGGAGGCCGCTGTCGGTATACGGATAGTCCACGCCAGGGCGGGTCGCCCATCCTCCGCCGTGATCGCCTGCCAGCGGGTTGCGCAGCACCGTGAGGCGGGTGGTCGCACCGGTTGCGTCATAACCGTGCAAGTAGTCGGTCGTGCAACCAACGCCGCGGTCGGCGGCCGGGTCGTAGCAGTCGAGCCAGCCCTGCAGCGGCTCTTCGGCTCCGCAAGGGCGACGGACGGCGTGCCCGTAGGCAGCTCCGGCGACGGTGACCACGTCCGGGCCGAGCCGCCACGGCATCACGAGCTTGAGAACGACGTGAGGCGTCGACCAGTCCGCCCGCAACTGGATCTCGGCGTAGCGGGCGGCGCGGGCAAGACAGAGATCCAAGGTGACGGAGGAGGCGTCTGAGCGGAACCGCAGCCGCAGTCGCCAGCGAAGGGGACCGTTCTCGATCATCTCCCAACCGACGAAGTCACATGGAGCTTGGTCCCCCTCGAAGCCGATGAGGCCGTGCGACCACGTGTCGCTCGTGTCTGTCAGAACGACGGGACGGATGCCGGTGTCGCCGATCAGCTCAGTCCCGCTCGGAAGATCGATCAGACTCGAGATGGCGCCCGTTCTCTCGTCGACCACGGCTCGCAGCAGGTCGCTCTCGATGGCCGGTTGCGTCGTCGGGGCGGGGTCGTCGGGCAGGCGCGCCGTTCCCCCGCGGAGCCAGAAGACCTCGTACCCGAGCGGGCCAAGGTCGGCTACGAACAACGAGTGGGAGCGAAAGAGGGTGACCTCGCCGGACGCCACGGCCTGGCTCGCGGTCTCGTTGCCGTCGCTGTCGAGCACGGTGGTCGACGATCGAGGTGCCTCGACGACCTGGCGTACCGGCCAGCCGAGCGGGTTGTAGACGAGGAAGGGCACGCCGGAGGCCTCGTTGCCGGTCCAGAACGACGAGTCGCGCTGCACGGGGCCGCTCATGCCGAGACTCGTGTCCACTCGATGAGCAATCTCGTAGACGGCGTTCGTCGTCACCTGGTCGGCGATCGTCTCGACGTAGCCGAAGCGGGCGCTGACGGTGCCATAGGCCGACTTGCTCGAGGTTCCGGCGAGGATGTCGTGGAATTGGCAGAGCAGCAGCTCCTTCCACGCGGTCGTGAGGTCCGCCGCGCGAGAGCGACGGCCGGCCAGCCGGCTTGCCACAGCCTCGAGCGCCTCTGCGACGAGAAGCGCCACTTCGCATCGGTCGTTTGCCCGCTTGACCCATGCGCTCACCGAGTAGCAGCCGACGGCATGGTGCTGCAGCTCCCCGTACACGAGGGGCAGCGCCGGGCTGCTGGTCCCGAGCTCGGCGAAGTAACGGTCGGGGTCGCTGTAGATAACTGCGGCGCCGCTCTCGGCGACCGTGTCGATCGCCTGCAGCATCGCTCGTGTCGGGCCGCCGCCGTGATTGCCGATGCCGTAGAAGAGCATCATCGGGGTGTTCTCCGACTCGGCGCGCCGATGGAGCTCCTGCACTCGTTCCGGGATCTGCTCGGCCGAGTCGGTCGCGTAGTCGAAGGGAATTCGGTAGGCGAGCACCGTGCTCCCATCGGCGTCCGCCCACCGGAAGGCGTTGCCCGGCAGCTCTCGCTCGTGCGCCGCCGGGCGCATCATCACGTAGGCGCCCAAGCCGCTGCGGGACAGTAGCTGCGGGAGGCCCGCTGTGTGCCCGAACGAGTCCACGTTGTAGCCGGTGCGTGCCACGCGTCCGAAGGCACGATGGAAGAATCGTTGCCCGAGAAGGAGCTGTCGGCAGAACGACTCACCGGACGGGAGATTGCAGTCCGGCTCCACCCACATGCCGCCGACGAGGCACCAGCGGCCGGCTGCAACGGCCGCCTTGATCTGCTCGAACATGGCCGGATCGTGCTGCTCGATCCAGTCGTGGTGGGCGGCTGAGCTCGCCGTGAAAACGACGTCGGAGTGCTCGGCAAGGCGGTCGAGGGCCGATCGGAAAGTCGCCCAGACTTCGCCGAAGCCTTCACGCCAGTCCCAGATCCAAACGGGGTCCATGTGGGCGTTCCCGATGAGATGCACGGTCTGTGGCGAACCCTCGTCGACCTCACGCCCGGAATCGGTCTCTCGCGTCATCGCTCAGCCTTTCACCGCTCCGCCGAGGGCGAAGCCCTGGCCGACCCAGCGGGTGACGATGAGGTACAGCACGACGGGAGGCAGCGAGTACAGCAGGGCGAAGGCCGCCACGTCGCTGTAGTTGATGTTGTACTGGCCGAAGAAGCTGTACATCGTGACCGAGGCCGGGTTGTTCGAGCCCTGCAAGAGGATGTAGGGGATGTAGAAGTCGCTCCAGGCGTTCACGAAGGTGTACATCGCCACGACGCAGATGCCCGGCACGATCAGGGGGACGACGAGGCGCCAGAGCGACCCCCAGCGGTTCGTGCCGTCGATCCAGGCCGCCTCCTCGACCTCTCGAGGCACTGCGTCGATGAAGCTGCGGGCGATCCAGGTGGCAAACGGGAGCGCCGTCGCCGTCATGAACCACACCGTCCAGAACTTCGAGTTGATGAAGTTCAGCGTCACGAAGAAGTCATAGGTGGGCACCATGAGGGCGATGATCGGCAGGCCGGTGAGGAACACGAGGACGTACACGAACCACTCTTGGGCGCGCGACTGGAAGCGGGAGAGCGGATAGCCGGCCAGGACGCCGATCACCGTCGTGAACAGCGTCGTGCCGACGGCGAGGTAGAGCGAGTTCCCGAACGACGACACGAACGAGCTCTCGTGCAGCACGTCCGAGAAGTGCGAGAACGTGAAGCTGCCGCCGCCTTGAAGGTCGAGGGATCCGTGAGCTTGAAAAGCCACGATCACCATCCACACGAACGGCACGAGGAACAGCAAGCCGACGAGCACCATGGCGGCCGACGGCAGGTGTCGGAAGACGGCTCGCTGCTGGGATGGCGGGGCGCTGATCATCGGCTCATGTTGAGGGCGCCTTGGCGGCGGAGGGCCCGGATGTAGAGGATCGAGAAGAGGCCGCCGACAACGAGCAGCACGACGGCGATAGCGGTTCCGTAGGCGAGCTGAAACGTCACGAACGCCTGCTGGTACATGAAGACCGACAGCACGCTCGAGCTGGTGCCGGGACCGCCGCCGGTCATGGCGAAGATGAGCGTGAAGTCGTTGAGCGTGCCGAGGGTGATGAGTACGAAGTCGACGAGGATCGTCGTGGCGAGGAGGGGGATGATGATGCTCCGAAGTCGTCGCCAGCCGCCGGCCCCGTCGACCTCAGCGGCGTCCATGAGCTCCTTCGGCACATCCGACAGGGCAGCGGAGAAGAGCAGGAAGGAGAACGCCACGCCCCGCCACGAGTTGGCGAGGCTGACCGAGATCATCGGGTGCGAGATGAGCCACGTCTGATACGGGATCCCGACGGCGTGCAGCCCCTGTTGCAGCGTGCCACCGTCGCTCAGCAGGGCGAACCACATCCAGGCAGCGATGATCTCCGGGACGAGCCAGCAGGAGATGATGATCGACCCGACGACCTTTCGGACACCGAGGCTGCACCGCATCATGAGATAGGCAAGGGCGAAGCCGAAGAGCGCCTGGCCGATGTAGGCGGACGCCACGAGGTAGTACAGGGTGAGGAAGAGCGACGAGACGAGCCCGCTACCGGACGAGAAGAGCTTTGCGTAGTTCGAGAGGCCGATGAACTGGTAATGGGTGGCCGTGGGACCCGTCACCGTCATGTTCGTGAGGGACAGCACCAGGGTCCAGATGATCGGCCAACCGAGGAACGCCAGCACGACCACTACGAGCGGGAGCACCATGCCGACCCCGGTCAGCCGCTGACGTCCTCGGCTCCCGACGCGAAGGCGGCGTCCAGCTTCGGTGACGATGCCGTGGGCGGCGCTAGACATGGAACCAAGCCTCTCGCGGGCGATGCCGTCGTGCCCCGGCGCCTCGCCAGCGCCGCCGATCGCCTGCCGGCCGCCACCGAATGGCGGCCACGCCGGGTCGGCCGAGGCCGACCCGGCGAGAGCGGTCGGACGGGCCGCCGATCGGGGTCAACTCGTCATCGCCTCGACATTGCCGGCGCCGACGATCTGGGTCACCTTGGCGGCATAGGCCTGCTCGGCTTGAGCCGCTGTCATCGATCCCGTGTCGATGTCGCCCGTGAGCGTGGCGATCTCGTTGGAGATCTGTGGGTAGGCGGGCAGGTTCGGCCGGAAGTTGGTGAATGCCAACAGCTGCGAGGACAAGGTCAGGATCGGGTCGAGCTTGTTCTCCTGCGCCCACTGCGACTGGGTGAGGGCGTCGGTGCGCGGCGGGAGGTTCCCGTCCTTGGCGTCGAACTCGGCAATGTTCGGGGCGGAGGACAGGTCCTCGACCAGCTCGAGAGCGAGTGCCGGGTTGGCAGACTGCTCGCCGACCGACCAGGCGAAGCCGCCGGACTGGTCCGTGTAGGGCGCCGACAGGTTGTCCGTCGGTACTTTGGCGACGAGGTAGGTGGACAGGAAGTTCGGGATCGGCTTGGGGCCGCCCTTGACGTAGAACGTCGAGACCCAGCTGCCGTCGACGACCATCCCGACCTTCTGTTCGGGCATGAGGGTGATGTTCACCGTTGCGCTGGCGTTCGGGTTCGACCAGTCGGACTCGGGTTCGACGTAGGGACGCATAGCGGCCAGGAAGTTCCAGGTGGCGGTGAAGCCGGGTCCCGACACCTCCCACTTCTTCGTGGTGTTGTCGTAGATGCGGTCATTCGTGCCATCAAGGAAGACCTCGAAGCCGCGGAACGACGACGCCTCGCCGAGGGGGAGCCCCGCGTAGAGCCAGGCCGGCGTGATGCCGGCGTCGTGTGTCTTCAACGCCTGCGCGGCCGCCACCATGTCGCTGAAGTTGTGGGGCTGCCACGGCACGGCGATGCCGGCTTGCCGGAAAAGATTGGCGTCGTAGTAGATCAACTGGACGTCGGTGCTGTTCATGACGCCGTAGATCTGCCCGTTGTAGGTGGCGATGTTCTGCATCGCCGATGGGAACTCGGACCATCCCGACCACGTCTTCAGCTGCGGCAGCGCCCGGATGTAGCCGGCGCTGGCATCCGAGCCGATGAGGAAGGAGTCCTCCATCACGACGTCGGGTGCCGTCGAGCGGCTGCGTTCGGCCAAGTCGATCTTGGCGTAGTACGTGGATTCGGAGTCGGTCGTGATCGGGTCGAGCACGACCTTGTCGCCGGGATGAGCCTTAGCCAGCTCTGCAGCGGCGGCTTTGATGAGATCGGGTGTGGCGTTCGTACCGGGCGTGTCGAAGTTCGCCCAATATGCCACGGTGAGGGTCTGCGGCGACCCGTTCGTGGATCCGGGGCCGGCGGGGCTGCTCGTGCTCGTGCTGGTGCTGTTGCTGCTACAGCCGGCGATCCACGCACCGGCCAGCGTGAGCGCGCTGCTCAAGAGCAGCACGCGTCGCAACTTGGTCATTGGCTTTCCTCCATGTTCGTCGGGGTTGCTTCGGTATGCGGTACGGCAGCGACGTGCGAGGCGTTCGAGCCCGGTGGCGGCGACAGTTGGTCTGGCACGCCGTCGGAGGCGTGCGTCGCCCTACTCACACGACGCCCGGCAGGTGTCGTCTCGTCCCCCAGCAGGGCTGCGGCGAGGCCCGACCAATCGGCGATGTGCTCGCCGAGGGCCGACGGGACAACGCGGCAGGCCATGACCGACTGAGGCAGGGCCTCCCGCTCGAGCTCCTCGAGCAGGCTCGGCTGCAGACGGTCGCGCTGGCGCACGTAGATGCCTCCGAGCACGATCACGTCCGGGTTCAGCAAGTCGACGAGAAGGGCGATGCCAGATCCGAGGTGGCGACCGACCTCGGCCCATAGAAGGCCCGCCACCGGGTCGCCGCCGTCGGCGGCCTCGGCCACCCGCTTGGCCGACAGGCTTTCCAGATCACGCCATTCGGGTGACAGATTCGTCGGGCTGCCCTGCTGGAGGCACTGCAGCGCCAGCTCTTGGGCGCGCCGGGCAATGCCGGAGCCTGCGCAGAACCCCTCGAAAGAACCGGCCTTTCCGTAACCGACCGGTCCCGTCGTGCTCAGGCGCCAGTGTCCGACCTCGCCTGCCAGGCCTGTCGATCCACGATAGAGCCGCCCGTTCAGGATGAGCCCTGCCCCGATGCCGGTTCCGCAGGTGAGAAACACGACGTTGTCACAACCTCTGGCGGCTCCCCACGTCCACTCCGCCAGGACGCCGGCGTTAGCGTCGTTCTGCAGGCAGGCGCGCTCACCGAAGTGGTCCTCGAACGGCCGCACCACTTCGACGGCCGCCCAGCCGGGCAAGTTCGGCGGTCCCAGCACGAGGCCCTTGGATTCGTCGAGCGGCCCGCCGCACACGATTCCGATACCGGCCAGCGGGGGCCCGCCGGCCGCAGCCAGCTCCGCCCCCAGGTGGCGGACGAGGGTGCCCAGCGTGCGCTCGGGTGAGGCGTCCGTCGGGAAGGTCCTCCGCTCGATGAAGGTGAACGTGTCCCCAGTCGCGCGGGCGACAGACACCGAGCACTTCGTGCCGCCGATCGCCACAGAGGCCCAGACGTGGCTCATGGCGCGTAGCTCTCCGCTTCGATCGCCAGGCAGAACGCGTGGTACACGGGCAGGTGGGACTGCTGAATGCTGGACGTCGTCGCTCCGGGCAACTCGACGAGGGCGTCACACAGGGCGGCCGCGAGCCGGCCGCGGGGCCCGGTGAAGGCCATCGTGTGCAGGCCGAGAGCGCGCGCTGTGCGCAGCGCGTGGATGACGTTCGTCGAGGACCCCGAGGTCGTCAAGGCCCAGAGCAGGTCGCCCGGCCGGCCGTACGCGATGACCTGCTGGGCGAAGACGAAGTCGGCGCCCTGGTCGTTGGCGATCGCCGTCACGAGGGCGGCCTGGCTCGTGAGGGGTAGCACGGGCCAGCCACCCTGCAGGCCGTCGGCGAGGTAGCCGTCGTCGCCTGCCGCCCGCAGGGCCTCGGTCAGCGGCGCCGGGAGGGGGCGCCGGCGAGCACACGGCTTGGCCAGCTCGGCCGCGATGTGCTCGCTGTCGGCTGCGCTCCCCCCGTTGCCGCACACGAGGACGGAGTGGCCGTCGTGCAGGACGGTGCGCAAGAGATCCCAGGCTTGCCTGATGGCGGGCGCGCAGGACCCGAGAGCCGGGTAGCTCTCGTAGAGCTCCGACCAGATGGCGGCGGCCGCCGTGGGGTCAGGCTGCTCGCGCATGCCGTTCCTATCCCTGCGTCCTGGCGGCGGGCACGAGCTCGGCGCTCGAGGGCAACAGCTTGTCGAACACAACGCTGGCGGCGCCGATTGCGCCCGCCGCCTCACCGAGAGCCGAGATGCGCACCGTGACGGGCCGGACACCGCGTCGGATCGCCAGGTTGGGAACGGCGGCGTCCACGGGTGGCATCAACCATTCGGCGGCTTGCAGGAGGTGGTGGCCACCCAACACGACCATGTCGATATCGAAGAGGTTCACCGCCCCCACGAGCGCTTGGGCGAGTAGCTGCCCGGCCCGGGTCAGCAGGTGCGCAACGCGTGGATCGTCGGGCGCCCTCGCCACGAGCTCGTCGAATTCGGCGTGGATGCCCGTCTCGGCAGCTTGTCGGCAGATGGCAGCCACCGATGCCTCGGCCTCGAGGCACCCGCGTCCGCCGCAACCGCAGGGCGCTCCGTCCGGCACGACCGGGACGTGCCCGAGCTCGACAGCGTTGCCGGTCCTGCCCCGATAGGTGTCGAGGTCGATGACGAGGCCGCCTCCGATCCCGACGCCCCAGTGGCAGTAGAGGAAGTTGCTCGTGTCCGTCCTCGATTGCCAGGCCTCGCCGAGGGCCGCCGCCGTCGCCGAGTTCTCGCAGAAGATCGGCAGGCTCCATTCCGAGGAGAAGAGGGTGCGCGGATCGACGCCTTCCCAACGGGGAAAGTTGGGCGGGTTGACGAGGACGGCTGTCTCCGGGTCGATCGGGCCCGGAAGGCCGAGTCCGATTGCCGGCAGCCAGTTGTCGCAGGCGGCGAGCCCGATATCGGCTGCCAGCCTCGCAAAGAGCTCCTCGACGCGCCGAATCGTGCGACTCGGTGCTTCTCCCTGTGGATAGGCCACGGTCTCGGTCACCACGGCCGAGCCGCTCAAGTCGATCCAGGCGCCGGCGATCTGGTCGCGCTCGACGTTGCACCCGAACGCCAGGGCGCCCCGGGCGTGGATGCGGACCCCGATGGGGTACCGCCCGAGCTGGGCCTGCGGCTCCGCCCCGGTTTCCTCCACGAGCCCCTGCTCGAGCAAGTGCCGGACGATGATGCCGACGGACTGGCCGCTGAGCCCCGTGGCGCGCACGAGATCCGCCCGCGAGATCGGTCCCCGCTGCCGGAGGAGATGAAACACCCGTCGCTCGTTGGCTCGACGAACAAGCTGTTGGGGCAGGGGGTCGCGATTCGCCCGGATCTCCCAGGACAGGCTCTGCCCGCCTCGGCGCTCAGGCGTCGTCGTCACGTCGGCCCCCAGTGATGGCCTCGCTCACGGACCCTCCAATCGGACCGGTCACGAAAACACCGCTCAGCTACTTCCTCAACTTGAGGAAGTTATTGTAGGACGGGAAGGGACGTACGACAAGCGATTTTTCGCCAGCTGTCCAGCTCCGGCAATGCCGTCCGCTCAGTTGCCGAAATCCCACCCGATCCCATGGCTGAACTGGGCGAGGACGTTCTTCGCGATGAGGATGCGGTGGACCTCGTCCGGTCCGTCCGCCAGCCGCAAGGTCCGAGCGCCCTGGTACATGCCGTAGAGGGGGAGGTCACCCGATACCCCTGCTGCTCCCCAGACCTGGATCGCCCGGTCGACGACTCGCGAGTAGGCCGCGGGGACGAACACCTTGATCGCCGAGATGTCCGTTCGGGCGTCCAGGTCGTTGGCCATCCTCTCGGCACAGTGAATTGTCATGAGCCGGGCCGATTGAATGTCGATGTAGGAGTCGGCGATGAAGCCTTGGATGAATTGCTTCGTCTGCAAGAGGCCGCCGTGGACCTGGCGCGTCCGGGCGCGCTCCACCATGAGGTCGAAGGCCCGCCACATGCCGCCGATCGAGTTCATGCAGTGGTACACGCGTCCGGCGCCGAGCCGGTCCTGGGCCGCCTGGTGGCCGCTGCCGCGGCTGCCGAGCTGGTTCTCCACCGGCACTCGGACGTCCTCATAGGCGATCTCGCAGTGGTCGCTCTCGACGCCCCAGACGTTGATGTTGCGGAGGACGTTCACTCCCGGCGTGTTGCGGGGAACGATGATCTGGGTCATGCGGCCGTTCGTGTCGGGCGGCCCCTCGGGATCTTCGGTCCGGCACATGACGATGAAGAAGTCGGCTCGCTTGCCGTTGGACGTGAACCACTTGAGCCCGTTGATCACCCACTCGTCGCCGTCGCGGCGAGCGGTCGTCCGGAGCGAGCGCGGATCCGAGCCGGCGGCGTCCGGTTCGGTCATCGAGAAACCGGACTCGAGCTTGCCCTCGATCAGCGGGATCAGCCACTGGCGCTTCTGCTCCTCGGTCCCGTATTTCACGAGAAGGCTCTGGTTGCCGGAGTTCGGGGCGACAACGCCGAAGAGGGACGCCGCCCCGACGGCGTACGCCAGCACCTCGTTCATGTAGGCGAGCTCGAGGAAGTCGAGGCCTGCGCCTCCGTACTCCACGGGGAGGTGCGGCGCCCAGAGGCCGGCTTGGCGAACCTTGGCCTTGATGCCTTCGCGCAGCTCCCTCGCGGTGGCGCGGTCGGCCCCTGTCAGACTGGGGTTCGTGCGGGAGGCCCACAGCAGGTTCTCGTTGGGGAGGATCTCCTTGTTGACGATCTCCGCCGTGAGGGCTCGGATCTCGTTGACCCGCTCGGACATCGTCGGGATCGGCTTCACGTTCATCGCCATGGGGTGCTCCTTTCGCTTGCTCGGGTCTGTGGCACCGTACATCGATGGATGACGCCGCCGGCCATTTGGCCGAGGATCGGGACACTGCGCTCGCCCTCGTGGCGGATCTCGACCGCGACATGGCAGCGATCGCGGAGTCGACGGCGGAGAGCCCCGATGACGAGCACGACGCCGAGGGCTCGACGGTCGGCTACGAGCGCGCCCGCGTGAGCGCCCTGCTCGACCAAGCGCGCCGGCGTGTCGCCGAGCTCTCCGACGCCCTCGAGCGCGTCGCCCACGGCGTGTTCGGGACGTGCGAACGCTGCGGAGGCGCCATCTCGGAGGCACGGCTGGAGGCGCTGCCCGCAGCTCGCCTGTGCCTACGATGCGCCCAGGCGAGCGGTCGCCGAGCGCCAGTACGCTCCCCGCAATGACGACGCTCACCGAGCCCTGGATCTACGCGTGGCCGCAATCGGTCACCGTCGGTGAGTCAGTTGCCTTACGAGCGGCCGGCCCTGTCGCTGCCGGCGAAGTCCAGATTCACCGAGTCGGGCTGCATCGTGAGCTCGTCTGGTCCGGTGAGGTCGCCGTCGAGCCCCACGAGCTCCCCGAGACGGCTGCCGCCGCCGGTTGTCCGTGGCCCGACGGAGCGTCGGTCGAGATACCGTCTTCCTGGCGCAGCGGCTACTACGAGGTGAGCTTGCGCACCCGGGCTGGGTTTCGTCACGAGGCGGTGGGTTTCTTCGTCGTGCGCTCAGCGGAGATCGATCCGGCTCGCCCACTGCTCGTGCTCACGACGAACACCTGGAACGCCTACAACGACTTCGGCGGCCGCAACCTCTACGCCCGCGGGACCCGGGTCTCGTTTGCCCGGCCGATGGCACCTGGCTACCTCAGGAAGCCGGATGGTCCGGGCAGCCGCGTCGCCGTGGTCGAGGCGCCGGACCACGCGATGCGGGCATATCGGTCCTACCTGCGCGAGCACCGCTTCTCCGACTGGGCCGGTTCCGCTGGCTGGCCGAACGCCGAGCTTCCTTTCGTGCAGTGGGCCGAGGAGCAAGGCTACGAGCTCGACTACGCCATCAACGCCGACCTTCACACGGTGCCGGGACTGCTCGACGGTCGGCGGTTGTATCTCTCCGTCGGGCACGACGAGTACTGGTCCTGGGAGATGCGCGACGCCGTGGAGTCGTTCGTCAAGGCCGGCGGCAATGCCGTGTTCCTGTCCGGGAACACCAGCTTTTGGCAGGTGCGCCTCGAGGATGACGGTGCCACCATGATCGGCTACAAGGATCAATTCAAGAAGGACCCTGTCTATGACACCGATCGTCAGCATCTGCTGACGTCGATGTGGTCCGACCACCTGATCGCCCGGCCTGAGAACGAGATGACCGGCGTGAGCTTCTCGCGCGGGGGTTACCACCGCATCGGCAAGGCCGTGGCGGTCGGCGCCGGTGGCTACACCGTCTATCGACCGGAGCACTGGGTGTTCGAGGGCACCGAGGTCGTCTACGGCGACGTGATCGGAGCCTCCTCGGTCACGGTCGGTTACGAATGCGACGGCTGCGACTTCACGATGCGCGACGGGCTGCCGTACCCCACCGGTAGTGACGGCACCCCGCCGGACTTCGAGATGCTCGGGTTGGCCCCGGCGCGTCCCTTCGGCAGGGACAACTCGCCTCGGGGTGTTCCCGACGGTGCCCGCTCCGAATGCGAGTTCATCGCCTGGCGGGTGCTCGGGCGAGAGGAACCGGAGGACGTCGCACGTTTCGAGCACGGCCACGCAGTAATGGGTATCCATCAACCCGGGGGCACCGTGTTCACGGCAGGGACGACCGAGTGGGCGTGGGGCCTGGCTCATCGGGACCCGACGATTGTGCGGATCACGCGCAACCTCATTGATCGACTCTCAGTCTGAGCGACCGCGTCCCATCCGGCCTGCACCAACTCGTATTGTGGCCCGGTGAGCTCCGCGGCGCGCCCAGCTCGTTCCTGGCTGACCTCGCCGGGACCTTTGCGGGTCCCCGAGATCA
Organism: Acidimicrobiales bacterium; assembly: GCA_050008715.1. GTDB lineage: Bacteria > Actinomycetota > Acidimicrobiia > Acidimicrobiales > Bog-793 > JAKACA01. Next base: position 22,788 of record JBEKMC010000003.1, on the reverse strand, counting down.
CCGCCGCCTTCTGGTTCATCAAGGGCCTTTCGACCGCGATGGGGGAAGCCACGTCCGACTTCCTCGTGCACGCCATCGCACCGGTGCTGGCGGTCCTGCTGGGCTTCGCCGGCTTCGGCTGTGCGTTGGTGCTGCAGTTCAGGATGGGCCGCTACATGGCGTGGACCTACTGGTTCGCTGTCGTGATGGTCGGCATCTTCGGGACCATGGCGGCCGACGTTCTCCACGTCGGGTTCGGCGTGCCGTACACGGTGTCGAGCGTCCTCTACGCGGTCGTACTGATCGCCGTCTTCGTCGCTTGGCAACGGACGGAGAAGACGCTGTCCATCCACAGCATCGACACACCTCGGCGCGAGGCCTTCTACTGGGCGACTGTCGTTGCCACGTTCGCCATGGGCACCGCCCTGGGCGACTTCACGGCATCCACGCTGCACTTCGGTTACTTCCCGTCGGCGCTCCTGTTCGCCGGGATCATCCTCGTTCCCGTCGTCGGCTTCCGCTTTCTTCGTTGGAATGCCGTGCTCTCCTTCTGGTTCGCCTACGTGGTCACCCGCCCGCTCGGGGCCTCGATCGCCGACGGTCTGGGCAAACCGAAGGCTGTCAGTGGGCTCGGTTGGGGCGACGGACTCGTGACCCTCGTGTTCGGCCTGATGATCGTCGGGATGGTCTCCTACCTGGCCGTCACCGGAGCTGACGTCCAACGGGTCGGCGGGCTCGGGGCCGACCGCGCCTGACACGGGCGCACCGCTCAACCGCCCTTCAACCGCGGTTCAACCGCTTGGGTCGATCCTTGTCCTTGCCAGCCCGGCAGATCACAAGGAGGATCGAAGATGAAGCGTCTCATCGTTGCGGTTGTGACAAGTGCGTTCGTTATCGGCGGTGCTGCGGCAATCGCCTCGGCTTCAGGCGGACCGGAGATCAACAGTGCCAAAGCGACCATTCAACTGGCGGCCACCAAGTTCGTGCCCGCCCGTTGCGCAGGCGAGGACGGCATCCCCTACATCACCTATCGGGGAAGCTGGAAGGGCGGCGAGACCGACGGGATGCCAGGGTCCACCGACTACAACCTGTCCGGATCGCTCACCGTCAAGGACGTCGTGTGGACGATCAACCTGAAGACCGATCGAGGCGTGCTTCGCGGTGTTGCCCAGCTTGTCGGTCAGCCGGCTGCCGGCGGCCCGAGCAGCGTCACCTACGCCGGGCTGCTGACGCTCATCACGCAGGGCTTTCCGGCCTCATCGACCGCCCACGTCACGGCCCGCGGCTGGATCAACGCTGCGACCCGCACGAACGGGAAGGCGGACGGCGGCAGTTTGCTGGCCAACGTCGAGTTCCAGATCACCCCCGGCTTTGCTGCGAACGGTGAGTTTGGTTCGAGCATGGGACTCCCGGACTACTCGGTGGCGGACAACAACCTGGTTTGCTGACGGGCGGCGGATCCGCCAATGCCCCTGCCCATTTGGCGCAGGGGCATTGGCGCGCCCCCGTCGCCGGCGAGACGGTCTCGTCAGGGCGCACCGACTTTCGGGTCGCCGGGCGGAATCAGCAGCACTTTGCTCACGGTGGAGGCATCGATGGCCACGGACTTCACACACGGAGCTTTCGCGGCGGCTCTGCACCGGGGCAGATCCCCACTGTGGACGAGGTGGCCGGCGGCGTCGACGAACGCCACTGCCGAGGAGAAACAGGTCATCGATGCCGTCTTCGGCTGCGCGCTCGCGTACCTCATCGTGACCGTCAGGTCGCCGGAGAAGCCGGCGTCAGTCACGGCTACCGCTCGGATGACGCCAGGGGCGCAGGCGGTGATGCGGAAAGGCCCGGCGAACAAGGTCGCCGACGCCGGCCCGGCTGGGCCCTGCCGGCCGCTTGCTGCCAGCAGCGCCACATTGGCGGTATCAGGGAGTGCGACCCTGCAGGTCGCCTCGCCGGCCTTGCACCTGAAGAGGGCGACAGTTCCTCGGGCGACGGCGTGTTGCCCCTGCTTGTCCGTCTCGGTGACGGCCGCCGCGAAGCGTCCGGCGGAGCGATACCGGTGCGTGACGACCTCCGTCGAGGTAGTGGCGGAGGCACCATCGCCGAAGTTCCATCGGTAGGAGACGACCGGGCCGGAGAAACCCACGGACACGGCGACGAACCTAACCGAGAGCGCACCCTTCGCCGCATCGATCGACAGCCCGGCCTCGGGCGACGCGCCGGCGACGCCGATTCCGGCAGCGGCCGCCGTCGTGGCCAGCGAAGCGGTCCCAATTGCTCCCACTGCCGCCAGCGTCAGTCTCGTCCACCTGTGCCATCCGAGTCGCATCTCCCGCCCCTTCTGTCGAAGATCCCTCGTCGCATTGGAGCACCTTCGGCGCGTTCCTACAAGCCCCCTGCTGCCAGGTCTGCAGCCTCGGTCGCGCTGAGCCGTCGACCGTCGCTGAGCGCGCCGTCGAGAGAGCCGCCGAGGGAAGCTCGAAGCCGGCTCAAGACTTGGCGACCGAGGTCCGCCTCGATCCGTTCTGGTTCCTCGCCGAGGTCCTCGAACAACGCCGACGCGGCGCCAAAGAGAGCGGCCGCCTGAAGGTCGCGGTCCATGCTCGCTCCGACGATGGCGAGTCCCAGCAGCGAGTATGCGACCAGCGACCGCTGGCCTGTCCGTCGCGCCGCCTGCAACGCGCCGCGAAAGGCCTGTTCGGCCGCCAAGTGATCGTCGTCGAGCGAGGCTGCCAGGCCGAGGCCGTACTCGAGGAAAGGCATGAGGGCGACGTCGCGCACGCCTTCGGCGATCGTGAGCGCTTGCTTGAAGTGGCTCCGAGCTGCCTGAGGGTCGCCTTGTTCCAGCTCGAGCACCCCGAGGTTGTTGAGGGCGCTTGCCTGGCCCAGGCCGTCTCCGGACGCACGGCAGTACCGCACGGCTTCGGCGTAGTCCGACCGCGCTCCCGCCGGGTCGCCGTTCTGCCGCGTCGCCGCCCGGACGTCGTATGCCCGGGCGATGAGATGGCTCTCTCCGCTCGCCGCGGCGGACTCGAAGGCATCCTCTGCCAGGGTCGCCGCCACGTCACGATCGCCGCGGCGGTCGGCCACCCATGCCATCGTCCGCAGTGCGTCGGCCTTCAATGAAGCCGACTCGGTGGTCGACGCGATGAGGGCAGCTTCGTCGAGGTACTGCTGTGCGCGGGCGGTCTCACCACGACGGAACATCAGGTACCCGGCGGCAGCCAAGGCAGCGCCACGAGCTTCCGTCGACCTCGACGCGTCGGGTCGTTCGAGGGCTGCGGTGAGGAGATCCACCTCGTCGCCGTAGTAGCCCCGGCTGTTCCAGAATTTGCTCACGGCAGCGCCAAAGCGAAGCGCTTCTTCGGACCGGCCCGGTTCGGCGTTCAACGTCGCGAAGGCGGCGCGGAGGTTGTCCTCGTCGCGTTCGAGGCTCGCGCGCCAGCGGAGTTGATCGGATCCGGACAAGTGAGGACCAGCGAGCTCGACCAGATCAAGGAAATGAAGGGCATGGGCCACTCGGGCGCTCTGCTCCTCCGGGTCGTCCAGCTTTTCGAGGGCGTACTCTCGGACGGTCTCGAGCATTCGGTACCGCCCCGTCTCGCCACTCGTGTCCGCCTGAAGCAGGCTCTTGTCGACGAGCGACGACACGAGGTCGACGACCGCCGCTTTCTCGACGGCTGAGCACGTCACCACGCACTCAGCTGCGGCCAGGCCGAAATCCGACGGAAAGACGGCGAGACGTGCGAGCGCCGTCCGCTCCAGCGTGTCGAGGAGCTCGTATGACCAGTCGATCAGCGATCGCAGCGTTTGTTGCCGGGCGGGAGCCGTTCGAGCGCCGCTCGTGAGCAGCCGAAAGCGATCGTCCAGGTGGTGTCCGATATCCGACACCGACAGGGTGCGCATCCGGGCCGCCGCCAGCTCGAGGGCCAGCGGGATGCCGTCGAGGCGGACGCACACGGACGCGATCGTGCCGCAGTTGTCCGACCCGAACGCGAACGCCGGCTGCTGCTCTTTCGCACGGATGACGAAAAGGCGAACCGATTCGTAGCCCATGAGATCGTCGAGAGCCGCCCCGTCCGGTGGAAGCGACATCGACGGCACGCGATGGATGACTTCGCCTGCAACGCCGAGCGGCGATCTGCTCGTCGCCATCACGCGGATGAGCGGAACGCTTCGCAGCAGGTGGGCTGCCAGCCCGGCGGCTGCATCGATGAGGTGCTCGCAATTGTCGAGGACCACCAGCTGTACGCCGTCACTCAGTCGTTGCGTGATCGTGCTCAACAGGCTGGTGCCGACTTGATCCGTGCACCCGATGACCGACGCCAACTCCCGTTCGACATCGGCCGCCTCGTTGAGCGGCGCCAGCTCGCAGAGCCAGATGCCGTCGAACCTCGGCTCGACGGCGCGGGCCGTCTCCAATGCCAGGCGGGTCTTGCCGATTCCGCCGGCGCCCGCCAGCGTGAGAAGGCCCGGCGATTGGAGCAGCGCTGTCACGTTCGCGAGCTCGACCGGACGTGGAACGAAGCTCGTCAGGTCTTCGGGGAGATTGCTCTGCCGCTCCCACGACGGTGCTTCGCCAGGCGGTTGCCAGGCTTTGCGTTGGCCGAGGGACAGTTCCTGTCGGAGTACGGCGCCTTCCAGTGCCACGAGGTCGGGGCTCGGCGTGATCCCGAGCTCTTCGGCGAGCATCTCTCGGAGCCGTTGGTAGGCGCGCAGCGAGTCGGCCTGACGACCGCTCAGGTAGAGGGCGGTCATCAGCCTCGCCCAGAGCGCCTCCCGCAATGGATGCTCGGCGACGGCGGCTTCGGCGTCGGAGATGACGGCGGACGCGTCGCCGAGGGCGATTCTCGCTTCGAACCAGCTCTCGAGGACGTCGGCGCGTAGCTCCTCGAGGCGCACGGCCTCTGGCCGGCCCCAGCTCGTCTCTGACACATCAGCAAGGGCGCGGCCTCGCCACCGGGCGAGCCCTCGCCCAAGCGACTGGGCAGCGCCTCGCGGGTCGCCCTGACGCAAGAGCGCCCGCCCCGTGGAAGCCTCTTGCTCGAACAATGACACGTCGAGCTCGTGGGGCGCGACGCTCAAGATGTACGACCCGTCCCGATGGCAGAGCCGCTCCGGGCCAAGAGACCTCCGCAACAGCGACACGTGACTCTTCAGGGTCGATGCGGCGCTCGGCGGTGGGTGCCCCTCCCAAAGGTCGTCCTGGAGACGGTCGACTGGGACGCTCCGATTCGCGGCAACCAGCAGGCGGACGAGGAGGCGCCGGCGTACAGCACCGTTCACGGCGATCTCGCCCGCCTCGTCCGTCACGGTTACGGGGCCGAGGAGACCGAACAAGAGCGTGCTCACATCAGCCATGTCGGAGCCCTGGCTCGGTGTCGGCGGTCCTACCCCTTGAACAGGGCGAAGGCGGCTCCTTGGGGATCCATGAGCAGTGCGAAGCGGCCGGTTCCCGGGATGTCGGTCGGCTCGAGGAGCACGGTGGCACCGAGCTCGGTGGCCTTTTTCGTCTCCTCGTCGACGTCGGTCGATCCGAAATACACCGTCCAGCCGTCAGGGGCTTCGGCCGGCATGCCTTCAGGCCGCGGCATCATGCCGCCGATCGTCCTTCCGCCGACCTGTGCTTCGGCGTACTCGTCCGACCCGCCCCAGCCCCATCCGAACACCTCGGAATAGAACTTCTTCGACTTTGCCGTGTCGGAGCTCGAGAGCTCGTCCCAGATGAACGCCCCTGGCTCGTTCACGAGCTGAGCTCCGATGTGCTCTCCTGGTTGCCAGGCAGCAATTGTCGCTCCGGTCGTGTCCTGAAAGATGGCCATCCTCCCGGCGGCCATCACGTCCATAGGTCCGAAGATCACTGACCCACCGGCCGGCTCGACCTTGGCGGCCACGGCGTCGACGTCGTCGACGTTGACGTACGTCGTCCAGTGTGGAGGACCGGGGTCCTGTGCCCCGCTGATCGCTGCGACCTGCTTCCCGGCCTTCGAGACGATCGTGTAGTGGCCAGACTCCTCGCCCATGTCGTGGGACTCCCAGCCGAACAGCTCTGAGTAGAACTTCACTCCAGCTTCTGGATCCGGTGTGCCGATGTCCACCCAGGAAGGGACACCGTGCTCATAGCGCGTCATCTCGGGCATGTTTGCCTCCTGTGCTCGTTCGTATCGGCCCTTCGGGATGCACTCTTGCTGCCGCCGACCCTGGATGCAAGGCCTCGTTGCAGAAGTCTCGTCACACGGCTGCCGCGGTCTGCTGCAATCCGGTCAGGCGTGTCGTTCCGGTGGAGCATCGCGATCGGGCACGATGGAGCAGTGACGACGATCGAGGACGTACGCGAAGTGGCCGCCCAGCTCCCGCGTGCCTACGAGGCCTTCGTTCGGGGTCGGGTGAAGTTCCGAGTCGGCAGGATCGTGTTCCTGGCGTTCTCCCGCGACGCGACCGAGATGGGCTTCGGATTCCCGAAAGAAGAGCGGGAGGCCTACGTCGCCACCTATCCGGAGAAGTTCCTGATGCCGGGAAAGGCGGACCTGCGCTACAACTGGCTGGAGGTCCGCCTGGCCGCGCTCGACCTTCCGGAGATGCGCGAACTCGTCACGGACGCCTGGTCGATGGCCGTGCCGAAGAGCGTGGCGGCAGCGTATTTCCAGTCCGACCCGTCGGACTGAGGGCTCAGACCTCGGCAGCCGCCAACCCGACCGAGGCAAGCCCCGGCGCACTGGTACTCTGGGTATGCCCGCCGGCCAGGACCTCGCCTTCTCCGAGTGTCGTCCACGGACGTACCTCAGGAAGCAGAGAGCCCGATGATTTCCGTAGCGCTGGAGGACACGAAAGCCGTATCCGGACGTCATCGTCGCCGGTCCTCCTGGATGGTACCGCTCGCACTTGCGGACGAGGCCGGCACCGGGTCGGTCCTCTACATGCCGTCACCGCGGCTCGCCATACGCCATGCCGTTCCAGTGGTGTTCGAGAGCGTCGTGATCCCTCTGATGGCGTACTACAGCGCCATGATGATCGCCGGCTTTCGTGGAGCCTTGATCGGTGCGCTCGCGTGGTCCTACATACTCGTCATCCGGCGCATCATCCGTCGAGACCGCGTGTCGACCATGTTGATGCTCGGGACGGCACTGGTGACAGTGCGGACTGCAATCTCGTTTGCTACTGGGAGCCTGTTCCTGTATTTCATCCAGCCGACGGCGTGCGCCTTCTTGGCGTCGTTCCTCTTGGTGTGCTCGGCGCTCATCGGCCGTCCGTTCACTCAACGATTCGCTCATGACTTCTGCCCGTTCAGCCCCGAGTTCATGGCCCGCCCGACCACCCGCCGTTTCTTCGTCCGCGTGTCGTTCCTGTGGGCCACCATGATGTTCGTGAACGGCGCCGTCGTGCTCACGATGCTGCTCACGACCTCGTCGAACGCCTTCGCGTTGGAGCGCAGTGCGATCGGCGTGTCGCTGACGTTCGTGGCGATCTTCCTCTCGGTCGTCTGGTTCACGAGGACGATGCGAAGAGACGGCATCACCGTTCGCTTCGGTGCCGCCAGGGCGGCGCAGCTCGTGGTCGCGGCGGCATAGCGGACGCTTAGCCGTCTAGAGGACTCGGCGGAGATACTGTCCCATGACCTGATCAGGTCAGGCGCTGGGCTTGCCCATGGGTCTCGGGCGTCGCAACGCCTCGGTGACAGTTGTGAGCAACTGACGCGCTTCGTCGCGCCGCCCGGCCAACAGAAGGCGCCGTCTGGCGATCTTCGATCTCGCTTCCACGAGATACAGCTTGTCGTGGCGGATGCTGGCTGCGATGTCTTTGATCAATATGTCCGTGTATTCGTTGTACAGCGCGATCGTCTCTTCCTCTCGGTGTGCGCGCCACAACATGCACGTCGCCGATTTCGTAGCGTCTTCGGCTGCAGCGAGACGGTCCGGGTTCTCCATGCGTCTTCTGGCGAGCGACACGACTTCGTCGATGTTGTCAGTGCCATTGAAGAACGGGCCGACCTCTTTTGAAGCGGCCAGGGTGTCGAAATGCTTTCTGAAGGCGGAGCTTTCCACGAGCAGGGGTGCATCGTGAAGGATGAAGTCCGACTGCGTGCGGAAACTCTCGAGCTCCGCTCTTGCCTCGATTGCCTCTCGAGCGCGGTGCTTGGTATCGAAGGACTCGATGGCGAAGGCGTACTGCTTCTCGGCCGTTTCGATCAGGAACCGGCCGTTCGCAGTGTCTGAGGCTCGGCGCGCGATCTTTGCGATCTTTCTGGCGTGGGCCAGCAAACCTTCAGGACGGGGATCGGGTTGTCCGAGTCGTCCGTTGCCCATGTCGAATCATTCCTCAAAATCTTGAGTGTCCCGGCCGGCTGCGGGGCTTCCCCGTCAGCTCTCCGTGTGGGGCTCGAGGCCCTGTCTCGGGCCTTGTGCCGTGTCCGGTGTCCGTATGCTCACTGACCTCGACAACCGGCCGGGTCAGTGGCGCAGAGTTTCAACTACGCGAACAGGTTACCCGACGCTCGCAGCCCGACCGCTCTCACGTTGGCGCTGAGAAGCGGGCGATGTCAACCACGGCTCGGGTGTCGGACCACGTCCCGGCTCCGCCGCCACGTGTCCGAAGGGTGGCCGGAGTGGATTCACGCAGGCAGCAAGTGAAGAGCGGTGTCGACGAGGATCGTTGTTCCGAGGGCGACCGCAGTGCCTGCGATGATGTCCGTCACATAGTGGTAGCGCAGCAGGATGAGGCAGACTGCGACGAAGACGTCCAGGACCGTGCCGATCAGCAGGGCAAGTCTCCGCCAACGAGGTGGTACGACGAGCACCGCAACCCCGACGACGGCAGCCGCAGCGGTCATGTGGCCCGAGGGATAGGCGAACCCGATCACGCCCACGCCGGGAACTGACCGGCCGACGAGCGGCTTCAGGACGTACTCCGTGAGTGCAATCGCAACCGGGGGCGCCACGACGCACGTCACCGCCCTCCTGCGATCCCAGAAGACGGCTGTGACACAGGACAGGGCCGCTCCGAGAACCAGAGCGATCGGCAGCCCGCGCGCCACGGTCCATCGGAGCACGTGGCTGTGCGATTCGTTCGGGATCACCCACTCGCCGAGACGGTCAAGCGGTGTCGCACCGGGGAAGAACGCGAAATACACGCCCCCGATCGCCGCAAGGGCGAGCAGCAGGCACGCCGCCGTCAATCGCCGTGATGGCGTCCTGATCACATGGCCGGCAAAGACGATGCTTCATCGGACGTGCCGATCTGCGGGCATACCGCGCGACGCTCGACGCCGGTCACGGCCTCAGCGTAATCACACGCAAGCAGCCGACGTCTCACGGCATCGCGAGGGCCTGGAGCATTTCGCCGAAGTGGTCGAGCAGACCCAGATGGCCCTCGCCTTCACGAACGACGAGTTGCGAGCTCGGGAGGTGTTCGTCGAGCCATATGCCGTGGACGAGAGGCGCCATCAGATCCTCGCGCCCGTACCACAACAGGACCGGCGTCTCGATGGCCGCTACGTCGATGTCCCACTGACCGACCCAGGCGACATTGTCCCATCCGGCTCCGCCGGCGCCGCGCCGTAAGCCTTCCCGGATCGAGGCGATGAACTGAGCCGCGATGACCGGATCGGCGAACAGCACGCGGTCCCGCTCACTGAGGACCGGCTCGAACGCCGCCCGGACGGCGTCGTCTCCTTGGTTGAGCACGTCGAACGACATGAAACCCGACGCGAACGTGGCCGCGGCTTCGGCCGGGCTCCCAGGGAGCAAGCCGACCGCTCGCGAGTCGATCTCCGAAAGTTCCTGCACCACCCCCGGCACTTCCTGAAACGGGCCGGGGCCGGACGCAACCCCGACTCTGATCACGCGCCCTGGGTCGGCGGCTGCGGTAGCCAGCGCAAACGGTCCACCACCGGACAGCCCGAGTGTTGCAAAGCGGTCGGCGCCGAGTTGTCCGGTGACGCACAACGCATCCCGTCCGACGCTCGCGAGCCCGAACGGCCCGGGCGACGAGCCGCCGTAACCCGGGCGGTCGAACGACAGCAACCTGACGCCTTGGGCGGCGGCGATCTCGTCCCGAACGCCACATCCAAGCGCGAGCCGGGCGTCCCGTGGAAGTACAACACTGGAAACCCGTTCGGGTCGCCAGCCTCGCGCACCCGCATGATCCGATCGCCTAGGACGACGTCCTGTTCGTGTGCCATGGCGGAGAGTAACGCGCTCGTGTAACTCAGCCAGGCAGAATGTAGTCAGGCAATCGGACCGACGAACGGAGGGACAATGTGGCCGAAGTTCTCGTTGAAGGCGACGAGCTGGTAGTTCGCTTGAGAGCCGTGGAGAAGATCGAGGCCGTTCACGGCGAGGTGAAAGTGCCGCTCAGCTCGGTCAGATCGGTCGAGGTGCTCGACGACGCCGTCGGCGCGGTGCATGGGTTTCGCGTCGGCACGGGCATCCCGGGGTCGGTTGCCATCGGCACCTTTACCTCGCGCGACGACCACATATTCGCCGTTGTGCACCACGACACACCCCGCGGAGTTCGCGTGGGTCTAGAGGGAGCTCAGTTCGACGAGTTGATCGTCGGGTGCGACGACCCTGAGGGCGTTGCTGCCTCGCTCCGTCCTCGCGCCTGACGGGAGCGGCGTCACTCATCTGCGCCCACTGCTACCGGATGCTCGCGTCGCTGGACGATGCGGACGATGCGGTACAAGAGGCGCTGACTCGTGCATGGAAGGGGTTGGCGCGCTTCGAAGCGTCGACGCCAACCACTTAGGTGCCTTTCGGCGCATCCCCGTGGCATGCCGTGTAGCGTCAATCAGTCGGGCCCGCCCGGTGGCGGCCGCCTCGTGGCCACCGTCCCCGACCTCGTTGGAAGAACATGGAGACGATGAGTATGGCCACGAGGAGGCGGACGCAATCAGCTGCACCTGAGGTTGCCAACCGCCACGACGTCATCCGCGTGCACGGCGCCCGGGAGAACAACCTCAAGGACGTCAGCGTCGAGCTCCCGAAGCGGCGGATGACGGTGTTCACCGGTGTCTCGGGCTCGGGCAAGACGTCGCTCGTGTTCGACACGATCGCGGCGGAGTCGCAGCGGCTGATCAACGAGACCTACAGCGCGTTCGTGCAGGGTTTCATGCCGACACTCGCCCGGCCCGAGGTCGACGTGCTGGAAGGGCTCACGACCGCGATCATCGTCGACCAGCGTCGGATGGGTGCCGACGCCCGCTCCACCGTTGGCACCGCCACCGACGCCAACGCGATGCTGCGAATCCTGTTCAGCCGACTCGGGCAGCCGCACATCGGCTCGCCGAGCGCGTTCTCGTTCAACGTCCCCTCGGTCCGAGCGAGCGGCACGATCACCATCGAACGAGGCGCCCGTAAGACCGTGACACAGACCTTCGCCCGTACCGGCGGCATGTGTCCGCGCTGCGAGGGCCTGGGCACGGTCTCCGATATCGACCTCGCCCAGCTCTTCGACGACTCCAAGTCGCTCGCGGAGGGCGCCATCACCATCCCCGGCTACACCGTGGACGGCTTCTGGACGGTGCGGCCGTTCATTGAGTCGGGCTTCCTCGACCCGGACAAGCCGATCCGCAACTACACGAAGAAGGAGCTGCACGTCTTCCTTCACCGTGAGCCGACCAAGGTGAAGGTGAACGGCGTCAACGTCACCTACGAGGGACTGATCCCCAAGATCCAGAAGTCGTTCCTCTCGAAGGACCGGGAGGCGCTGCAGCCGCACATACGGGAGTTCGTGGACCGTGCCGTCACCTTCTTGACGTGTCCCGACTGCGGCGGCACCCGGCTCAGCGAGGCAGCCCGCTCGTCGCGGATCGGCGGGATCAACATCGCCGATGCATGCGCGATGCAGCTCAGCGACCTGGCCGTGTGGGTTCGCAGCGTCGACGACACGTCGGTGGCGCCGCTGCTGGCGACGCTGCAACAGACGCTCGACTCGTTTGGCGAGATCGGGCTGGGCTATCTCTCGCTCGACCGGCTTTCAGGCACGCTGTCGGGCGGGGAGTCGCAGCGCGTCAAGATGATCCGCCAGCTCGGCTCATCGCTCACCGACGTCACCTACGTCTTCGACGAGCCCACTACGGGACTGCACCCGCATGACATCCAGCAGATGAACGAGCTGCTGCTGCGGCTGAGGGACAAAGGCAACACAGTGCTCGTGGTGGAGCACAAGCCCGCCACGATCGCGATCGCCGACCACGTCGTCGACCTTGGCCCGGGCGCCGGAGCGGCGGGTGGCACCGTGTGCTTCGAGGGCACCGTCGAGGGCTTGCGGGGCAGCGGCACCGTCACCGGGCGCCATCTCGACGACGTGGCCGTATTCAAGGAGACGGTCCGCCTACCCACCGGCATGTTGGAGATCCGCGGTGCGACGACCCACAACCTGCGAGACGTGAACGTCGACATTCCGCTCGGGGTGCTGGTCGTCGTCACCGGCGTCGCCGGCTCCGGCAAGAGCTCGCTCGTGCAGGGGTCGATCCCCGCCGGCCCAGATGTGGTGTCGATCGACCAGGGAACGATCCGCGGCTCGCGGCGGAGCAATCCGGCGACCTACACAGGGCTGCTCGACCCGATCCGCACGGCGTTCGCCAAGGCCAACGGCGTGAAACCGGCGCTGTTCAGCACGAACTCCGAGGGCGCCTGCCCCAACTGCAATGGCACGGGCGTCATCTACACCGACCTGGCCATGATGGCGGGCGTCGCCACCACCTGCGAAGAGTGCGAGGGAAAGCGGTACCAGGCGTCGGTGCTGAACCACCACCTCGGTGGCCGCGACATCAGCGAGGTGCTCGCGATGTCGGTGACAGAGGCTGAGGAGTTCTTCGACAACGGCGAGGCGCGCACGCCGGCCGCTCACGCCATCCTTCAACGACTTGCCGACGTCGGGCTCGGCTACCTCAGCCTCGGCCAGCCGCTCACGACGTTGTCCGGCGGCGAGCGGCAGCGACTCAAGCTGGCGTCCCACATGAGCGAGAAGGGCCGCGTCTACGTCCTCGACGAGCCGACCACCGGCCTCCACCTCGCCGACGTCGAGCAGCTGCTCGGCTTGCTCGACCGGCTGGTCGACTCCGGGAAGTCGGTCATTGTGATCGCACACCATTTGGCGGTCATGGCGCACGCCGACTGGATCATCGACCTCGGCCCCGGCGCCGGCCACGACGGCGGTCGGGTCGTCTTCGAGGGCACACCCGCCGACCTCGTGGCCGATTGCTCCACTCTCACCGGCGAATACCTGGCGGCCTACGCCAGCACCTGACCCGGTGGCTCGGAACGCACAAGGACGTCGCTTTCAGATCACCAAGTGACCAACGCGGTCGGGTCTGGCCATAGACGTCGTCCTGGTAACCACCGGCATGGCGAGAGCCCACCGACCATTTCACGTCCTCAAGGCGCAGGCCCGCGGCAACTCCTTGGCGGAGGTTGCAAATCAGCCTCAAAAGCTCAACCGGCCCACTGGGCGGTCCACGCTCCGGCCACCTGGCCGGTGATGGCATTGAGCCGGTTCCAGGCGTTGATGGCCGCGATACATACGACAAGGGCTGCCAGGGCCGGCTCGTCGTAGTGCTTGGCCGCTTCTTCGAACACGGCGTCAGGCACCGGGTCGGCTTGGTCGGCGAGCCGGGTACCTGCCTCGGTCAGGCGAAGGGCGGCCCGTTCGGCGTCGGTGAAGTACGGGGTATCCCGCCAGGCGGCCAACGTGAAGAGGCGCTCGTCGCTCTCGCCGGCCTTTCTCAAGGCGCGAGTGTGTATGTCCAAGCAGACGGCGCATCCGTTGATCTGGCTGGCGCGCAGGCTCACGAGTTCCAGGATCGTCTGCGGCAGACCCGCCTTGGTCGCGGTGTCTGACGCTGCCTTGCTCAGACTCTGGAGGGCTTCGAGGGCGCCTGGCACGCTGAGGGCTGGGTTGGTGATCCGGGGTGGCATCGTGTCTCCTGTTCGCATCATTGTGGTTGGGTACATCATCTCTGACACCTGGTAAGGGCGGAATGTGACCTCCGAAGCTCAGGGCGTTTCCCAACACCCGTCACATCGGTGCCCCGTCAGGGGTCATGTTGGTGGCCCTCGTCAGTAAGGATGCGCGTGATGAACGACAACGACTGGTTGGCGCGCCGCTTCGAGGAGCATCGCACCCACCTGCGGGCGGTCGCGTACCGGATGCTTGGTTCCCTCTCGGAGGCTGACGACGCCGTGCAAGACGCCTGGCTGCGAGTCAGCCGGGCAGAGGTGAGCGAGGTGGAGAACTTTGGCGGGTGGCTGACGACGATCGTGGCACGCGTGTGCCTCAACATGCTGCGGGCACGGAAGGTTCGGCGCGAGGAGTCCCTGGAGGTGCACCTCCCTGATCCGGTCATCAGCCGCGAAGGAGAGCTTCTCCCCGAGGCGGAGGCGCTGCTCGCCGACTCGGTCGGCCTGGCCCTCCTCGTTGTGCTCGATGCGCTCGCTCCCGCCGAGCGGTTGGCCTTCGTACTCCACGACATGTTCGAGCTCCCTTTCGACGAGATCGCTCCCATGGTGGGCCGATCTCCGGCGGCGGCCAGACAACTGGCGAGCAGGGCGCGGCGCCGGGTCAAGGGTGCCGACGTACCGGACCCCGACCTCGTTCGTCAACGCGCCGTGGTCGACGCCTTCTTCTTGGCGGCCCGCGGCGGCGACTTCGACACCCTCGTTGCACTGCTCCATCCCGACGTGGTGCTGCGAGCCGACTTCGGCCCCGGCCGTCCGGAAGCGTCCATATTCGTCCGCGGCGCCGCTGCTGTCGTCAGGCAAGCTCGCCTGGGTGCGAATCCGGCGGCTCAGCTACATCCCGCACTCGTAAACGGGGCGGCGGGCGTCGTCATCACGCTGGCCGGGGAGCCGCATGTAATCATGGCCTTCACGGTCGCCCAGGACAAGGTCGTCGAGATCGACGTGATCGCAGATCCCGAACGCGTCCGCCGCGTGGCTTCGGCCGTCCTCGATGACGCCTAGCGGCGACCGCAGGGGTGAGGCGTCTTCCGCCCGAGGGCGGCCTATCCGACTGCGTCCGTCAGGTCCTTGTCTTCCATCTCCCAGCCATGGTCCATCGCGTGGTAGGCGGTGTGCCGAATGAGGTATCGCAGGGGCCAGGTTCGCGCCATCTTGCCCTCGGAATGGAAGGTCCGAATCGCCCCGCAATAGGCCGATCGATACTTCGAGAGTCCCTCGTCCTCGGTCACGACGGCGTCTCCCGGCGTGCGCACGCCGATCTTCTTTGCCCAGTCCTGCTCAACGCCGAGAACGTGACCGACGATGCGGTCCCGATCTCGGCCGCCCCCTCGCGAACCCTTCTGCATCTCGGTCGACACGCGCGCACGCACCTCGTCGAAGAACGACCAGCACGCCTGCATGAGCGTCAGCTCACGTTCTAAGCCTTCGCTTGACATCTGTTGGCCGTCAAGGCTCGAAAACGCGAACGAGATGCCCCAGAAATCAGTCGAGCCTGTGCCCGGATATTGCTCCACGACCTCGACGGTCGTGATGGTCGCAAACTCTGCATCCAGCCCGGCAAGCTTCGCCACCTTTGCGTAGCGCGGAAGGTAGGACTGCAGCTTCTCGACTGCGGCGTCTCCTGTCTTCGCGCCGCGCTCAAGACCGGGCCAGTCTGGCGCCACCGCAACAACTTTCTTGTCCTTGGGTCCAAGCTCCAGCGTCACCCTCAGTTCGTTAGCCACTTTCTGCTCCAGGTCCGAGAGTCGTGCACTCTTTCATACCCTACCGAGCCAGTTCACGCGATGGAGGGGCTCAGCCCGTCCGATGCGCCCGCCTGGAGTGCCGTAATACGCTGAAGGCCATGAAGTCGCCTACCACCGCGAGCTCTCCGGCAGCGGCGCGGGGAGTCAAGGCTCCTTTTCGTGCCTGGCTCGTCTCAGCTGTCTCCGTGTCCGTCATCGCCGTGACGTGGACGGCCTCCGGTGTTGGCGCGGCGGCGTCGCCCGCAGCTCGTGCGACACCGCGGCCTGTCGGCGAGTTCGTCTCCGTGTCCTGCCTATCGGCTTCGGAATGCATGGCGGTTGGCAAGGTGCCACGAACGGTGAACGGCATCGCCTCCACAGGCGCTCTCGCCGAGTGGTGGAACGGAAAGACATGGACTGTCGAGAAGACGGCCGTCCCGTTGGGGGCCGACCTGATCCAGGTCTACGCGGTGTCCTGCGCAGCGAGGAACTTCTGCGTTCTCGTCGGCAATTACGTCGACTCGTTCAGTTCGGTCTCGTGCGTGGCGGCCAAGTTCTGCGTCGCGCTCGGCAACTACGGCGCCGCCCTCTCTGTGCTCGCAGCGAAGTGGAATGGAAGGACACTGAAGGCCATCGCCAAGCCACCCACGCCGCCCGGGGGTGCCATCGCTCTGCTGTCCGCGATCAGCTGCAGGACCACGACATGGTGCGAGGCCGTCGGCTCCTACAGATCCGGCGCCTCGCCGTTGGCCGAGATCTGGAACGGCAAGACCTGGCGTATCGCCGACCCGACGTCGACTACACAGCCCAAATAAGTCACGTGTTGCGACAGGAGGAAATCTGGGACGTCGATGCAGCCCAGCGATACGACTCGCCGGGCGCGGGCATGTTTGCACCCGACGTATTGGGTCCCACCGTGGATCGTCTGGCCGAACTGGCCGGTGAGGGTCGGGCGCTCGAGTTTGCGATCGGGACCGGACGCGTGGCGGTGCCGCTCGCGCAGCGCGGGGTCCCGGTCACCGGTATCGAGCTCTCTCAACCGATGATCGATCAGCTCCGTACGAAGGTCGACGAATCGACGATCCCGGTCATCGTCGGGGACATGGCGACGGCCGGGGCACCAGGCGAATACACGCTCGTGTACCTCGTCTACAACACGATCTCGAACCTCCTCACGCAGGCGGAGCAGATCGCATGCTTCCGAAATGCTGCCCGGCACCTCGCACCTGGCGGTCGGTTCCTGATCGAGCTGTGGGTGCCTGAGTTGCAGAGGCTCCCACCGGGCCAGCAGGCCACCGTCTTCCAATCGGCGCCCGGCTACATCGGCCTGGACACCTATGACGTGGTGCGCCAGCTTGTCGTCTCTCACCACTTCGTTTTTGGTAGCGACAAGGAAGCACGCGTCTTCCGCAGTCCGCACAGGTACATCTGGCCGGCCGAGCTCGACTTGATGGGACAACTCGCCGGGTTCGTGCTGGAAGCGAGGCACGCCGATTGGGCAGGGACCGAGTTCACGGCGGATTCACGGTCACACGTGTCGCTCTATCGGCTTGCCTCGTAGAGGAGGGCGCGCGACCACGATATGAGCTACGGGACTGGTCGCTGGAAGCGGACTGGATCAACAGCCAACGGCGCCGTCCACCATCTCCCTGATGAGGTCGGCGTGGCCGTTGTGGCGGGCGTACTCCTCGATCATGTGGACGTAGATCCACCGCAGTGAGCACTCGTCGCCCCGTCTGGTCACGCCGACATCGTCCAGGCTGTAGCCCACGGCGGCGCCCCGGCTCGCCTCGCACTCCTGCTGCCATGCCAGGAGGTCGCTCTCCCAATCGGCTCGGTCGAGGGGCGCCAAGTCACTGTCTTCGTTGCTGGGGTCGTACCAGAGATACGGGGCGTCCGGCTGCCTCAGGAGAACGCGGCCGAACCACGACCTCTCCACCTCGGCCATGTGCCGGACGAGGCCGTGCAAGGACAGCTTCGAAGTGGCGACAGGTCTCGCCTTGCGCTCCTCGTCGGGCAACCCCTCCGCCTTGAGCAGAAGGGTTGCCCGGTGGAACTCGAGCCAGCCTTCGAGCATCTCCCGCTCGCCGAGCCCTCCCTGCGCCGGTTCGACTCGTCTCGGATCCTCGAGGTCTTGCACCATGGGGCGAACCTAGCGCCCGCACGAGCGCTCGACTGTCATCTTCCACGTTGCGAACGTGCGTGCGGCCGAGACCATCGGTACCCGAACGGGCGCCGGCGAAACGACGACGAGCCCTACATCGTCACATCACATACGCGCCGCAATGCTTTGCAGGCCCTCGCCCGACAGCTCCTCGAGCAGAGCTTCGCGACCCGCCATCACGAGGACGAGCGACGCCAGCGGGCCCTCGACGGACGGACCATCGCCCGTCGACCAGTCGACATCGGTGGCTGACACCCGCAGACCGGCGATGCGCTTCTTCGCGTTGAGCGGGAAACCGACCACCTTCACCAGGTCGGCCGCCATCCGTAACGTGGCCTCCGGCACGCTCCGAGTCATGCCTGCCGGGCGGCGGATGTCCACGCTATGACACACAACATCGAGCAGCATGACTTCGGGTCGTGCTCCCGTCGGCGCGCGTCGCATGGCGATCGTCTTCCTGAACTGACCAACGAGTTCGTCGGGCGGCACGGCCCCGAGCTCCAAGCCTCCACGCGCCATGAAGCGATTGAAGTTCATGCCGTTCTTGAGCATTCCCGCGAGGAACGCGGTGGTCTTCACGTCCGCCCCGGCGACGAGGTGGCCGACGACGTGTCGCACCTTCCACTCGCTGCACAACGACTGCGCGTCCCACAGACTGTGGTCGAGCGTCGAGAGGTCGTCAGCCAGCGCCGAGCGCTCTTCAGCAATCGCCTGCCACGTATCCATAGCTACCTCCGTGCCCGTGCCCGCCCGTCAGTCCGACTCCGGGTCGGCGAAGCTGATGGAGTTCTCGGGGGTGAGCCACTGCATCACCTCGACAACCATGTCGCCTGCACGAATGGCCGGGTCGTCTTCGGCGAGCCGTCGGGTCGTCTCCACCGAGCCCGTCTGATAGATGCAAATACCGGCGAGATCTGAGCCCTCGGGCTGCTGGCGGAGCGGCCCGGCGACTTTCATCAGGCCCAGCTTGTGCATCGTCGTGAAATGCCCGAGATGTTGGCGGAGGAGCGCGGCGGTCTCATTCTCCGTCAGCTCGGGAGCGTCGGGAGCGGCGCGGAGCAGCACCAGCTCGAACGACTCGAAACCCGTCGGCGGCTCCGTCTTCCTCTCCGGCTCGAGAGCACGTAACTGCTCGCGGTGCATGCCGAGGTGGAACGAGGCGTTGCCCTCGACGAAGGCGGAGATCGGCATTGGGCCGTCCGCCACGATCTCGCCATCGCTATGGATTGTTACCTTCACCTCGGTTCCGCTCATCTCGCCGAGGTGAGCAGCGGCCTCCGCCAATCGGGTAGCGGACCGTTCGACTTCGTCGGCCAAGCCGGCGAGGCCGCCCGCCATGTCGGCCATCCAGGCCAGTCGGGCCCCGTCGACGGCTGGAGTGTTGTCGTACGAAGGCACCTCGCCAGCGGCTACTCGCTCGGCGGCCTCGGCAATCGTGTCGTTGCTGGCGATGACGTGTGCGGCGATGCGCCCCGCGTCCCAGCCGTCAGCCGGTTCTAGGTGGCCGCCAGCGCGCAGTGACGCCACGAAGGGTGCGTACGCCGCCTCGATCTCGTGGCGCTGCATCATCGGACCCCCTCTTCTAGCTTGACATTGTCAAGTTAGTCCCATCATGTCAAGATTGCCAGCGATGCGCCGCCCTCCGGGACTCCCTGACCGGCTTGTCGCTGCCATCGGCGAGGCCGTGCGCGAGTCCGGTCCAAGTGGCGTCTCACTTCGGGATGTGGCCCGGAGGGCCGGTGTCTCTCACGCCGCCCCGGCCCATCATTTCGGCAACAAGGCAGGGATGCTGGCGGCGTTCGCTGCCGAGGGGTACCGACAGCTGGCGGCCTCTGTGACAGAGGAGATCGGGCGCTCTGCATGCGAGACCGGCGCCGATCAGCTGGCCGCGGTCGGTCGCGGGTACGTTCGCTTCGCGATTCGGCAGCCGGAGTATTTCGAGGTGATGTTTCGTCCAGATGCGTTGAACGTAGACCTTGCCGAACTCGTCGAGGCCACGGAGACGGCTTACCGCCTACTCGTCGACAGTCTTGCGAGATGTGAGGCTGAAGGCAGTCTGGCGGGCCATGACCCCATCGTCGTCGGAGTGGCGGCATGGTCGCTCGTGCATGGATTGGCGAGCTTGTGGCTCTCCGGTCGTCTCGGTGAACGCATACCGGTCAGTGATCCCACAGAACTGGCGGCGGCTGTGTCTGCTCTCTTCGTCAGCTCGGTGCTCCATACCTAGTTGACGCCGTCTCGTTCAGGGGGAGAATGACTCCATGACCGAGATACGCGTGCCTGATGAGGGGTTGCTGGTCGCGTGTGCGGAGACACTTGCCGCCTCGTTGCTCGAGGACGCGGATCGACGGCGCACCAGCCACGAACGCCGGCAGTCGGCCCGCCTGACACGTATCCTGGCCGAACCCGCGGGGCGAACGCTGATCTTGGCGTTAACCGACGAGGTCCTTCGCATCCACGATCCGCGCCGGGCGGCACGACTGCTCGCGGACCTCGTGCGGGCCGGCAGCGGCGTTTCGGTGCTTGGCCCACTCGACCAGTTGTCACTCCGTATGGGTGGTGCGCTGGCACCATTGCTCCCGGGCATCGTCGTACCCCTCGCGAGGAAGCGCGTCCGAGCCGAGATGGGCGGGGTGATCCTGCCTGCAGCCGCCGACGAGTTCGGCAGGCATGCGGCGAAACGTGCCGAGCAGGGCATTCAACTGAACGTGAACGCGCTCGGCGAGGCAATCCTTGGCGACGACGAGGCCGAGCGACGGCTTGGCCGCATCATGACGACGCTCGAGCACCCTGCGGTCGACTACGTGTCGGTCAAGGTCTCGTCGATCTGCGCCCAGATCGACGTGGTGCGCTTTGACTACGAAGTCGAGCGGATCTCTGCCCAACTGCGCAAACTGTTCGACAAGGCGCTTGGCTTCGACCCGCCGAAGTTCGTCAACCTCGACATGGAGGAGTTCCGCGATCTCGAGTTGACCCTGGCAGTGTTCAAGAAGGTGCTCGACGAAGAGCCGTACGAGCGGCTGCCGGCCGGCATCGTACTGCAGGCCTACCTGCCCGACTCGCTCGCTGCGCTCGAAGACCTCTGCCGGTTTGCCAGGCTTCGCTACGAGAGGACCGCCAGTTGGATCAAGGTCCGGCTGGTGAAGGGTGCCAACCTGGCGATGGAGCACGTGGAGGCGGAGATCCGCGGTTGGCCGTCTGCCCCCTTCGCGTCCAAGCAAGGGGCCGACGCTCAGTACAAGCGACTGCTCGACATTGCCCTCGACCCGGTGAACGCCGGCGCAGTGAGGGTCGGTGTCGCCAGCCACAATCTATTCGAGCTCGCATGGGCGGCCACGGTCGCCGAAGCGAGCGGCCAGGCCGCGCGGGTGGAGTTCGAGATGCTGGAAGGCATGACACCCGCAACGGCGGAAGCTGTCGCGGTGCGTCTCGGAGGACTGCGGCTCTATGCGCCGATTGTGGAGCCGGCGGAGCTCGAGTCGGCGATCGCATACCTCGTTCGCCGTCTTGACGAGAACAGTTCGCCTGAGAACTTCCTCGCCCACCAGTTCGCAATGACTGCCGGCTCGACTGTGTGGGAACAGGAGGCCGCGAGGTTCCGCCGCTCGGTGAGCGATCGCCGGCAAGACCCTGTCAGTACGAGGCGCACGCAGTGCAGAGAGGACGAGGTGCCGGCCCGGGTTGGTACGGGTTTCGAGAACGAGCCCGACACCGACTTCGTCATTCCCGCCAACCGCCGCTGGGCCGAAGAGCACCTCGCCAAGGTTGCCAAGGAAGGCCTTCCCGACTACCGACCCGTCATCGACGGGCGACAGCTGGAAGCCACACCGGCGGAGATAGGTATCGATCCCGGTCGTCCGGAAGTCCCCCTGTATCACTGGCTTTCGGCTGACACATCCGCGGTCGAAGCGGCACTGGCTGCCGCAAAGGCCGGCCGCGAAAGCTGGGCCTCCACTCCCGACGAGCGTCGCCGCGCCCTTTTGGGTGCGGCCGACTCGCTCGTCCGCATGCGCGGCCGACTCCTTGCCGTGATGGCGTACGACGGCGGCAAGACCCTACGAGAGGGCGATCCAGAAGTGTCGGAGGCAATCGACTTCGCCCGCTACTACGCCGATATGGTGCCGACCGATCCGGGGTACCGACCCCTTGGCACGGTCGTCGTGGCTTCGCCGTGGAACTTTCCGCTATCGATTCCTGCGGGCGGCGTGCTCGCTGCCCTCGCCGCTGGAAACACGGTCATCCTCAAGCCGTCCTCTGACACGGTTGCCATCGCAGCCGAACTTGCGCAGGCGCTGTGGGAGGGCGGCATCCCGCCCTCCGCGCTTCATTTCGTGCCGAGCCGGGACCGCGCGGCGGGCCGGCGGCTCATCACGCACCCTGACGTCGACGCCGTTGTGCTCACGGGATCTTTCGAGACAGCCCGGATGTTCCTCGGGTGGCGACCAACTCTGCGGCTGCATGCCGAGACGAGTGGCAAGAACGCCATCGTCATCACCGCTACCGCCGACATCGACGAGGCGATCGCCGAGCTGGTGAAGTCCGCCTTCGGTCACGCCGGGCAGAAGTGCTCGGCCGCCAGCTTGGGCATCGTCGAGGCGTCCGTCTACGACGACGAGAGGTTCCGTCGCCGCTTGGCCGACGCCGTGCGGACGCTCAGGCCTGGACCAGGCTGGGACCTCGCGACTTCGATTGGCCCGCTGATCCGGCCGCCGGATGCTGTCCTGGAGAGGGGGTTGGTCGAGCTTGCTCCCGGAGAGGAATGGCTCGTCGAACCAGTCCCGCTCGACGAAAAGCGTTACCTGTGGCGGCCGGGCGTCCGTCTCGGCGTGCGTCCCCGGTCATGGTTCCACCAGACCGAGTGCTTCGGCCCAGTGCTCGGGCTCATGCGAGCGAGAGATCTCGACGAAGCGATCGCCTGGCAGAACTCGACGGGCTTTGGGCTGACGGCGGGAATCTACGCGCTCGATCC
>JBEKMC010000029.1:0-29636 GCA_050008715.1 Acidimicrobiales bacterium | reverse complement strand
GAGCCGGTCGAGCACTGCGCCATCTGCCGGTGGGCCCCCACTTGCTCGGCTCGGCGTCGAAACGATGACGACCTCTCGCTCGTCGCCGGCGTCACCAGCCGTCAGCGCCGAGTCCTGAAGGGCGCGGGAGTGAGGACGCGACGGGAACTCGCAGGTCTTGACCCGCTGCCGCACCTGGCCGGAGTCGGCCGCGAACCTCTTGAGCGCGCCCACCTACAGGCACAGCTGCAGGTCGCCAGCGAGGATGGCGGCGAGGTCCGCTACCAGCTCCTCGCGCCCGACCAAACCGCAGAAGGCGAGCTCGTCCCCAACCGCGGGCTGCTGGCCCTGCCGGAGCCGGCCGCCGGCGACCTTTTTTTCGACATCGAGGGCGCTCGCTATTACTCCGAGGATGGCAAGGAGTTCGGCCTGCAGTATCTCTTCGGCATCGTCGACACGGCCGAGATCGGCGCCGACGGTGCTGCGACCTACATCCAGATCTGGGCATTCGACCGCCAAGACACGTCGGCCGGCGCCCAGGCGAGGATGGCTTGCGAAGTGCAGGGGCTGATCTGGTGATCGGTGCAGACCTGGGCGATGGCGGTGTTCTCGAAGTCCTGCGCAGAGTTGTAGACCGTGTCGGCGTCGGCCTCCGAACCGGTAGTCGTCAGGATCAGGCTGAAGACGGCATTCAGGTCGAGGACGGACTCGGGTGGTTCCGGGTACGGCGGTGTCTGTGCTCCGGCGCTGCCGGAGGCGACGGACAGCCCGGCCGCGACGACCGCGGCGACGACGGCGCCTCGCAGGATTGGTTTCGTCACACGCAGCGACCTCTGGCGTCGCCGGCCGGCGTGCGTTCTCATCCCTGCCCCCCTTCGTCCCTCACGCTAGTCACTGCCGCTACCGGCATGCAGAGGTACCCGGCGCGTCGTCGGCGCACGATGCCTGTGCGACGTCGACGCATCACCCAAGTTGGGGGATGTTTCGCTACGCGGCCCCGATCAGGCTGGGCGGGTGCACGTCACGCTCCGACAGACGCCTCAGTTCCGAGACCTGAGTCGGTCGGTATCGCCGTCCCTACGGAGGACTCGTTCCGGCAACCAGTCCGTCCCACGACCACTGTGGGATGGACAGACCGTGCGGCACATCGTCCGCCGTGTCGTGGTAGCGCGCCATCGTCGTTGTCGTCGCCCACTCGAAGTAGTCGTGCAGCACCCCTCGGAGGCGTGCGTCACCGGCGAGGCCGACATCCTCGAGCGCCTGATCGAAACAAGCTATGGCCCGACGGTCCATCTCCTCGTGGGGTCCGTTGCCGCTGTGGAGCTGCACGACCGACGTCTCGTCGCCGAACGCTTCCGAGTACGCCGGAGGTCCGCCCAATGCCTCGGCCCAGTAGGCGGCCAGCCGCTCGGTGTGCGACGGGTGATAGCCGTGGCTGAAGGCGTGGGACACGATCTCGTCCGCCAGCACCCTCGCGTGCCACGCGCCTGCCAGTCGTACCAAGCCTTCCATGCCGCCGGCGGATTCATAGACGCTTTGCACCCTTCAAGCATGACAGTCTTGGCCGCCATCACCTGACGGCCGCCGGCACCATGACAGTCTCCAACTCCGCCGCGCTCGGCCCGTCGCCGTAAGCGGGCCGCCATCCGGAGCGGAGCATGCCCCGGACCTCGTCCTCGACCGACCGTAGGGCGGTGGGAGGGACGAGCATGCCGAGGAACGGGCCGACCACGCCCATCAAGCTCGGGTCGTGCTGAGCGGCCGCACAGATCACGTCGGAAGACAGGCGCGCCTCGATGTCGATGACATTGCCGCGTAAGCGGTCGAGGAGCGTCCTGTCCCAGTACACATGGTCCTCGAACCACGGGCGGATGTGCTCGGTACACCACGAGTCGAACGCGCTGGCGGCGGACCCGTAGTCCGTCCCGACTTCGTCGAGCAGTCGGAGGAGCTCGGATGCCTGCCGGAGGCCGAGGGACACGCCGCGACCTGCTGCGGGATTTGTGGTGCTGACCGCGTCACCGACGAAGAACAGACCGGCGAGGGGCACGTCTCCGTTCTCGTCGAGCGTGCTCCGATACGTGTTCGAGAGCCCGCTGCCGGCGAGGACCGGCAGGATCGGGTCGAAGCGGTCGGGGTCGGTCCAGGGCGCCAGGTTGGGGATGGCGCGCGCCGCTGCCTGGAATGCACCCTCGTGGCGCAGGTTGCTGAACCGTGCGTCGTCCGTCGGACGCACGAACACGGTCGAAAGGGTCCGGTCGTCCTGAGGAAAGACGATGGTCTGGTACCCGTCATGGAGCACGCCGATTGGGATCGGACTGGTCGGGCAGTCAACACCGTCGCGAGCCCGGTACATGCGCGCTGCGTACGAGAAGCCGCAGGCGCCGCCCTCGCCCGGAGCACGGTACTCGTCGCCGAGGTGAGTCGTTCGTCCGCTGGCAACGATCACGATCTCGGCGTCGATCACCTCGCCGTCGACTACGACGCCAGCAACCCGATCGCTTCCGGTCCGGATGGATTCGGCGGTGCCGTGCACCACCGTCAGCCCGGGCTGGCGCAGCGCCACGGACCACCACGCCCGCTCGAAGGTCGATCGGCGCGACTGCAATCCGGCCATCTCGTCCGGGAAACCGTCGGGCTTCGCCGGCACGCCGCCGGCCGCCACCATGGCGTGCCACACGTCAGGCATCTCGGCGTAGAGGCTCTGACGGACGATGTGGCGGAGCAAATGGGCAATGCGGAACTGCATGACGCCCCGTCGGTCCCACGAGCCGTCGGCGGACGGGGCCGGGTCGCGCTCGATGACAACCACCTCGCGGCCACGGCGGGCGAGAGCAATGCTGCAAAACAACCCCACTGGGCCTCCACCTACGATTGCCACTCGCATGAACGCCTCTTTCGGTACACTGTGGATAGATTGACTACACTAAGAGTATTCCGAAATGACTGAAACAGTCAAGAGGCACTACCGCTCGGCCCTCCGCGACGAGCAGGCGCGTGCGACCCGGCAGGTCGTGGTGATCGCGGCCGCCCGGCTGTTCGTCGAGCGCGGATACGGGGCGACGACGATCGACGCAATCGCCGACGAAGCCGGGGTCAGCCGGAAGACGGTGTTCACGTCGGTCGGCGGCAAGGCGCTGGCGCTGAAGCTGGCCATCGACTGGGCGATCGTCGGTGACGACGAGCCGGTGGCCCTCATGGACCGGCCGCGCGTGCGGGCGCAGATGGTCGAGCCGGATCCCCGGCTCATCCTGTCCGACTTCGCCCACGACGTCCGCGGGATCGGGGAGCGGATTGCGCCTCTCGTCGCCGTGGCCGCCGCAGCGGCTGGGACCGACCCCGAAGTCCGGGCGCTCGTCGAAGACGGTAGGAGTCAGCGTCTCGCAGGAATGCGCCGCCTCGCCGGGGTGCTGGCCGACCGTGGCGCGCTGCGTCCCGGCCTCAGCGTGGACGAGGCCGCCGACGTCCTGTGGCTGCTGCATGACCCGGCGGTGTACCACCGCCTCGTCCTGGAACAGGGCTGGGAGGCCGCCCGCTACGAGCAGTGGCTCGCCCACTCGTTGATCCGGCTCCTGCTGGTCGACGATACGCCCTGACCGATGCACGATTTCTTCGGCTCTTGACCGCAGGGGACGCTGTGCGAGCCCGTTGACCACCGCCACGCCCCCAGAGGTAGGTGACGCGGCCACGCGGCCGGCATGTCGGGTGTAACGCTTGGCTCCCTGCGACCAATACATGACATGGGCTCGATGAGTTGCGACGAGGCACGCGGCAACCGCCGATGACCGGAATGGACCGAGAGACCTTCTCCGCCTTGTACCGGGACAACGTCGGCCGGGTAGCTGGATTCGCCGCCCGGAGGCTGGTCAACCCCGGTGAAGTGGCCGACGTGGTCGCTGCTACGTTCCTCGTGGCCTTGGAGCGCTCCGACTCCTTTGACCCCGAGAAGGGTGAGCCTTCGGCCTGGCTGTTGGGGATCGCCGCCAATCTGCTTGCGAACCAGCGGCGCCGAAGGGTGCGCGAGGAGCTTGCCCGCGCCCGTCTCGACGCCCGGGTGCTTCTTTCGCCCGACGATGTCGAAGCGTTGGTCAGCCAAATGGACGCCTCCGCCGAGGCGAGCCGCGTTCGCGCCGCCATGGACAGTCTTTCGGAGCCATATCGCGAGGTGCTGCTGCTCATCGGAGAGTCCTCGCTCAGCCCGGCTACCGCGGCGAAAGCGATCGGCATCAGCCAGACAGCGTTCCGAGTACGCCTCTCGCGGGCCCGTCGGGCTCTGCGCCAGGCCATGGAGTCCGACGTCGCCACGTCCCGCCTGGGCGAGGGCGGCGCCACAATGAAGGAGGCCTTTCTATGACCCCGACCACCCCTTCCTTCGAAGACGGGCTCCTCAACGCCCTTCTCGACCGCTTCGACACGATGGCCCACCAGCCGGCCGCGCCCCCGACGTCCCCCGGACGTCGAACGGGCATCCGCCGCGGAGCCGTCGCCGTGGGGTGCCTGGGAGCCGCGGCCGCGTTGACAGTGGTGCTCGAGCCAGGCAGTTCAGCGCCGGCCACGCACGTCGCATCGACCAACCACCGAGCGCCGTCAGCGACGCCCGCCTATGCCCTGGCGGCGTGGACGGCCAAGCCCACGCCCGCTGGCCACCGCCAGATCGCGGCGGCTGAGAGCAACTGCGCTGCCAACTTCGGCCAGGCCGGAGCCTCCGAGCCGGTACCGGGACAGAAGGCGGGACCATCCGAGCCCGGAGGTCCATGGACCCTTGACCTGGTCGACACGAGGGGAGACCTCACCTTGACGCTCTACAGCGACTCCACCCAGACGATGGCCTGCCTCGACGGCCCCACATTCGTCCAGATCATCACCGTCTCAGGCACGGGCGCGCCCGCCGTCGGGGACGACTCCGCCACGTTGGACTACCTGAGGATTCGGGAGGCGTCCGGTGACGCGTACACAGTGGTGATGGGCCGGAGCGGCTCGGCGGTCAACGGAGTGAGGCTGCAACGTGTCGATGGCTCAGACGTGGCTGCCACCGTGGGCGACGGGCATTTCGTCGCCTGGTGGCCCAAGGCTGAAGGGGTCACCGGTCTCTCGGTGACGACGGCCACCGGGACACGGAGGTACCCGGTCGAATCGCGCTTTTCAGAGTCAAGCCCCCAGCCGGACAACAAGATCGTTCGGGATCTGCCGGGGAGTACGTCAGGGCAGGCCAGGCAAAACCCGTAGGTGGCAAATTCGCTTGCGTTAGCATCATCTTATGGTCGGTTCAGTCGTCTACAACCCTGAGCCATGGACTAACTTCTTCGTCCTCGTAGGTACCGGCTCTGCCGCGCTCACCGGCCTTGTCTTTGTAGCCATGTCGATCAATCTCAAGGGTGTGGCAAAGGATGCAACACACAGATACAGAGCCATTAACATGCTGTCAGGATTCACCGCCGTATTCCTTGTAAGCGCTTTAGCGCTCATGGGTGACCAGACTCACCGGGCGTTGGGAATCGAATGGTTGATTGTCAATTTCTGCTTCTTGGTGTCTGGCTCCTGGCTTCTGATCGTGGGTACGTTACCGAGCTCCAATGAATCCTCTCCCTAACTCGAGAACGGTTCGGTCAAGCACCAGAGATCACAGGCTCGGACGGGGTCGTCGTCTCCGCACGGATCGCCCTGCGCCCGAGCAAGAAGTACGCAGCTCCACCGACGAGCAGTCCCATGAAGAAGCTGAAGTCCGACCCCGACGTACGACTCGAGAGGGGTCCCACGAAGGCCGTCGAGTTGAGCCAGAGGCAGGAGGCGGCCATCCCGAGCAGCTGAGCGACCACCCCAGGAATGTTGAACCCGCCGTTGCGCCAGTACCGGCCTCCACGGCTCTGCAGCAGCGCCGCGGGCTCGTACTTGCCCCTGCGGAGCGCTTAATCGACGAGGTAGATGGCGAGCCACGGCGAGAGCCAGACGATGAGCAGGCCGAGAAACTCCGAGTACAACCGGTTGAAGTCGGAGTTGAAGATCGTGATGCCGCCGACGACCGTGGCGATGATCATGTCGACGATGACGCACTGCCACCGCTTCAGCTTGAGCCCGATGGCCTGGAGGGTGAGACCCGACGAGTAGAGGTCGATGGTGTTGACGGCGAAGAGCGTGATGATGGCGACGAAGAGGTAGGGCGTCACCACCCATCCGGGCAGCGCCTTCGGGAGACCGGAGATCGGGTCGCTCGCGGTCGAGACGATCGACGCGATGGCGGCGCCGAGCACCTCGAGCAACACGGCGGGGATCATGCCGCCGAGCGACGACCACCAGAAGATCCCGGCCTTGTGGGAATCCTCGGGCAGGTAGCGGGAGTAGTCGCTGCCCGTGTTCGCCCAGGACAGCCCACCGGCGGAGATGACCAATGCCACCGTCACCATGACCGTTCCCCAGCCCGCTCCGTGGCTCAACGTCGAGAGGTGAACCCGGCCGGACACGGCGATCGCCATGACGGCGAAGAGGGGGATCAGGAGGTAGGCGAGGTAACGCTGCACCGTCACGATCGTCTGGTGGCCGAGGATTGGGAGGAACGACTGCAGGACCATGGCCACGAGGAGGAGGACGATCTTGAGGGCGGTCGTGGCGTGTACTCCGGCCTCGCCGAACAGAGCGAGCCCGGCGAGCACGATCAAGGCGAGCCCGGAGGCCTCGAAGCCGACACAGGTCACCCAGTTGAAGAGCGACAGCCCTCGGCCACCGTTTTGCCCGTAGGCGGCCCGGCTGATGGCGAAGGTCGACGTCCCCGTCTTCGGACCCTGCAGGCTCGTGAGGCCGACGCCGAAGAAGATGAGGTTGCCGAGAAGGATGACGAGTACCGCTTGGCTGAACGAAAGGCCGAAGTAGATGACGAGGGCGCCGTTCACGGGATAGAAGATGTTCAGGTTCGACCCCATCCACATCCAGAAGAGGTCTCTCGGCTTGCCGTGGCGGTCCTCAGGACCGACGAGATCGATACCTCGTTGCTCGATCGTGAACAGCTCGTCGTCCTGGCCGGTCTTCGTCCTCATCGTAGGCAGCGATCCCTGTGTGTCGTGGTTGCTCATCGCCCGTCTTCTCCTTCTGCTGGCTCGGTCATCGCCCGATCGGCGTGAATTGTCTGGCCACTGCGTGCTGCAAGCTCGAGGACTGGAGGGATGAGCTCGAACTCCGTCCCCCCGATGAGCTCCCATCGCACCCGTCCTGCCGGACGCGGCGGCCCCTCGACGCGGATGACGCGCGTGGGCGTCACGATCCAGTCGACCCGGACGTCGTGCTCGGCCGCCTCCACTTCGATGTCGACGACCTGGCAGTCGTGCACGACGTCGACGATCTCCGTCGATTCGTCCGTCGAGCCCACCTCGGAGAGGAGCGCCCACTCGAGGTCGAAGTAACCGTGACCCTTGCCGACTCGCAGGCCGTCGAGGCTGACGGCCGAACCGCCCGTCACGAGCAGGCCGATGTGACCGAGTTTGGCGACTTCCTCCAGGTCAACAGGGCGGGCGTAACGGTCCATCCCATCTAGCGTCGCCGCGTAACGTGTGTCGCCCTCCGGCACGTCGCCTGGGTCGAGGAGAAGAAACCCGCGGCGGATTCCGTAGGTCGTCATGAGGAACCGCTTGCCTTCGGCGATGGCGGCCCTCCGGACGTCTTCGGTGCTGTTGTCAGGCGTGATGAACATCAGGTCGGAGTTGGCCCACGAGGGAAACCCTCGGAGCTGCTCGCTGCAGACGTCGCTTCCCTCGAAGTCGCAAATGTAGGACCCGAAGTCCCAGTGAAAGCGGGAGTCGGGCCGGGCGACGCTGCGCAGCGCCGTCCAGACCTGCTCGCGAACGAATCGCTGGACATCGGATCCGGCGGACGTGGACGGCTTGCTCGCCGAGCCGGTTGCCCCTCTTTCGGGGCTGAGCTGCCTCAGCGGTTCGATCTCGGCGAGCCGATCATCGTCGACGAGCTCCCAACGGATCCCGGACGGATTGGGGTGCCGGTTGGCAACCCGGATGGTGCGAGTCGGCGTGACGATGAAGTCGCCGGCAGTGTCGTGGCTCAAGGGTTCGAGGCCCGTCTCGACGATCTGGCAGTCGTGGACGCAAATCACCACGGGCGTGCGCTCGTCGACGACTCCCAGCTCCGAGAGGATCGCCCACTCGGTGTCGAAGTAGCCGTGCCCCTTGCCGAATCGGACGCCGGTGGCGGGATCTGCCGCGCAGGCGCCGGTGACGACGAAGTCCAGTCGGCCGAGGGAGCGCACGAAGTCCAAATCCACGGGTTCGGCGAGCAGCTGGGCGCCGTCGAGCGTCGAGGCAAACCTGGCATCGGAGGCGGGAAGGCTCCCTGGCGGGATGAAGTGAAACCCCATCGCCACAGCGATCGTCTGTAAGAGGGGACGGCCGGCGGCGATCAGGGATCGCTTCACCTCTGTCAGACCGTTGTCCGGCGTGACGAAGACCGGTCCGCTACCTCGGTAACAGGGAAGCTCCTGAAGGCGCCCTGGCAGGAGCTCACTGCCGACGAAGTCCGGGATGAACTCGTGCAAGTCCCAGACGAAGCGGGTGTCAGGACGGGCCACCGGGCGAAGTCGCTCCCAGACCATCTCGCGGACGGCCCTTCGCTCTGTCTCCGTCCCGCCTCGCTCGCTCATCGTGTGCTTCTCGGCCATGGTCAGTCTCCTCAGACCAGATCGGGAACGTCCTCCCGATCCGAAAGTTGCGGTCCGGCTGTCGCGTCTCCCCGGCGGTGTGGCAGGCGGCGGAGTCGTTTCAAGTCATTGAAATAAGGGCGCATCTCGGCGAACTGGCGCGGCATGCGGTCCCAGAACAGGCCCGTCGGTCTCGGCAGTGGCCGGCACCGCACGACCTCGCTCAGTGACGATCACGTCCACGGTGACGTCGTAGGCGGCATGGGGAACCCGGTCGTCGACGACCTGGCAGTCGTGCACCGAGACGATCACAGGCGTCTCCTGGCCGGCGAGGCCCATCTCGGACAGCAAACCCCACTCGAGGTCGAAGTAGCCGTGGCCCTTGCCGAAGTGGACACCCTCCCGGCTCACGGCTGCGGCGCCGGTGACGACGAGGTCGAGCGGCCCGCACGTCTGCAGCTCCTCGAACGACAGGCGCTTTCCAAGACGCTCCATGCCGTCGAGCGTCGCCGCCAGGGTGTGGTCTTCCGGCGCGATGAGGCTTCCGTCCAGGACGACAGCGCCCCGCAGGGCTGCGTACGTGAAGACGAGGAGGCGCTTGCCATCGTCCAGAGCACGTGCGCGCAACCCCTCGAGGTTGTTGTCCGGCATCACCACGATCGTGCGGGCGCGGACGTACTCGGGCATCTGACAGATGGCTTCCACGCACGTGCTGCTTCCCTCGAAGTCGGGGATGAATCTCGAGAAATCGAGGTCGAACCGGGCATCGGGAACGGCGACTTCGGCCAACTTGCCCCAGACGACACTGCGAAGGCGCGCCGCCGGGTTGACGAAGGTGCCTCGGCCCTGCTCCCGCGAGAGCAGCCCGCTCCGCTCGAGGTCGGCGATTGCCCTTCGGAGCGTGCCTCGGCTCACGCCGAGCTGTTCGGCGAGCTCCAACTCGGCCGGCAGCATCGTCGCTTCTCCGAGCGGACCTGCCAACGCCAGAGCCTCCACCTGCTCGGCCACCTGGCTGTAGAGGGTGCGCCCTTCGCCGGACCAACCGGCAGAGGTGGACATGTGTGGAGGTTTAGACCTTTGTACCTCTCAGGTCAAGTGGCAACATCCTTGCCATTTCGACCGGTCCGATCTACCTGAAGGCTGGCGGCGCGGCGAGTCTGGCAGGCGCGGCCGATAAATCCGTTGCTGCCAAATCCTCTTGCATTAGCATCCTCTTATGGTCGGTTCAGAAGTTTACAACCCTGAGCAATGGACTAACTTCTTCGTTCTCGTGGGCACCGGCTCTGCCGCACTAACGGGTCTCGTTTTTGTAGCAATGTCTATCAATCTCAAGGGTGTGGCCAAGGACGCCACGCATAGATACAGAGCCATAAACATGCTTTCGGGATTCACGGCCGTATTTCTAATAAGTTCTTTAGCGCTAATGGGACACCAGACTCACCGAACGCTGGGAATCGAATGGCTGATTGTGTCGTTGTTGGCGGCATCAATCAACACGAATGGCTACATTCAGGGCTGGAGGTCCGGAGGTCGTTACGCCCTGAGTCACGGTCGTATTATTGGTGGAAGCGCTTGTTACTTAGGTCAGGTCATTGGGTCCGCGATGTTGTATTTCGGCTCAGGAGACGGAGCATATATTGCAGCAATTGCGCTCATCGTCAATTTCTGCTTTATGGTGTCTGGCTCCTGGCTTCTGATCGTGGGCACATTACAGAGCTCCAGTGAATCCCCTATCTAAAGCAAGTGTCCGAGCCAAGGGATCACCTTCATCAGAGCCGAGCTCTTGCGGGACTCAAGGCTCGATGCCACGTCGACGTTCCCGGTTCCCTTGCATTGCGGGATGTCCGGGTAGGGATACACCTCGATGCTTCGCAGCGCCGACTCGTCGGGAGACGCGCCGAACAAGGGAATGGCCGCGCCAACCCCGCCTCCAGCACCGGGCGCACCGCCTGAAGTGCCACCAAATCCGTACTGCGAGGCGGTCAGGGGACCGGACGCGCGTCGCGTCTCCGCCCAGGTAACGACTGAACTGAGACCGGCGAACGTGTCGGGAGCTCCGCCGCCACAGTGGCCAACGGCGGTCTTCGGGCCGGGCGGAGCCTGCCGTCCCGTCACCTCAGAACGACTCGTGGCGACGCGCCGTCCGGGCATGGAGCTCGCGATCTCGGCTCATCTATGCCCACACCCGGCATGCCACCTCGCGTGCCGGCGATCCCTGTCCGCACGACCACGTCCACCTGGCGAACCTGGTCGAGATGGATGACGAGCGTGGCGGATGGAAGGCAGCCGCGACCAATTGACGCAGCCTCCGCTCCGAGAAGGCACGCAGGTCGGATGGCTCGTCGCTCAGCTCGAGCGAGACGAGCACGGTTCGATCGGCCGTCTCAACCGGGCGCGAGCCGCCTCGAGAGCCCTCTTCCAGCGGGCGTCCTGCCACTTGCCGAGGCCGGGATCCTGAAGAAATCTGGATTGCTCCGAAGTTCCCCGGCGCGCAGTCGCCAATCTTGATCACGGCCGTGCCACCCCACTCATAGGCGACGCCGCTGTCACCCTTCTTCGAGAGGGCCGGGATGGAAGCGCAAGCCGTCATTCCCACGTTGGACGCGGAGAGTACACCCGTTGCAGCTACCGAATGGCCCTTGTAGCTGAAGACGAAGGAGACTTCGCCGCGGGCCGAGAACGAACCCGTCTTGGGGATGAGGTGCCCGCTGATTGAGCCGTTGACGGTCGCAAGCTTGCCGATCTTGAATCCCTGCCCGTCCTCGCCGAAAGTGACCTTCAGGTCGATGCCGGTCTCGTCGACAGTCAGCACGGCCTTGCCGAGAGTGTTCTTCAGGGCCGAGAGGCTGCCGGTGAAGGTGTAGACGCCTTCAGGGTTCTTGGGATTGACGAAGACGTAGTCGAAGTCGCCGTCGAACCCGAGAAGGCGCCCGGACGAGGTTTCCGGGCCAGCCGAGAGGCTGGCGCCGCCGCCGATCTCTTCTAGCGGGTCAAGCATCAGCTTGGCGCGCAGCTGGGTGAGGTAGATGCCGCCATAAAGTGGGACGTTTCCGGACAGTGATATCGAGCCGGACGTGAACGAGCCATCGGTGAAGGTGAAATCGCCGGAGACGTCCGAGACAAGAGTTCCCGGCAACTTCACCTCGGCGTGACCGCTGAACACGTCGTGGCCGTCTGGCGTGGTGTAGCTGAGAGTCAAATCCTTCAGCGTCACCTTTCCGAGCACCGAGATGTTGGTGAAGTGAAGACGAGCCCCGGTCACTTGCCCGGCTACGACTGACAGCTGAGCCGACGTGGTCGAGCCGCTCTTGCCCCCGGAGATATCGATCTTGAGAGACCAAGCGTCCTTGGCAGCCTCATAACTCACCTCGAACCGGGTGAGCTTGAACACCTGGAACAACGTCACCCCAGACGCCGACAGGCTCCCGGCCACGAGCTGGCCATCGTTCGTGAAACTCATCGACACCTGCGCCGCTTGGTCCCCCTGGGCGAGGTCGGCGCTCGCCGACCAACCCTTGCCGGCCGCGTAGGACACCTCGAACGTCTTCAACAGCACCATCCCGGCGACGAGCACGTTGTGAATCGTCAAGCGGCCCGTCGAGAGCGTCCCGTTGGTTGCGTAGGTCAACGTACCGTTGAGCGTCTGTTTCTGGTCGCCGGAGGTTGCCATGGCATCGACGGACCAGGTGCTCGTCTTGGCGGTATAGATCAGCTTTATGGCATCGAGCCGGAACAGGTTCGCTAGCGTTCCGGCAGTCAGCTCCAGCACACCGGAAGCGACAGTGCCGTTGGCTGCATACACGAGGGTCCCCGTCAGGCGGGGCGGCGGAGACTTGGTCGTGGCGCCGATGGCGTCGACTGTCCAGGTGTTGTCTTTGTAGGTGAGCTTGACGCCCTTGACCTTGAAAAAGTTTCCGGCCGATCCCTCGACGGCCGTGGCGACGAGAGAGGTGACGCCCTTACCTGCTTGGGTGGTGACTGCGACCGTTGCCGTGCCGCCGCCAAGCGAGGCTGGCAGCTTGCCGGTGGCGACGCCCGTGGCGATGCCGTCCTTGCCGGCGGTGAACGTGATCGACCCGGAAATCGACGGACCTGGCCAGCTGAAGCCCTTGGGCAGATTGACCTTCACCGGCTTCGCGAGGTTGATGTTCTTCGGCAGCAACTTGGTGAGATCGAGGCTCGGGAGCTTGCCGCCGGAGATCGAGTTGGTGTTGAGGGCTAGCGTGGTTGCCCCGCTCGTGTCGAGCCTGTCACCCGACTTGCCGCCGGTGGAGTAGTCGACGACGTCGCTCTTGGTGCCCGGCACGACAGCCATACCGTCGAGGTAGGAGGTGCCCGAGGCGTCGTAGTCGGTCGAGTCCGGTTCGTCGAAACATCCCCCGACCTCCCAGGACCCGTCAGGCAGGTCGGAGTCCTCATCGCAGGAACCAAACACATATGCGGCCCCCTGATCGGTGTTCGATCCGACTTTCTGGTTCGGGGCGCCGACGAGGATCGTTCCGCCCGAGACGCCGACCGAAGCACCGTCCCAGGAAGTCGCGCCTGCGTCCTTGCCGTCGAGGGTGGCCACCCCGGTCCAGGTTCCAGAGCTGTAGCTGTAGACGAGAGCCTCGCCCTCGGCGGTGTTGCCGTTGACGGTGTCCTTCGGCGCGGCTCCGACAAAAGTGGTGCCCGAGAGCGCCATCGAGCAACCGAAGTCGCCGCCGTCGGCGGGCGTCACATCAGGTGAGAAGTCGGCAGTCTGCTTCCACGACCCGGACGAGTCGCTGAAGATCCAGTCCTCCCCGACGGCGCCGTTGGCGTAGGGCGAGCCGACTGCGAGGTTGTCACCCGCCATCGCCATGCCACATGTGCCGATCGCGTCGTAGGCAGCGGCGTCCTCAGGCTCGACGGTGGTGGACTGCGTCCAAGTCCCGCTTTTGTAGGTGAAGATGTAGACGGTGCCTTCGTTCTTGGACGCCGATGGAGCCGCTGCGGCAATCGTCGTACCCGAGATGGCGACCGACGAGAGCCCGATGCCGCCAACGGTGAGCTCGGTGACCTCCTTCCATTTACCTGTCGAGTCGCTGTACACGAGGTCGCCACTGTCATTCGAGGCGGCGTCGGTGCCGCCGGCGACGATCGTGTCCCCGGAGATGCCAACTGTGGTGCCAAGCTCGTCGTATGCGGCCCCATCCGGTTTGAGCAGCATGGCGGTCTGCTTCCATTTGCCGGAGGCATCGCTGAAGACGTAGACGGAGCCCAGGTATTCATCCGAGGAGGTCGAGTAGCCGGTCGCCCCGACCACGAGGGTCGTGCCCGAGAGGGCGACCGAGTAGCCGAAATGCTCCTCGGTTGATGCCTTGCTCGGCATGAGCTCGGCTGCCGGTTTCCAGCTGCCGGAGGCGTCACTGAAGACGTAGACAGCACCCTCCTGCGTGTTGCTGCCGTCCTGGTGGTAGGGGGCGCCGACAGCGGCAAGATTGCCCGATATCGCCGATCCGAGGAAGGCATTGCCAAAGCGATCGGAGGCGGCGCCGTCGGCGGCCGTCAACTCAGCCTGCTGGGCGAATGCCGCTCGGGGCCGTAGGTGTGGCGTGGTCCGCCTTGCAGCAGGGCGTGACGAAGCCGGGCTTGGTCTCGTGGCAGTTCGTGCGGCAGTCAGGCTTGCGGCACGGTGGGAACCCGGGAGGGTGACGCGATTACGCTGACTCGCGACCGCAGGGCTGGCCGAAGCTACGACACTCACAACGGCTGCGACGCAAACCGCGGCCCGGCGTGCCGCTCGCAATTGGCGAACTGGTCTCATCATCGTCCCCCCCCGCTGATTGGCACCACTTGGCGACTGGCCGACTCCGTCTGTTGTCGGCGGTGTGTCGGAGCTGCCTGTTCTCAATTCCACACCGAGCCCCGGTGAGACCTTAGTCATCCCCTCCTTTCGTCGCTGGCGACCGGTGACCTCTCGGTGATCCGCTTCGACACGCGTCAACCGCGTCCCTTCGGCTTCACGAACTTCGAGAACTTCCGCATCCGGGCTCTGCTGTATGCCGGCAAACCAAACTTTCGAGTCCTCGACTCGATCGTCGTCTCGTGAAGCTCACCCCGCAAATTCCGGAAGCGCCCCACTGACCTGCTCTTTTCGGTGGAGGCGAAGGGACTCGAACCCTCGGACCTCTTGACTGCCAGTCAAGCGCTCTACCAACTGAGCTACGCCCCCGTTAGTTACCCGCCAGCCTACCAACTGGCGGGAACCTCCTCGACTCGACGGCCCGGCCACACCGCCACCGACTTACGGCCGACCCACGGCTCCCCACTAGCCTGTTCACCATGTCCGAGGCCTACGACGTCCAAGAAGTAGAGGCGCGCTGGCAGGAGCGCTGGGCGCGTGAGGGCACTTACCAGGTCAACAGCGACGACCCACGTCCGCCGTCGTACGTGCTCTGCATGTACCCGTACCCGAGCGGGCCCGCCCACCAGGGCCACATCCGCAATTACACCTTCGGTGACGTGCTCGTCCGGTACCGCACGATGAAGGGTGACGCCGTCCTCTCCCCCTTCGGCTTCGACTCGTTCGGCCTGCCGGCGGAGAACGCCGCCATCAAGGGCGGGATGCCGCCGCGCGTCTACACCGAGGCCCGCATCGCCGAGCTGAAGCGCTCCGTCAAGCGTCTCGGTGCCGTCTACGACTGGCGCCGGGAGCTGCGCAGTCACGATCCCGACTACATGCTCTGGAACCAGATCATCTTCCTCGAGTTTCTGAAGGCCGGCCTGGCCTACCGCGCCGAGGCCCCCGTGAACTGGTGTCCCGGCTGCCAGACGGTGCTGGCGAACGAGCAGGTGCTGGCGGACGGGACGTGCGAGCGGTCCGGGGATGTGGTCGAGCGGAGGAACCTCGAGCAGTGGTTTCTTCGAATCACGAAGTACGCCGACGAGCTGGTCGACGCCCTCGACGATCTGGACTGGCCCGAGCGCGTAAAGACGATGCAGCGCAACTGGATCGGCCGCTCGTACGGCGCCCAGTTCAGCCTGAAGGTGAAGGACCGACCGGAGCTGGCCATCGAGGTCTTCACGACCCGGCCGGACACGGCATTCGGTATGACGTATGCCGTGCTGGCGCCGGAGCACGCCCTCGTCGAGACGCTCATCACGCCGGAGCAGCGTGAGGCCGTCGACGAGCTGCGGGCCAGGGTGGCGACGGAGTCCGACCTCGAGCGCCTGTCCTCCGAGGGCTCGCCGGAGAAACGGGGCGCCTTCACCGGCAGCTACGTCGTCAACCCCTTCAACGGCGGGGACATCCCCGTCTACGTGGCGGACTACGTCCTCAGCACTTACGGCACGGGGGCGATCATGGCCGTGCCGGCCGAGGACGAGCGGGACTTCGAGTTCGCCCAGGCCTACGGGCTGCCCGTCGTGCGGACCGTCGAGCCGCCGGCCGATCACGCCGGCGGCGCCTACGCGGGCGACGGCCCCCACATCAACAGCGACTGGATGAACGGCCTCGACAACGCCTCCGCCAAGGCCAAGGC
Organism: Acidimicrobiales bacterium; assembly: GCA_050008715.1. GTDB lineage: Bacteria > Actinomycetota > Acidimicrobiia > Acidimicrobiales > Bog-793 > JAKACA01. The sequence continues at coordinate 13,517 of JBEKMC010000029.1, read as the reverse complement.
GGTCGAATGGCTCGAGGCCGAGGGCATCGGGCGCGCCACCGTCAACTACCGGCTGCGGGACTGGCTGATCAGCCGGCAGCGGTACTGGGGCTGCCCGATCCCGGTCGTCTACTGCCCCATGGACGGCATCCAGCCCGTCCCACGCGAGGACCTGCCCATCCTGTTGCCGGAGGACGTCGAGTTCCGGCCGACCGGCGAGTCGCCGCTGCGCTTCCACGAGGGCTTCCTGAACGCCACTTGCCCGAAATGCGGTAGCCCGGCACTTCGGGAGACCGACACGATGGACACGTTTGTGGACTCGTCGTGGTACTTCTTGCGTTTTGCCAATCCGCACGACGAGACGGAGCCGATCGACCAGGAGGCCGCCCGCCAGTACATGCCGGTCGATCGCTACATCGGCGGGATCACACATGCCATCTTGCATCTGCTCTACGCCCGCTTCTACACGCGGGCGCTCGGTGACGTCGGGCTGTCGCCGCCGGAGATACGCGAGCCCTTCGCCCAGCTGTTCTGCCAGGGGATGATCCGCCTCGGCGGGAGGGCCATGTCGAAGTCGAAGGGCAACGTCATCTCCCCCGACGTCTACTTCGAGACCGTCGGTGCCGACGCCTTGCGGTTGTTCCACCTGTTCGCCGGCCCGCCGGTGGACGACATCGACTGGTCCGACCAGACCGACGAGATCATCGAGGGCTGCCTGCGCTACCTCGGACGCGTCTGGCGGCTGGCGACCGGCGAGGTCCGAGGGGAGGCTGCCTCGGGCGGACCGGCGCTGACCGACGACGACCTCCGGCGGGACGTGCACCGCACGATCGCCCGCATGACGACGGACATCGAGCGGTACGGCTTCAACACGTGCGTGGCAGCTCTGATGGAGCTGACGAACTCGATCTACAAGCACGTGCATGCCGGCACGGACGGCGCCGCCATCGGCGAGGCGATCGACACCCTGCTCGAGCTGCTGGCTCCGTTCGCACCCCACCTGGCGGCGGAGGCATACGAGCAGCGCCACTCCGCTCATGTTCACCTGCGGCCCTGGCCGGCGGCGGATCCCGCCTATCTGAAGGCGGAACGGGCCACCCTCGTCGTGCAGGTGAACGGCAAGCTACGCGACCGGGTCGAGGTCGATGCCGAGATCACCGAGGACGCCGCGGTCGCCGTCGCCTTGGCGTCGGACAAGGTTCAGCAGCTGCTCGCCGGCGCTGCTCCGCGGCGGGTCATCGCCAGGCCGCCGAACCTCGTGAACGTGGTCATCTGAGGTCTCGAATCCCGCCGACGGCGTCGACAGCTCGGCCACAGCTGGCCTGAGCAGCTGATCGAGCTCGCGCCGGGACATCCGGCGGGCGCTCTGGCGCCACCGGCGGGTCCGTCTCTCGGCGTTCCGTCCGAGGAAAATTGTGTTGTCCGAAATGTGGCTATAGTTCACTCCAGGTGGTTGACCGACCACCTACGGCGTCTTCCTGCGTGGCACCTGGCCATGTGGGAGCGAGGGAGGCCGCAGCATGAGTGACGCGAACCGTCGGGGAACATTGCGATCAGTGGCGTGGAGTCACTGGAAGCCAAAGAGGGGCCTCCTGGCTCTCACGGTCGCGTGCCTGGGAGTGGCTGCCGTGGGCACCACCGAGTCGGGTAACACGACCGCTCACCAATTCACAGGTGCCGCTCGCCAATTCATCGTGCAGGGCGCCAGCAGCGCGGTCGCCGCCGCCGAGGTAGCGGCGGCTCACGGCGCCACCCTCTCGGATCTGCCCGTCGTCCACGGCGTCGTCGCCAAGCTCACCGCGGGCGAGGCCTCGGTCGTGAGCGGCGACGGCTTGCGGGTCTCGCCCAACCTGCAGGTCATGGTGGAGGGCGCTGGCCTGCCGGCCGGATCTCACCCGTCCGGCGTCTTCACGTCCGTCACCGGGGCAAGGTCGATGTGGGCGAACGGCATCAACGGCTCGGGCGTGACCGTCGCAGTCCTCGACACCGGGATCGACACCAACCTCCCCGATCTCGCTTCTCGGGTGGTCGCCGGCGTCGACCTCGCCAACCCGAGAAACCCATACGGCTGGGCTACCGACAACTACGGTCACGGGACCTTCGTCGCCGGGCTCATCGCCTCGAACGGCCAGTCCTCGGGCGGTGCCTATCCGGGTGTGGCGCCTGGCGCCGATCTCGTGTCGATCAAGGTTGCCGGCTCCAACGGCCTCACGAACGAGAGCACGGTCATCGAGGGGGTGTCCTGGGCCATCGCCAACGAGGCGTCCGACGGGATACAAGTGCTCAACCTCTCTCTCGGCGTGGAGCCCACTTCGCCCTCCGCCCTCGACCCGCTCGACCAAGCCGTCGAGGCAGCCTGGAACTCCGGGATCGTCGTCGTGACCTCGGCCGGCAACGCTGGCCCGGTCAACGGCTCGATCACGTCCCCGGGTGACGACCCCCTCGTGATCACCGCCGGGTCCATGGACGACGGGGCGGCCGACGTTGCCGCCAACTTCACCGTGCCGTCCTTCTCGAGCGTCGGCCCCACGTCCATCGACGGATGGTTCAAGCCGGACCTCGTCGCGCCGGGACGATCCGTCGTGAGCGTCATGCCGCCCAACTCGACCATCTACTACGAGAACCCCCAGGCGAGGATCGGCCATGACAACTTCGTCGGCTCGGGTACGTCCTTCTCGGCAGCGGTCGTGTCCGGCCTGGTCGCCCTGCTCCTGCAAGCCAACCCCGGCCTCACCCCGGACCAGGTGAAGGCGGCGCTCCTCTACGGCGCCAGCCCGGGGCCTGTCGGCAGCCCGCTCGTGGACGGCCACGGCATCGCCAACGTCATGACGGCGAACGCCGACGCCGGCCATGTCTTCCTCGACCAAGGACCTGCCGCTGCTGCCGAGTCGAGCTCACCCGGAACGACCGTTTCGCTGTCCTCGACGTGGGCGGCGTCCACGTGGAACCCGGCCAACTGGAGCGGGCCGGCATGGAACGCCTCCCCGCTCGGTGCCTCGGTCGCCACGAGAACCGCCCCCACCGCAACGGCTTCGGGACTCTCGTGGCTGGGTGCGGCCTGGAACGGAGCGGCCTGGAACGGAGCCGCTTGGAACGCCCAGACCTGGCAGGGCGCTGCTTGGAACGGGGCGGCCTGGAACGGGGCTGCTTGGAACGGGGCTGCTTGGAACGGGGCGGCCTGGAACGGCGCTGCTTGGAATGGGGCGGCCTGGAACGGGGCTGCCTGGAACGACGAGACCTGGGGGTAGCGGCGACATGTCGACAGTGGCAACCTCGCTGACGCTCCCGCGCCCCGCCAGGGTCGTGCTGGGCGTGACGGTCACCGCTGGGGTGCTCTGTGCCCTCGTCGTCGTCAAGGCGTTCGCACACCTAGGTGTCGGGTCACCGGAAGTGTGGGGCGTATTGTCGGTTCTCGTCCTGGCCAGCTGGGTGTGGCCGATCGTGATGTACGCCGAGGGCTCCTCGCAGGCACACCACCTCGACGAAGGCTTCTTCGTCGTGCTGGCGCTCGTGGTACCGCCCCTCGGTGCGCTCGGTGCCTTCCTGCTGGCAGCGCTCCTCGCGCAGATGATCCGGCGGCGTGCCGCCGTCAAGACGGCCTTCAACCTCGCTCAGATCACCATCTCGGTCACCGCCGGCCTCGTCGTCGTCCACCTCGTGGCACCCCCGGGAAGCCGGCTCGGTCTGGCCCAGCTGGCCGCCGCCGTGCTCGGCGCCGTCGTCTACTTCCTCGTCAACTCCTTGGCGTTGTCCGTCATCGTCGCCACCACGAGCGCCGTGCGGCTGGGTTCGGCGCTGCTCGACGGCATCGAGATACGGGCCCTCCTGCTGGCTGCCTCCGTGTCACTCGGCGTGATCTCCGCCCTGGCGGTGTCGGCCTATGCCGTCGCCGTCCTCTTCGTCGTGCTGCCCTTCCTGGCTTTCCGCCAGGCGCTCGCCGGCCACTTCCGTGCCCGCCACGACCGCAGCCGACTGCTCGGTCTCTTCGACTCCACCCTGACGGTGCACGGTGCGATGGGGTCGGGCGACGTGAGCTCGTCCCTGTCCGAGGCCGCTTCGAAACTGTTGCGCAGCCCGGATGCAGCCGTCTCGGTGACCGAGCCGGCCGAGGGCACCATGGCCGCCCGCATGGCTGTCGACGGGGCGCCGTGCTGGCTGACGGTCAGCGGCAGGAGCCGCAGCGAACCCTTCGACGATGCAGACCGCGCCCTGCTCGAGGCGCTGGCGGCTGTCGGCAGTGGCGCCCTCGCCAACTCCTCGCTCTACGAGGAGCGGCGCCGAGAGCACGAACGGCTCGTCGCCATCACGGCCAGCTTGGCCGAAGGAGTGTGCGCCTTCGACGACGAAGCTCGCCTCACGTTCATGAACTCGGCCGCCGAGCAGCTGCTCGGCTGGCGCGAGTCGGAGCTCGTCGCCCAGGACCTGAGCTCCACCGAGCTGGCCATCCTGGCTCGCATCGCCCGCCGCTCCATCGACAAGAACGAAGTCATCGAAGGAGAGCAGTCGACGTTCCGTCGACGCGTGGGTGAGAACTTCCCCGTCGAGGTCACCTCCTCCCCTATCTGCTCGGGTGGGCAGGTGGTCGGCGCCGTGCTGACGTTCCGGGACATCTCGCAGCGCGTCCTGCTGGAATACCACGCCTTCCACGACTCGCTGACCGGCCTCCCCAACCGCCGCATCTTCCTCGACCGGCTGCAGCACGCTCTCAAGCGGGTCGATCGTACGGGCGAGGTCCACGCCGTCCTGTTCGCCGACATCGACCGCTTCAAGATGACGAACGACAGCCTCGGCCACCAGGCCGGCGACGAGCTGCTGGTCTGCATCGCCGACCGCCTCCGGCGCCTCACGCGGGAGGGCGACACGCTCGCCCGCTTCGGTGGTGACGAGTTCACCTTGCTGCTCGAGAACATCGACACCGCGGAGGCGGCAGAGGCAACGGCCCTGCGGATCATCGAGGCCGTCCGCACACCGATGACCCTCGCCGGCGGGCGCACGATCACCGCCAGTGTCAGCATCGGGATCTCCATCGCCAAGGCCGGCTCCACCCCTGACGACGTCTTGCACGACGCCGATGTCGCCATGTACCAGGCAAAGCGGCTCGGAGCCGACCGCTTCGCCCGCTTCGATGCAGCCGCCATGATCACACGGTCGGTCGAACGGCTCGACCTCGAGTTCGGGTTGCGCCGCGCTGTGGAGCAGCAGGAGCTGACCGTCCACTACCAGCCCCTCGTCGCGACCGGAAACGGGCAGATCGTGGGCGTCGAGGCGCTCGTGCGCTGGGAGCACCCCGCCTTGGGAATCCTGTCGCCTGCAAGCTTCATCGGGCTGGCGGAGGAGACGGGGCTCATCTTCGCCATCGGTCGTCAGGTGCTCGAGGAGGCCTGCCACCAGGGCAAGCGTTGGGTCGACGACCACGGCCTGCCGTTCAGCGTCGCCGTCAACCTCTCGGCCCGCCAGTTCCAGCAGCCCGGACTGCTCGAAGAGGTCAGCACGGTGCTGGCGATCTCGGGCCTTCACCCTTCGCAGCTCTGCCTCGAGATCACCGAGGGCATGGCCATGTCCGACATCGATCACACCATCCGCACCCTGACCGATCTGAAGTCGCTCGGTGTACGGCTTGCCATCGACGACTTCGGCACGGGCTACTCCTCGTTGAACTACTTGAAGCTCATGCCGGTCGACTACGTCAAGCTTGACCGGGCCTTCGTGCAAGACCTCGAGAACGACCCGGTCGACGCTGCCATCGTCGCCGCCGTGATGGAGCTCGCCCGTGCCGTCGGCATGACCGTCGTCGCCGAGGGAGTCGAGACGGCCGGCCAACTCGCCCGCCTCTCGGCCATGGGCTGCCCGCTCGTTCAGGGCTACTACCTGTCTCATCCGATGTCGATGGACGACTTGTCCGATCTGCTTCGCCGCCAGAGCGACAAGCCAGTGCAACGGGCGTTGCCCGACGGGCAGCCGCTCCTGGCGCCGGCGCGCGCCAGGCTTCACGTCGTCCGGTAGGCCCCGAGTTCTTCAGCCGTGCAGCGCCTGTGGCCGGGCGCCGGCGCACCTCGACGGGGCGCCGGCGCCGCCTCAGGCCGTTCGCTCAAGCGGCTGCCCGCTCCTCGGCGGGTTCGGGCCTGTTGACGGCGAGCTTCAGCCCCACGTCGACCAGCAGCCACCCAAGCGTCTGACGCGGCTGCGCGGCGGCTCGGACGACGACCCCACCGACGAACGAGCGCCGCCGACGCTCGAGCCGGGGCGTGCGCGTGCCGCGCCGGAGATCGGCCTGGCGCTGACGAGCAAGTTGGAGTGCGTGTTCGGTATGCATGGGAAGACCTGTCGGAGGGCGAGGCGTCGGGGCCTCGCAGAGACGGGCGCAGAGGGCGGTGCGGGAGGGAGCGGGTCCAAGCGAGGCCAGGACCGGCAGGTTCAGTCAGTGGAGCGCCACAACGGCGAACGCGCCGAGGCGCCAAGCAGGCCCGCCACGTGGCGGGAGCGGAAAGCGACTGCTCTAGTGAGCGGCGAGGCTGACCGACACCGGAAGGGCGCCAAACGTCCCAAGAATGAGCTTCTGCGTATTCGACACGTGCGCCTCCTTCCGGCGGAAACGGCGACGAACAAGTCGCCGAACTGATCGGTTGCCGACCCTATCAAATGCGGCAGGGATCATCGAGAACTTTCTGAACCGAGTTCCACGTCCCCGAGCCCAGCCCGGGCGAGCCACGTGCTGACGATGTCGTCGGCCCGGCCGCTCGCAGCCGACTCCTCGGCAACCGTCTCGGCGAGCAGGCGGTCCGGGTCGACGCCGGCGGCGATGGCCACCTCGCGCCCGCCGTCGTCGAACCACGACGACAGCTGAGCGCCGTCCACTTCGGGATGGAACTGCACCGCCAGATTGCGCCGGAGCGAGAACGCCTGCGGCCCGACGTCGTTCACGGCATGGAGGACGGCGTCACTCGGCAGGACGCAACGATCGCCGTGGAACTGCAGCCACGGCCCGGGACCGACGACCGGTGGTCCGACCGGCTCGATCGTCGTCCACCCGATCTCCGGTACCGGCGCCGGCTCGACACCGCCACCGAGGGCGGCCGACAGGACCTGGGCTCCGAAACAGATCCCGAGGACGGGAACGCCGGCCTCGTCCGCCCGCCGCAGCCAGTCGATCTCGCCCCCGATCCACGAACCGATGGTGGCCTCGTCGTAGACGGACCACTTCGCTCCGAGCACGACGACGCCGTCGTAGTCCTCGACCGGGGGCAGCGGGCCGCTGTCGGGAACCACGCGACTTTCGAGCTCTGCCCCACGCGCCGCCAGGGCGTGGCCGACGAAGCCGGCGGAGTCGTCCTCGTGATGGCGGATCACGAACACACGCATCAGCGAGACCCTAACGCCGAGCCCTCGCGGCGCTCAGCGAAAGCCGGCCAGCACCTCGCTCCAGCGCTCCGGTGCGAGGTGATACGGCGCATAGAACGAGAACCGGTCGATGAGATCACCGAAACGCTTCCGCACCTCGCCGGCCACCTCCCCCGGCGCCGCCGTCACACAGAAGGCGTCGAGCACGTCGTCGTCGATGAGATCGGCCATCTCGGTCCACGCCCCGCGCTTGGAGAGATTGTTCAGCACGGTCTGCAAGTCGCCCCATCCGTGCAGCTCGAGCACGGGGCGGTACGCAGGCGTCGAGCCGTAGAAGGCGATCTGCGCCTTGACCATCGAGGTCGCCGTCTCCTGTTCTTCCGGCGTCCCCGTGACGATGAAACCCGGGTACGACACCTGGAACGCCTCCCGTGCCCGCTCGCCCTTCGCGAGTCCCCGCGTGAGCGCCGGCATCGTCACCTCTCGCAGGTATCGCTCCGTCGTGAACCCGTGGACGATGATGCCGTCGGCGACTTCGCCGGCCACCTCCGTCATGAGCTCGCCGACGGCGGCGAGGAAGACCTTCGGCGGACCGTACGGGTTCGGCCCCGGGCTGAAGAAAGGCGTCATGAGGGTGTGGGTGTAGAAGTCGCCGCGGAAGTCGAGTTTCGTGCCGTTGTTCCACGAGTCCCAGATGGCATGCATTGCAAGGATGTACTCCCGCATGCGGGCAGCGGGGTGCGACCACGGCATCGAGTAACGCTTCTCGATGTGGGGCTTGATCTGAGAGCCGAGACCGAGCAGCAGCCGGCCTTTCGAGAGCAGCTGCACGTCGTTCGCCGTCGTCGCGGTGACCATCGGGGTGCGGCCGAATGCGACGAGGATCCCGGTACCGAGCTGCAACGTGGTCGTGGACGGGGCGGCTGCTGCGAGGACGAGCAGCGGATCGTGCCCGGTCTCGGTCGACCAGGCGCCGGCGTAGCCCTGGGTTTCTACCTCTTTCGCCCGCTCGCCCATCTTCTCCACGTCAAAACCCAAGCCACCGTCGATCAACATGCCCGAGAACCTACTCGGGGCGTGGTGCGCGACGCCTGCCTGTTTCGTGGGCCGGTGGGCGGGCGAGCGGGTTGACTCCGGCGCCGGGCGCCTCGCCGCCGCGGCGCCGGAGTCGTCAGCTCAGCCCGAGAACGTCATGCTCTGGCCAGTGGGGCTCTCGAAGTAGGGCGCCAGGATCTTGAGGAACCCAGGCGACGTCAGGTTGACGACGCCGATGTCGGTCTCACGGTCGGCAGGACCGTTCGACGGCGTGTAGGTGGCGTTCGGGATGAGACCACCGAAGTTGACACTGCCGAGGTTCTCCTTCGCCTTGAGGATGCCTGCACGAGACAGGTCCTTCGCCGCCAGGGCCTTTGTCAGCACGTCGCTCTCCATCTGGGCGAGGCAGTACCCGTACATGAAGTAGCCATCGGGCACCTGCGTCGGGTAGTACGCCTTCTGGACAGCCAGGAACTGCGCCATTCCCGGAACGCTCATGTCGCCCCATGCCGGCTCGAAGCCGAGGACCCAAGCTCCCACCATGGCGGGCTCGATGGGAGTGGCCTTGCCTCCGGCTGCTCCGGTTCCCGTCATCAGGTACTCCGACCATGCGGGCCCTTGCAGGATCCATTGCGGGTGGTAGCCGATGACGGCTGCGGCGCCGATGATTTCGGCCGCTGCAGTGGGGATCGCCGTCAGCACGACGTACTGCGCCCCGTCGTTCTTCATGGCGAGAGCCTGCGAAGTGAACACGGTGTCGGTCACGGCGTAGCTGGCGCTCCCGACGTTGTCGAAGTGGTCCGCCGCCAGCGCGGCGTCGAAACCCTTCACCCCGTCAGCCCCATAGGCGTCGTTCTGGTAGACGATGCCGATCTTGGCGTGCGCCTTCCCGAGGGTATGCGTCACGTAGTACAGGGCGTTGGCGACGTCCACGGCGTACGGGGTGCCGATGACGGCGTTGATGGACTGGTTCACGAACGCCGACGACTGCGCCGCCGTGCCCACGAGCACGTTGGCCGACTCGGCGGCGCTCTCGATCGCCGAAGTGGTCGGGCTGCCGAAGGACTGGGCGATCATGGCCACGTTGCCGACGATGGCGTTGTACATCTGCACGTGGATGTTCGGGGCGTACTGGTCGTCCTTGATGTCGAAGGCGACCTTCCACCCGTCGATGCCGCCGTGGGCGTTCTGGTAGTCCCAGTACGCCTCCATGCCGTCGGTCAGCGGCTTGCCGATCAGGGCGGCGGCCCCGGACAGCGCCGAGATCATCCCGACAGTGATCGTCTTCGTGGCCGTGTTGATCCCGGGACCGGTGGTCAAGGTTGCCGGCGGCGAGGAGGACCCCGGTGCCACAGTGGTCGTCGTCGTGGCGGAGCTGCCCCCGGTCCCGCATGCAGCGAGCACGAGCCCGAGGGCGCCGACGGCGAAGGCCGTTCTGATTCGGATGTTGTGCATGTTCGTTAGTACCCCTCCTGTGTGAGTGCAGTGACGACGCCTGGTTCTTTCGGAGCGGCTCGACGGCGCCGGACGAGCGATCCGATTCGGTGCGCGAGGCCGACGATGCCTCGCGGTTCCAGCAGAAGGAAGACGACGAGCAGGACGCCGTAGAGAAGGTCGGTGGCGTCGGTCACAGGGATGCCGGTCGAGCGCGTGCCGCCGGCGAGGAACGGCAGCGACGCCGCCTCGTTCTGCAGTAACGCCGGCAGCCCCACGACGAAGATCGACCCGAGCAGCGGCCCCCAGAGCGAGCCCATGCCACCGACGACGATGATGATGACGTACTGGATCGACAGCAGCAGGCCGAACTGGCCGGGTGTGACGAAGTTGAGGAACGACCCGTAGAGAGCCCCGGCGACGCCGGCCATGACCGACGAGACGACGAAGGCGGTCGTCTTCGTGCGGGCGACGTTCACGCCGAGAACGGCGGCGGCGAGCTCCCGGTCGCGCACGGCCGCCATGTTGCGCCCGATGCGGCTCCGACCGAGGTTGCGCACGTACAGCATCCCGAGTGCCAACAGGATGAACGTCAGGTAGTAGTACATGCCGTTCTCGTTGATGACGAGCTTGCCGATCGTGAGCCCGTTGACGAAGCCGAACGGCACGGGCAGCGACCGGCCTCCCGGACCGCCCGACACGTACGTCACGTTCGTGGCGACGTCCTGGCCGATGTAGACGAGGCCGATCGTGACGATGGCGAGGTAGAGGCCGCGCAGCCGGCTTGCGGTGGGCGCCACGATGGCTCCGATGATGCCGGCGACCACGCCGGCGGCCGGGATCCAGATGGCCGCGCTCAGGTGCAGGTTCGAGCCGAGCACCCCACCGGTGTACGCCCCGACGAGGAGGAAGAAGGCGTGCCCGAGCGAGATCTGCCCGGTGCGGCCGACGAGGACGTCGAGCCCGAGCGCCCCGAGGGCGGCGATGAGCACGAACACGAGCGTGGAGAGCCAGTACTCGTCCACCCAGAACGGCAGCAGGATCCCCACGATCACGACAGCTACCACCCAGGCGCCGCGGGAGTGCCGCTTGAGTCCACCGGCCACCGATCGCGACACGGCGCTCACAGCCGCTCCGCCGGCCGGGAGCCGAACAGCCCGTACGGGCGCACGAGCAGCACGAGGATCATGACGATGTACGGCGCCACGAGGTAGAAGTCGTTCCCGAAGAAGGCGGCGTACTTGGGTTGGTAGCCCGCCGTGAGCTCCTGGATCACGCCGATGATGAACCCGCCCACCACAGCCCCGGTCGTCGAGTCGATCCCGCCGAGGATGATGGCGGGAAACGCCAACAGCGCCACGTCGCTCATCGACGGGCTCACCGTGTTCGGGAATCCGCCGAGAAACACCCCGCCGACGCACGCCACGACACCGGCGAGCGCCCAGGCGGTGCCGTGCACGCGCTTGAGCGGGATGCCGACCGCGATGGCAGCTTCGGTGTCGGCAGCGGCGCTGCGCATCGCCAGGCCGTATCTCGTGTACTTGTTCAGCAGACGGAACGCCACGAGCAAGATCACGGCGGCGACGATCGTCCAGACCTGCACCCAGGGCACGTTGAGGCCGGCAACGTGAGCCACCGTCGCTCCCCACGGGTCGCCGTTGGATCTCGGGTAGGCGCCGAAGCCGGCATCGAGGGCGGAGTCGACGACGATGGCGAGACCGAGCGTGAGCATCACGATGGTGAAGTCCGGTTTGCCGACGGCGAATCGCAGCACGAACGTCTGGAACGCGAAACCCGCCGCCGCCGTCGCCACCGCCCCGATGAGAAAGGCGAGCCAGAACGGCAGCGAGTCGGCCGAGATCAACGCCGAGGTGACACAGGCGCCGAGCGCCAGCAGCTCACCCTGGGCGAAGTTGATGATGCGGCTCGCCCGGTAGATGACGGTGAAACCGAGGGCGATGAGCGCATAGATCGCCCCGAGGGCGAGCCCGGAGAACAGCAGCAACGCGAAGGTCTTCATGCAGCCTCCTCTGGGTCCGGTTCGCCGAGATAGGCGCGGATGACCTCCGGGCTCGCCTGTACCTCCGCCGGCGTGCCGAGGGCGATCGTCTTGCCGAAGTCGAGTACGAGCACCCGCTCGGCCAGCGACATGACGACGCTCATGTCGTGCTCCACGAGCACCATCGTCGGAGCGAAACGCTCGTGCAGCGACCGCACGAGGGCCGTGATCTCGGTCCGCTCGGTTCGGCTCATGCCGGCGACGGGTTCGTCGAGCAGGAGCAGTTTTGGCTCCATCGTCACGACCCGGGCGAGCTCCACCCGCTTGCGCACGCCGTAGGGCAGGGTGGCGACGGGGCGGAGGGCGAGATCGGACAGCCCGACGAACTCGATCGCCGCCATGGCGGCGTCCCGGTTGGCCTGCTCCTCGCGCCGGGCCGGCCGCAGCCCGAGGCCCGCCGTCACCGGTCCTGCCTTCATGAGGTGCGTTCGGCCGACGAGCACGTTCTCGAGGACCGACAGCTCTGGGAACAAGGCGAGGTTCTGGAACGTGCGGGCGATCCCGAGGCTGGCGAGGTGGTGCGGCCGGTAGCCCGACATGTCCTTGCCGAGATAGCGGATCGTGCCCGCCGTCGGAGCGTAGATACAGCTGAGGAGATTGAACAATGTCGTCTTGCCGGCGCCGTTCGGGCCGATGAGGGCGAACAGCTCGCCGGCGCCGACGTCGAAGCTGACGCCGCTCAAGGCGACAACGGCGCCGAACGACAGGCCGACGTTCTCCACGTGCAGGACGGGGGCGCTGGCGCCGCCGGCGCTCGTGTTGATGGCGCTCATGTTGTTGGCGCTCATGTCGCCGGCGCTCACGTCGCTGGCGCTCACGTGGTTGTCAGCCCGAGGTAGGTCGCCCGCACCTGCTCGTCGGCGAGGAGCTGGCTCGTGGGCCCGGAGGCGCGCATGACGCCGGTGTCGATGAGGTAGCCGTCGGGCGCGACGGCCTTCGCCAGTGCGCTCGACTGCTCGACGAGGAGGATGCCGACTCCGGTCTCGTTGATCCGACGCAGCGCCTGGCCGATCGAACGGATCACGAGCGGGGCTAGGCCCAGGGACGGCTCGTCGAGCAGCAACAGGCGAGGATCGCTCATGAGCGCCCGGCCGATCACGAGCATCTGCTGCTCGCCGCCGGACAGGTAGCCGGCGTACTGGCGGAGGCGATCGGCGAGGACGGGGAACAGCTCCAGGATCTCAGCGCGCAGCTCTGCGGAGCGGGCGCGGTCGTGGTGCGAGAACGCCCCCGAGCGCAGGTTCTCGTCGACGGTGAGCTCGCCGAAGACGTGGCGGCCCTCGAGCACCTGGGCGATGCCGCCCCGCACCAGGCGCGAGGCATCCTTTCCGGCGATCGGGGCACCGTCGTAACGGATCTCACCGCTCACGATCCTGCCGCCCTGATAGGCGAGGAGCCCCGACACAGCCCGGAGGAGCGACGTCTTCCCGGCCCCGTTCGGCCCGAGAAGGCACACCGCACCGCGCTCGGCGATGGTCAGCGACACGCCTTGCAGCGCCTGCACGCCGCCGTAGGCGACCGTGACGTCGGCGACCTCGAGCAACGGCGCGCCCGTGCCGCTCGGTGACGTCACGAGCTCATCTCCCCGAACTGCCGCTCATCCATGCCGCCCGCACCCGCAGAGCCCGCCCTCGCACCCATCACGCCGGCCTGCCCGATCACGCCGGCCTGC
>JBEKMC010000028.1:0-29640 GCA_050008715.1 Acidimicrobiales bacterium | reverse complement strand
GTGGCCGATCATCGAAGAGGCCGCCAAGATCGGGCTCTACTCGTTCGACTTCGTGGCGAACTGTTTCGGCGACGAGACGGGCCAGCTCCTGCCCGCCGTCAACGAGGAGCTGTCGTGGGGGGACGCCGGCATCGCGCTTGCCATCTTCGGCTCGACGCTCGGGCTCGCCGGCCTCGTCTCGAACGGCACGCCCGAGCAGATCGGGGAGTGGGCCCCGCAGTGCTTCGGGACGCCCGGCGACCTCAGGCTCGCCGCTTTCTGTGTCTCCGAGCCCGACGCCGGATCGGACGTGAGCCAGCTGAAGACCCGCGCCGTGTACGACGAGGCGTCCGACACCTGGACCTTGAACGGCACGAAGACGTGGATCACCAATGGCGGCATCGCCGACGTCCACGTGGTCGTCGCCAGCGTGGATCCCAGTCTCGGCTCGCGAGGCCAGGCGAGCTTCATCGTGCCACCGAAGACGCCTGGGCTCACGATGGGCCAGAAGTTCCTGAAGATGGGCATCCACGCTTCCCATACGGCCGAAGTCGTGCTGGTGGACGTGAAGATTCCCGGCTCGTGCCTGCTCGGCGGCAAGGCGAAGCTCGACGAGCGGCTGGCGCGCGTGCGGGAGGGAGCCAGTTCCAAGGGTCAGGCCGCAATGGCGACCTTCGAAGCAAGCCGTCCGACCGTGGCCGCTCAGGCGGTCGGGATCGCTCGTGCGGCCTATGAGTTCTCGCTCGACTACGCCAAAGGGCGCTCAACGTTCGGTAAGCCGATCATCGAGCACCAAGCCATCGCATTCAAGCTGGCGGACATGCGAACACGTATCGACGCCGCTCGGCTGCTCTATCAGCGGGCGGCGTTCATGGGGGCGACCGGGAAGCCGTACACCGCCGGTGAAGGCTCGATGTCGAAGCTGTTCGCGGGAGAGACGGCCGTGTGGGTGACCGAGCAGGCGATCCAGATCCTCGGCGGCTACGGGTACATCCGCGACTACCCCGTGGAGCGGTGGCACCGCGACTCGAAGATCTACACGATCTTCGAAGGGACGTCGGAAATCCAGCGGCTGATCATCGCCCGCAACATCTCTGGCGTGCACATTCGTTAGGTTTCATAAAGGGTTTGAGGACACGGGGCCGCCGCGCACCGAGAGGGCCGGCGGCCTTGTTCTTGCCCGGCAGCAGTTCCATCCCTAGTGATCGCCGGCGGCCTCGGTTCTGCACCAGTGAACACGGGCTGATTGCGCACGCGAGTCGGATACGCACGTCGTTAACGTCGATGAGATGGCCCGGCTCAGCTCGACGACTCGCGAGCACCTCCCGAACAGCGATCCGCCCTTGACGCAGCGGTGTCAATCCAGCGGGCTCTCCGAGAGCGGTCGTGGGTCGAGGGCCTCGAGGTGCGCGTGCGGATCGGAATCCACAGCGGGTACCCGACGATCAACGACGCGAACTACATCGGCATGGCTGTCCACACCACCGCCCGCATCTGCGCGGCCGCACACGGCGGCCAGGTTCTCGTCTCCGGCGACACGAGGCAGGCGACGAAGGGATCGCCCGCCGACGGCCTGAGATTGAAAGCTCTCGGTGAATACCGTCTGCGTGGCCTGCCGGATGCGGTGCCGTTGTTCCAGCTCACGACGAAGGGGCTTCCGTCGCGGTTCCCTCTGCCGCGGACGCCGTAGCCCGCCGGGTCGGATGACCGCTCGCTGAGCCTCGGTGTCGCCCTTCGAAACTGACGTTCGGCCCTAGGCGCCAGAGCCGAATTCGGGTTAGCTGACCGGCGGATAAGAGGAGGTCCGTCGCGATGAACTGTCCGAATTGCGGCACCAACGATCCACCACCGGCCTCGTCAGACAATGGGACGACGACCTGCCCGCAGTGTGGCCATCGGTTCCCCATCGACGAAGCGGTCGACGAATCGGCGGCCGCTCGTGGGGCCTGGGGGCTCACAGACCGCCCCGTCGAAGCAGAGTACGCATCCGGCCCGACCCGGCCACGAGGTTGAGGGTCATGCCGGCGGGCGACCTGCCTGCGGTGGGCACGGCCGCGACAGAGTGGGACGCTGCGCTGAGTGTGTGGGTGACGCGGGCCCGTGGCCGGGCGGTGCTTGCCGACCGGCGGATGAACAAGGGCACCGCGTTCACCGCTTCGGAGCGCCGAGAGCTCGACCTCGTCGGCCTGCTCCCACCTCGGGTCCTCAACTTGGGCGAACAGGCCGAGCGGGCGTACGACCTGTACCGCGGGCAACCGACCGATCTCGCCCAGCACATCTTCCTCACCGAGCTTCACGACCGGAACGAGGTGCTCTTCTACCGGCTGCTCACGGACCACTTGGCGGAGATGTTGCCGATCGTCTACACGCCGACGGTCGGCGAGGCGATCGAGCGCTACAGCCACGAGTACCGCAGGCCGCACGGCGTGTACCTCTCCGTTGACGCTCCCGAGGAGATCGAGCGCTCCCTTCGGGTGGGTGGAGGCGCCCCGGAGGACATCGATCTCATCGTGGCGACCGATGCGGAAGCGATACTCGGCATCGGGGACTGGGGCGTCGGCGGCATCGAGATCGCAGTCGGCAAGCTGGCGGTGTACACGGCTGCCGCAGGCATCGACCCCGCCCGCACGCTCGCGGTCATGCTGGACGTCGGCACCAACCGCGACGAGCTGCTGGCGGATCCTCTGTATCTCGGGAACCAGCACCCGCGCGTCGGCACTGAGCGCTACGACGAGTTCATCGAGGCGTACGTGAGGACTGCCAACCGGCTGTTCCCGAATGCGTTGTTGCATTGGGAAGACTTCGGAGCGAGCAACGCTCGCCGTATCGTCTCTCGCTACCGCGACGAGTTCCTGACGTTCAATGACGATATGCAGGGGACCGGTGCGGTGACGCTGGCGTGCGTGCTCTCGGCGTTGCGGGTGGCGGGAACTCGGCCGAGCGAGCAGCGAGTCGTGGTGTTCGGTGCGGGAACCGCCGGCGTCGGGATCGCCGACCAGTTGCGCGATGCGCTCGTGAGAGACGGCCTGTCACCGGAAGAGGCCACTCGGCAGTTGTGGTGCCTCGGCCGTCACGGCCTGTTGACCGACGACCGCACCGACATGCGCGACTTCCAAAGACCATATGCGCGGCCGAGCGCCGAGGTCACCGGTTGGGAGAAGGACGACACGCTCGGCGGCATCCCTCTGTCAGAGGTGGTCCACCGGGTCCATCCGACGATCCTCATCGGGACCTCGGGCCAGCCCGGCGCCTTCACCGAGCCGATCGTGCGCGAGTTGGGAGCGCACTGCGCCCGTCCGGTCATCTTGCCGATGTCGAACCCTACGTCGTTGGCCGAAGCCCTCCCAGCCGACCTCATCGCCTGGACCGACGGCAATGGCCTCGTCGCGAGTGGGAGCCCGTTCCCGGAAGCGACCTATGAGGGGGCGACCTACGCCATCGCCCAGGCCAACAACGCCCTCGTGTTCCCGGGGCTCACCCTGGGAGCGCTCGTGGCGCGAGCGGGGCGGATGACCGATGGGATGTTTCGTGCGGCAGCCGAAGCGATTGCCGGGCTCATCGATCCGAGCGAGCCCGGAGGGGCGCTCCTGCCCAGGGTCGACGACCTCCGCTCGGTCTCCATCGCCGTCGCTGTTGCCGTCGCCGTCGCAGCCCGGGATGAAGGCGTGGCGGCGGCAGCCGTCGGACACGACATCGCCGACAAGGTCCGGGCGGCCATGTGGGAGCCGCGATATCACCCCGTCCGGGCGATCTGAACACCGGGCGCCGATGAGGGGGCCCGCCACGAGGACGTGAGGCCGACACGGCGCCGCCGGCACCGATACGCTGGCGACGTGCATCACCTCTGACTCCGAATGGATGAGCAGCTCGGTCTGTTTGACGGGTCTGGGTTTCTTGGATCGGCGACGCCCGCCGGATCTGGCTGCGACGAGCGCTACCGTAGGTCGGCTCATGTTTGAGCTGCCTGTCGCCGATCCCGGCGCGCCCGAGATCCGATCCGCCTGGCGGTTCCTCATGTGGGTCGCCCGGCAGCAGCTGTCGATCGTCGTGAGCGGCGCGTGCTTCGGTGTCGGGTGGATGACGAGTCAGGCGGCCATACCGTTCGCGCTCGGCGCAGCCCTCGGCGCGACCGTGCGCCGTGACCGCTCGCAGATCGTCGAGTGGTCCCTCGTCCTGCTCGGCCTCGGCATCACCCAGGCGGTCGCAGGCATCCTCCGCCATCGTCGGGCGGTTGCCAACTTCATGCACTCGGTGAGCCGTGTCGAGCAACTCGTCGCCCGTCACGCATGCCACCTCGGCGGTGACCTCGCACGACGGGTGGCCTCTGGCGAGGTGGCGAGTCTCGGCTCCTCCGATATCGACCGGATCGGTGAGGCGCTCGACGTCACGGCCCGAACCGCCGGCGGCGTCGTGTCGTTCCTCGCCGTGAGTGTCGTGCTGCTCGTGGTGTCTCCTCCGCTCGGCGCTGTCGTCGTCCTCGGGGTGCCGCTCGCCATGGCACTCGTCGTCCCCCTCATCCGCCCGCTCGAGCGCCGGCAGACGGCCGAGCGTGAGCGGCGAGCGGAAGCCAGCTCGCTCGCTTCGGACACCGTGAACGGGCTTCGCGTCCTGCGGGGCCTCGGCGGGGAGCGTGTGTTTGCCTCGCGCTTCGAGCGTGCGTCCGACATCGTGGCCGCCGCTTCGATCCGGACCGCCATCTTGCAGTCGTATCTCGACGGAGCGCAGGTGTTCCTGCCGGGTGTGCTCGTCGTCGCCGTCACCTGGATCGGAGCGCACTTCGCCGTGCACGGCTCCATATCTCCCGGCGAGCTCGTGGCGTTCTACGCCTCGGCGGCTTTCCTCCTCATCCCGATGCAGACATTTGTCGAGGCCTCGTCGAAATGGACGGCGGCGCTCGTGGCCTCCCGAAGGATCATCGGGGTGCTGTCGATGGAGCGGACGATCCTCGACGCCGACCGGCCGCTCTCAGTCACGCCCGACTTCTCCGCCGAGCGTCTTATCGACGAGACGACTGGCACCGTCATCGCGCCGGGCGTGCTCACTGCCGTCGTGCCGGCGACGCCTGAGGAAGGCTCGGCGTTGCTGGACCGCCTCGGGCGCTTCCAGGATCCGCACGATGGCAAGGCCGTCACGATCGGGTCGCAGCGCCTCGATCAGATCCCGCTCGAGGTACTCCGGCGACATGTCGTGGTGCTGGAGCGGTCGCCGATCCAGATGTCCGTCACGGCTGCGGAAGCGCTGGCATCCGCCGGTTCCCGCCTGGCCGGCGTGATCGAAGCCGCCGCCGCCGGCGAGCTCATCGAGGGGCTCCCGGAGGGTCTCGACACCTTGCTGCCAGAACGCTGGCGCTCGCTCTCGGGCGGTCAGCGGCAACGCCTTGCCCTCGCACAGGCTCTTGCCTGCGATGCGGACGTCCTGATCCTCGACGATCCGACGAGTGCCGTCGACGCCCACACCGAGTCTGCGATCGCGGATCGCCTGCGCCGGATTCGATCTGGTCGAACGACCGTCATCGCCACGACGAGTCCGCTGCTGCTCGACCGCGCCGACGCCGTGATCCTCCTCGATGGTGACGCCGTGGCTTACGGGACGCACGCAGAGCTGCTGAAGGATGAGCGCTATCGGGCGATCGTGCTCCGCGGCACGGAGGCGAACATGCGGGTGGCCCCTGATGCGTCAGCCGAGCGCGACCGCTCGCCCGGAGCCGCGCCATGAGCCGCCCTGTGAGCCGGGGCGATTCTCTTCCTGTCGCTTCGGGCGGCGTCGTGCGCGCCTACATCGGGGCCGCGCTCCGCGCCGATTGGCGATCGGCCGTCGCCGTCGTCTCGTTGTACGCCAGCGCCAGCGTTGCCGGCCTCGTCGGCCCGCACGTGCTCGGTGACGTCGTCGCCGAGGCCGGTTCGGGTGGCACCAGCCGCGTGTTGGCCCACGTGAACGATGCCGTGCTCATCTTCCTCGTCGCCCTCGTGCTGCAGTCGCTGTTCATACGCGGTGCCAGCCGCCTGGCGGGCACCGTCACCTCGCGGCTGCTCTCCTCCATCCGGGTCGAATTCGTGCGGGCGATCCTCAAGATGCCGGTCGGGCTCGTCGAGGCGGCCGGTACGGGCGAGTTGCAGACGCGCGCATCGTCCGACGTGGATCAGCTGACGTGGTCGGTTCGCCAGGCCGCTCCGCAGATGGCGGTGGCGGCCGCCCAAGCCGTCTTCACGGTGGCTGCCCTCGTGTGGACGGCACCCGTCATGGCCCTCGTGCTCGTTCCGGTTGTGCCGGCGCTGCTCTTCGGCACGCGGTGGTACCTCGTTCGGGCTCGTCCCGGTTACAAGCAGACGATGGCGACGTTCGACCAGATGAACGCCCGGGTGCAGGAGAACGCCGCCGCAGGCCGCACGATCGAAGCGTTCCGCCTCGAACGGCAGCGAAACGACGTCGTGGATTCCGACATCGGGCGCTGGATCGGTTGGGAGCGCTACACGCTTCGCCTCCGAACCATCTACTTCCCACTCACCGAGGCGTGCTACATCGTGCCCCTCGTGCTCGCCGTCGCCCTCGGCGGCATCCTGCACGCCGACGGCCATCTGTCGATCGCTGCGGCTACGGCGGCGGCGCTCTACACCCAGTTGCTCATCGACCCCGTCGACACGGTCCTGTCCAATCTCGACGAGCTCCAGATCGGTTCGGCGGCGCTCAGCCGGCTGCTCGGGGTCCGCGAGGTCGTCACTCCCGATCCCACCGAGGAACGGCCGGCCGACGATCGAATCATCGCATCCGATGTCCACTTCGCCTACCGGGAGGGCCACGACGTCCTCCACGGCGTGGATCTCGCTCCCGTGCCCGGTAGCCGCCTCGCCCTCGTCGGGCCGAGCGGCGCCGGCAAGAGCACGCTCGCGCTGCTCCTCACGGGCGTGCACCCGCCGCGGCGTGGCAGCGTGCGTATCGGCGGCGTCGAAGCCCACCGCCTCCCGACCGAGCAGTTGCGAGAGGAGGTCGCCCTCGTCACCCAGGAGTACCACATCTTCAACGGGACCCTCCGGGACAACCTCGAGCTCGTCACCCCGGGTGCGAGCGACGAGCAGCTCATCGCTGCCCTCGCCGTCGTCGATGCCGACGGCCTCGTGGAGCGCTTGCCCGACGGCCTCGACACCGTGCTCGGCTCGGGTGCGGTACAGCTCTCGCCAGGTGAGTCACAGCAGGTCGCTCTTGCTCGCCTCGTGCTCGCCGACCCGCACACGCTCGTGCTCGACGAGGCAACTGCACTCCTCGACCCGCGGGCGGCCCGACATCTCGAACGCAGCCTCTCCCGAGTGCTGGAGGGCCGCACGGTCGTGGCGGTGGCGCACCGGCTGCAGAGCGCCGCCGATGCCGACACCGTTGCCGTCGTGGAGGACGGCCGGATCGTCGAGCAGGGCTCGCATGCCGAGCTGTTGGCACAGGACGGCAGCTATGCGGCCTTGTGGAGGTCGTGGCGAGGGGCGGAGTGACGCCCTGGCGTCGGCCTGCGGAGGCACGGACTTTGACAGGGGGGTACCGCCACCCGCCGGCGGAAACGACCAGCCAATCTTGCCGGGGCTACTAGCCGGAGGAGCCGGCCCCGCCTGGCACCTTGTTGAGCGACCGGAACCCGCCCGAGGCGAAGCCCGCAAGCCGTTCAGCCAGGACCTGCGCCTCTTCGAGAGGGTCCACGTCGGCCGCCCGCCGCTCGGTCCGCGTCCGCAGCCAATCCCGCGTGACGCCCTCGGTCATGCCGACCACGGCCGCCGCCAGTGTCCGCCGGTGGTCCTCGGCGATGTCGGCATCGAACATGGGCGCCAGGAACTCGGCGATCGAGTCTTCGATCGTGCGCAGGCCACGAGCGAGCTCCTCGTCGTGGGGAGCGTCGAAGAGCATGCGCACGGCCGACTGGTTGTCGATCGTGAATCGGAAGTACGCCTCGAAAACCGCCTCGACCTGCTGCCGAGTCCTCGCCCCCTCGAGGGCAGCGGCGGCGAGGGTATCGATGAGGCGGGCGGCCACATCGTCGATGAGCTCGAGATAGAGGGCCCGCTTGGAGTCGAAGTGCTGGTAGAGGAGCGGCTTGGTGACGCCTGCCGCCGAGGCGATGTCCTCCATGGTCGTCTCGTTGAAGCCGTACGTGGCAAAGGTCTCGAGGGCGACGTCGATCAGTTGCCGCCGGCGGGTAGCAGCTGTCAGCCGCCGGCGCGGCGCGTCCTGGGACAGCCTCGGGCGTTCCAACGCCTGCCGATCGTCGAGGGTCATTCCGTGACGAGCCTACCTGCCGGTAACCAGTTTCTGGAGCCGTTCGGGCAGGTCGCGGGTGGAGAAGCGCTCCTTTGCGACGCGCTCGTTGCGATCGAGGAGGCGAGGGTCCGGATCGGCCAACCATCGTGAGGCCGCCGCTGCCGCCCGGACGGGGTCGCCGGCGTCGAACCACGAGAAGCCGAAACGGCGTAGCTCTGTTGCGACCGGGTACGTCCCGATCGCGAGCGGGCGCCGGTAGAGAGCGGACTCGACGCTCGGGTTTCCGAAACCCTCGAACGTCGAGGGCAGCACGACGACGTCGCAGGCTGCGTAGGCATCTGCCATCGAAGTGCCGGCCGGGGCACCACGCAGGACAGGCACTTCCGCCCGCTGGAGGATGCGCTCGAGCTCGGGGCCGTAGCCGTCTTCCGCCGGCCCGAGCAGCCAGTAGGTGGCGCCCAGGGCACGAGTGAACAACACGCCTCCGGGGACGTTCTTGCGCGGGATGGCTCGGGTCGGCTGCAGCACGAGCACTTCGTCGTCGGCGACCCCAAGGGCATTGCGAGTCGAAGTCCGTTCTCCGGGAGCGACGTCGGGGTCGAAGCAGTTGTAGAACGTCACGGCCTCGATTCCCCGGGCGGACAGCTCCAGCCTGGACCGCTCGTTGATCGTCACGTGCCACCAGACGGCGTCGTCGGGCGGGGCCGGCTCGTGGCGGTACTGCAGGCGCTGCCAGGCCAGATCGTGGTGGCGCATGACGGCAGGCCTGCCGGCGAGCAGGCCCGCAACCGCCCGCCCGGCTCTCGGGTTGAGCGGG
The DNA here is from genome assembly GCA_050008715.1 of Acidimicrobiales bacterium. Taxonomy (GTDB): domain Bacteria; phylum Actinomycetota; class Acidimicrobiia; order Acidimicrobiales; family Bog-793; genus JAKACA01. Next base: position 20,609 of record JBEKMC010000028.1, on the reverse strand, counting down.
AGCGAGCAGCAGTTCTCGACGACGACGAGGTCGGCGTCCCCGATGGCGGAGGCGAGGGCGTGCAAGTCGACCGGCTCGGCGGCGTTTGCCGCCAGCCCGGTAACGAGGTGGTCGGCAGACCCCGAGCCGGCGACAGTCGTGACCTCGGCGCCGAGCTCGTGAAAGGCCCTCGCCCATTTCGCCGCCTCCACCGAGACGCCGTCGGTGCCGCCGAGCCGGTACGACACGACGCAGACGTGCCCCAACGACGAGATACCTGCCGGTGTCATGGCCGGGAAGGTAGCCTCCGCGCCGTGCCAGACGATGTCGTCCTCGAGCGCCGCGGGCAGGTCGCGCGGCTCACCATCAATCGGCCTGAGCGCCGCAACGCCCTCAACGCCTCCGTGTTGTCCGGGCTACGGGCGGCATTGGCCGAGATCAAACGCGACGACTCCCTCCGGGTCGTCGTGCTCACCGGGGCAGGTGAGAAAGCGTTTTCGGCCGGCGCCGACCTCGTCGGCCCGAACTCGCCCGCAGCGGGCGCGCCCGCAGCCGGCGGACCCGGCGAGGTGACCGTGACCGCAGCCGACTTGCACGAGTCCCGGGGCGAGCTCGCCGCCGTGTTCCAGGATCTGTGGAACCTCGGCAAGCCCTCCATCGCCCGCGTGCGCGGATTCGCCCTCGCCGGCGGTATGGGCCTCGCGCTCGCCTGCGACCTCGTCGTGGCAGCGGACGACGCCGTGTTCGGAACCCCCGAGATCGACATCGGCATCTGGCCCTACATGGTGACGGTGGCACTGCTCCAGTCGATGTCGCCCCGCCACGCCCTCGAGCTCATGATGACGGGCCGGCGGGTCGGGGCGGCGGAAGGGGAGCGGTTGGGATTCCTGAACCGCGTCGTACCCGTCGAGGAGCTCGACCGCACCGTCGACGACCTCGCCGACATCCTCTCGAAGAAACCCCCCCGAACCCTCGCCGCCGGCCGAGCCTCCTTCTACCGGGTCCTGCACCTCGCAGCCGGCGACGCCCTCGCCTACCTGCACCCACTGCTCACCGTCGCGACCGCGACACCCGAGGCGGCCGAGGGACGAGCTGCATTCGGCGAGCGGAGGCCCCCACACTGGGCAGTCGACGACGGTAGTAGTAGAACGGGCGAATGACGCCACGTGCCCTGATCACCGGAATCACGGGCCAGGACGGTTCTTACCTGGCTGAGCTGCTCCTCTCGGAGGGTTACGAGGTGGTCGGGATGCTCCGCCGGTCGAGCACCGTCAACTTCGAGCGCATCGCCCACATCCAGGACGACCTCACGCTCGTCGCCGGCGACATCCTCGACGAGGTGTCGATGATCGAGATCCTTCGCCAGCACCGGCCGACCGAGGTCTACAACCTCGCCGCCCAGTCGTTCGTGCCCACGTCGTGGAGCCAGCCGGTGCTCACCGGCGAGATCACCGCCCTCGGCGTCACCCGCATCCTCGACGCCATCCGCCTGACGGACCCGGCTATCCGTTTCTACCAGGCGAGCTCGTCGGAGATGTTCGGCAAGGTTCGGGAGGTTCCCCAGACCGAGCTCACGTCCTTCTATCCGCGTAGTCCCTATGGCGTGGCAAAGGTCTATGGCCACTGGATCACGGTGAACTATCGCGAGAGCTACGGACTGCACGCCTCCTCGGGCATCCTGTTCAACCACGAGAGCCCACGGCGGGGCATGGAATTCCTTCCCCGCAAGGTGAGCCACGCCGTCGCCCGCATCAAGCTCGGCCTCGACCGGCAGGTGCGGCTCGGGAACCTCGAAGGCAAGCGGGACTGGGGTTACGCGGGCGATTACGTCCGGGCGATGTGGCAGATGCTGCGCCAGAGCACGCCGGACGACTACGTCATTGCCACCGGCCAGACCCATTCGGTGCGAGAGCTCTGCGAAGTCGCCTTCGACCGGGCAGGTCTCAAGTGGGAGGACCACGTCGTCATCGACGAGCGATTCCTGCGGCCGGCCGAGGTGGATCTCCTCGTCGGGGATGCGAGCAAGGCTCACCGGACACTCGGATGGAAGACCGAAGTGGGCTTCCCCGAGCTCGTGTCCATGATGGTGGACGCCGACATCGACTGGCTGCGATCTCGACAGGGCTGAGGGCCCCGCTTGGAATCAAGGGGCCGTTCGCCCGTAGCATGAGCGGATTCCCATGGCGCTCGCCGTAAGTCTTCGTGACGCAGTCGCCCTCGCCGGCCGTTTCCCGCTCCTTGCCGGAGTCACACTCGATGTCGGCGAAGGCGAGATCGTGCATGTCTCCGGCCCGAACGGCGCCGGAAAGAGCAGCCTGCTCCGCCTCTGCTGCGGGCTGCAAGCACTCAGGTCCGGGACGGCCGTCGTGCTCGGCCATGACCTCGCGGTGGATCGCCGCTCCGTCCGCCTCCTCGTCGGCTACCTCGGCCACGAGACGTTCTTGTACGAGGAGCTGACGGTCGAGGAGAACGTGCGCTTTGCCCTGCGGGCATCCGGTTCGAGTGCCCGCGATGCCGCCCAGGAGGCGGACGGGGCGATGGCGCGTCTTTCGTTGACCGGGCGTGTGCGGGGCACAGCCGTCGGGAAGTTGTCCGCCGGCCAGCGCCGCCGCACGGCGCTCGCCGTCGTCGTCGGCCGGCGGCCACGGCTGTGGCTGCTCGACGAGCCCCATGCCGGGCTCGACCACGACGCACGAGTGCTGCTCGACGAGATCGTCCTCGAGGCCCGCGACGGGGGGGCCACGGTAATCCTGTCCTCTCACGAGCTCGGTGAATCGGGTGGTCATGGCCTCGTCGACCGCACCGTGCACCTCGCCGGCGGTCGTGTCGTGGCGGCGCCCCAGGCAATAGTGGCCTCGGCAACGGTGGCCTCGGCAACAGTGGCCTCGGCAACAGTGGCCTCGGCAACGGAGCGGCCGGCAGGAGCCACGCCGGCTGCAAGCTCCGGGCCGCAGCCGGGGCGCCACGATGAAGCGCCGACACATGCGCCGGAAACGCAAGAGGCCGTCCATGTTGCGTGACGCCCTGCTCGTCTGTGGCAAGGACCTTCGGATCGAGCTGCGCTCGAAGATCGGCCTCAACCAGGTGGCGCCGTTCGCGGCTGCGGTGCTGCTCCTGTTCGGGCTGGCGCTCGGACCGAACCGGCAGGCGTTGCAACCGGCGGCGGCGGGGCTGTTCTGGATCGCGGTGCTCCTGTCGGTCGTGCTCGCCGTGCAGCGGAGCTTCGCGGTCGAGTCGGCTGACTCGGCTCGCGACGGACTGCGTTTGTCGGGTCTCGACCCGGCAGGGATCTTCCTCGGCAAGGGAGCGGCCATCGTCGTGCAGCTGCTCGCACTGGAGGCACTGCTCACGGCCGGCGTGGCCCTCCTCTTCGGCGCCCGCCTGACCGGAGGACTCGTCCTGTTCACGGCTTGCATCACCGCCTCGATCGGCCTCGGTGCCGTCGGTGTCGTCTACGGAGTGCTCTCGTCGGGCGTCCGCGTGAAGGAGACATTGCTTCCCCTCCTGCTCCTGCCGGTGGCCGCCCCCGTGCTGCTCGGGGCGACGAAAGCCTGGGACGCCGCCCTCGCCGGCACGCCCGGTCAGGCCGGCGTCTGGCTGTCGGTGCTCGGGGTGTTCGCCGTGCTGTACGTCGCCGTCGGGACGGTCGCCTTCGGTCCGTTGCTGGAGGACGCATGAGGGTCGATCGGATCGTGCGGGCGCTCGGTGCCGTCGCCCTCGTCGGCATGATCGCCACGACCTGGCTCGGCCTGTTCGTCACGCCGAACGCCGTCGGATATGCCGACGGTACGGTGCGGCTGCTCTACATCCACCCGCCGCTGGCGTGGGTCATGTTCATCGCCTACGGGATGGCGACGATCTCGAGCCTGCTCTATCTGTGGCCGCGCACGCGGCACGTCCGTTTCGACCGGCTGGCCGGCGCCTCGGCGGAGGTGGGCGTCGTGTTCACCGGCTTGACGCTCGTGTCCGGCTCGATCTGGGGGCGGACGACCTGGGGAGTCTGGTGGGCCTGGGATCCGCTGCTGACGACGACGGCGCTCCTCTTCGTGCTCTACGTGGGGTACCTGGCGCTGCGCAACATCCCCGGAGATCCCGAAGCGGTCGCTCGCCGTTCCGCCATCGCCGGGCTCGTCGCCTTCCTGGACGTCCCCATCGTGTTCTTCGCCGTGTCGTGGTGGCGCAGCCTGCACCAGGGCCCGACGATCGATCTCGCCACCCGCCACAGCTACGTGCACGGCTCGATGGCGTGGACGCTGCTGCTCGGTTTCGTGTCGTTCACGCTCACCTATGTCTGGTTGATGGTGCACCGCTACCGGCTCGCTGCGTTGCGGGATACCGAGAGCAACTCCGGCCTCGACGCCGCGATCGCCGACCGTTGGGCCGAGGCGGTCCGATGAGCGGCTACGTCGAGGTGGGCTACGTGGTCGTCCTTGGCTCGATCGCCGGCTACGCCCTCAGCCTCGTGAGCCGCGAGCGGGCCGCCCGCCGCCGGCTGCCGGCATATCTGCCATCAGAGGCCCCGGCGCACGGCGGTCTGGTGGACGGCGGTCCGGCGCACCACGGTCCGCCGGAAGACTGGCCGCGGGAAGACTGGCCGCCGGAAGACTGGCCGCCGGAAGACTGGCCGCCGGAAGACCGGCCGCCCGAAGACCGGCCGCCGGCGACCGCCGCCCACGGAGAGCCGTCGTGAGCATCGACACCACTCGTGAGCTCCCGGTGCCGGAATACGACGGCGAGTCGAGCGATGCGGGCTCCATGGCGGCTGCGTCCACTCGGGACGCAGCCAGTGTGGCGCCTGCCTCGCCTCGGCGCCACCTGCAGGCAACTCGCACGCAGCGCCGGCGCATGTGGGTGGTCGGGGCCGTGATTCTCGCCGCCATCGGGTTTCTCGTCTTCAAGGGCCTCACATCGGCCGTCGTCTTCTTCAAGACCGCCAACGAAGCCGTCGCCCAGCGTTCCCAGCTCGGCAACACCGACTTCCAGATGGAGGGCACCGTCGTCAGCGGAACCGTCCGTCACGTGACGGGCGACGTCTATCGCTTCGCCGTCGAGTCGTCGGGCGTCACCGTCGACGTGCAGAACAGCGGCGATCCGCCCCAGATGTTCAAGCCGGGCCTGCCCGTCGTGGTCGTCGGGCACTTCGTCGGGTCCACCAACCTGTTCGCTTCCGACGAGATCATGGTCAAACATTCGGCCGCCTACATCGCCGCCCATCCAAACCGGGTGAAGCCATCTTCCGGCTCGAGCCCGTGAACGCAGTTCTCGGCCAGATCGGGGTCGCCCTCGGCCTCCTCTCGGCCGTGTGCGGCGTCGGTCTCATCAGTGCGGGCTTGATCGCGCACCGCCCGCAGTGGCTCGCTGCCGCTCCCCGCGCGGCCTGGGGCGTGCTGGCGGGAGCGCTCGTGGCGACTTTCGCCATGGAGCACGGCCTCATCACTCACGACTTCTCGCTCGCCTATGTCGCCGACAACAACGCCCGTGTGACGCCGCTGCTGTACTCCATCACCGGCATGTGGGCGGCGTTGCAGGGTTCGATACTGCTGTGGGCGCTCGTGCTCGCCGGGTATCTCGCAGTCATCGCCCGTCGTTTCCGCTCGCGGGCCACCGACCCGCTCGTGGCGTGGGCGCTCCTCGTGGCACTCGTCGTCGCCGTGTTCTTCTTCGGGCTCATGGCCGGCCCCGCCAACCCGTTCGTCACGGTCTCCGGACCCGTCCCGACCGTCGGTCAAGGCCCGAACGCCTTGCTGCAGGACAACGTCCTCATCGCCTTCCACCCCGTCTTCCTCTACCTCGGGCTCGTCGGGTTCACGGTTCCGTTCGCGTTCGCAGTCGCCGCACTCGTGACGGGACGGCTCGGCGAGGGTTGGCTCGTCGCCACCCGGCGGTACACGTTGTTCGCCTGGGCGTTCCTCACGGTCGGCATCGTGCTCGGCGCCTGGTGGTCGTACCAGGTCCTCGGTTGGGGCGGGTTCTGGGCCTGGGATCCGGTGGAGAACGCCGCCCTCCTGCCGTGGTTGTGCGCCACCGCCTACTTGCACTCGGTCATGGTGCAGGAGCGTCGCGGCCTGTTGCGCGTCTGGAATCTCTCGCTCCTCATCGCCGCCTACTCGCTCACGATCCTCGGGACATTCCTGACCCGATCCGGCGTGCTCGTGTCCGTGCACGCGTTCTCGGACTCTTCCGCCATCGGGCCGGCGTTGCTGGCTTTCTTCGGCGCGGTCGTGGCCACCGGTATCGGCCTCATCTTCTGGAGGGGAGACCGCTTGCGGTCGCCCGGTTCGATCGATTCACCGGTGTCCCGAGAGGGGGCGTTCCTCGTCAACAACCTCCTGTTTGCCGCGTTCGCGCTCGTCGTGCTCGTCGGGACCGTGTTCCCGCTGTTCGTGCAGGCGCTCGACAACCAGGAGATCACCGTCGGCACGCCGTACTTCAACTCGATGACGGTGCCGATCGGCTTTGCGTTGCTCTTCTTCATGGCCGTGGCCCCCGTGCTCCCGTGGCGCAAGGCTGCATCGGGCGTAGTGCGCTCGCGCCTGGCACTGCCGGCGTGGACCGGAGTCGTCGTGGTCGGGATCTGCGTCGCCTGCGGCATCCGCGGGCTGACCCCGTTGGCCGCTTTCGGGATGGCCTCCGTCGCCGGCGCCTCGGCGATACGGCAGCTGGTCCTCGCGTCCATAGCCGCCCATCGCGGCGGCGCCTCCTGGTGGCGCGCTTTCGTCGGGCGGTCGAACGGCGGGATGATCGTCCATCTCGGCGTCGTGATCGTCGCCGTCGGGCTGTCTGCGGCGACCGCCTACGGTCACCGTGCGACATTCGAGCTTGCGGTCGGGCAATCGGTCACCTACGAGGGGCAGCAGCTCACCTACGAGGGCTCCGCCCCCTTCTCCCAGCCGAACCGCAACGGAATCGTCGGGACCGTCCTCGTGGACGGAGCGGCGTATCACCCTGCCATCAGCAACTACACCGGCTACGAGGGCATCGCCACGCCGGCGGTGGACTCCTCATGGCGCCGCGACGTGTACCTCACGATCAGCGCAGTCTCCGGCTCGGGGAAGGGTCCGGCTTCCATCGGCGTCGTGGAGCAACCGATGGTGATGTGGCTGTGGGTCGGTGGGGTCGTCACAGCGTTCGGGGCGCTGCTGGCTGCGGTGCCGTCGGGTCGCAGACGCCGGCGCGACCCGGATCGGGACGCCGAGGCGGGCCTGGCGGCGCTCGACCGGAGCGCCGCTGCCGGCGCCTCCACGCTTGAGGCCGGGCGTGCCGACCCTGGCACCGACGAGCGTGCGCGGCCGTCCCGGCAACCCGTCGGAGTGGGCGAATGAGCCGGCGCTTCCGGGCGGCGCGCTGGTCGGCACTCGGCGTCGGTGTCGTCGCCATCTCGCTCGTGGCCGTGCTCGCCACGAGGCCGCCTGCCAACATGGTCATGGCGGACAGTCCGCTCGTGGGCAAGGCGGCGCCGCCGATCGAGGCGAAGAGCTTCAGCGGGCCGGCGGTCTCGCTCGCATCCATGCGGGGGCGCTGGGTGCTCGTCAATTTCTTCGCTTCCTGGTGCGACGCGTGCCGGCAGGAAGAGCCACAGCTGGAACAGTTCCTCTACGCCCGCCCAGGCGGGGTCCGCACCGACGTCCTGGGCGTGCTCTACGGGGACACGGAGGGGAACGGGAAGTCGTTCCAGGCATCGCAGGGAGCGACCTGGCCGTCGGTGGTGGACAACGGCGGGCTCATCGCCTCCAACTACGGCGTCGGCTCGCTGCCGCGCTCGTACATCGTGAGCCCGAGCGGCCAAGTCGTCGCTTCCGTCGACGGGGCGGTCACGTCCGCCGAGCTCGTGCGGTGGATCGAGCAGGAGCAAGCGAGCGGTCTGTGATCAAGCTGCTCAGCTCCCGAGTCGCCTGGGCGCTGCTCGTCGCCACCGCCATCGCCCTGCTCGTCATCGGCAGCATCAACCCGCCCGCGAGCTCGGCGTCCGCCCGTATCTCCCGCCTCGACAGCATCATCAAATGCCCTGCGTGCGAGGATCTGTCGATCGCCGAGTCGGACGCCCCGACGTCGGTGACGTTGCGAAACGAGGTCGCCGCCTGGGTTCACGCCGGTTGGAGCGACGCTCGTATCGAGCAGGCGGTGGTCGACCGCTACGGCCCCGGCGGCCTCCTGCTTCCCTCCGGGTCCGGCATCGATGCGGCGTTGTACGTCATCCCGCTCGGGGCGATCGGGATCGCCGGCCTGGGGCTGGCGGGGTACTTCTGGCGCCGGCGCGGTCGGCAGCGGCCGCTCGTGCCGGCGCCCGGCGGGACGTTGCCGTGAGACGTGCCAAGAGCGCTTCAGTGGTTGTCAGCCGGGACGAGTTGCTGGACGAGGCCGAGTACGTGCGCGGCTCGCTGGCGGATCTCGATCGCGAGCGGGCGGCCGGTGAGCTTGCGGGCACCGACTACGAGGCTCTGCGAGCGCGCTACGTGGAGCGGGCCCAAGCGATTGAGCGGGCTCTTGGTGAGAGGGGCTCGGGTGACGGCTCGTTCGCGGCCGCCCATGACGGCGGGTCCGGAGGTGCCGGCGAGGCACGCAGATCTGGTGCGAAGGGATGGTTGTCGACACGCCGGCACCGGATCGTGCTCGGTTGGTCAGCGGCGGCGTGTTTCGCCGTGGCGGCATCCCTCGTCGGACTCTCACTCGGAGGGGTCGCACCGTTTGCGAGCTCCACGCCCACGACGCTGTCGGTCTCCGACCAAATCCGGATCGAGCTCGCCGAAGCCGGCGTGCTCGCCTCCAACAAGAACCTCGTCCAAGCCGTAGCGGTCTACGACGGCGTGCTGGAGCTCGATCCCGAACAGCCCGAAGCGCTCGCCAACGGGGGTTGGCTCGCCCGGCTGGCGGGGCTGTCGTCGAAGAGCCGACAGGTCATCGCGAGGGCCGACGCCGAGATCGCATCAGCCGTGCAGGTCGCCCCGAGCTATGCCCTCGCCCGCGCCTACGACGGCGTAGCCCTCTTCGAAGACGACCACTCGGCCGCTGGAGCTGTCGTGCAGTTCCGGGCACTGCTGGCCGACGCACCGTCTCCGACCCTTGTGAAATCCGTCGCCACGATCGCAGAGGCGGCGTTCCACGGCGCCGGCGCCGCCGTCCCTGCCGCCTTCGCCGCCGCGCCGGCGAAGGCCGGCTGATCGGTCGCAGGCACTGCCGCGCCGGCGAAGGCCGGCTGATCGGTCGCAGTCGCCGCCGCGCACCCTCGCCGTCCCGGAGTCCGTCGCTGGGCGACCGTCCGCATGATCGGCTTTCAGCCCGCCGCGCCGTCGTCGCCGCCGAGGGAACGCAACCGTCCGACCGCCTCCGGGAACGCCGCGGCGAAGGCGGCGATGTCCCCGTCGCTGGTCGACCAGCCGACGGACAGCCGGAGCGATCGCTCGGGATCGGCTCCCATGGCGGCGAGCACCGGTGACGGTTCGAGCACTTCCGACGAGCAGGCTGATCCGGAGTGGGCGGCGACCCCGGCGCGGTCGAGCGAGAGCAGCACCGCCTCTCCGAGCACGCCACCGACGCTGAGGCACACGATATGTGGCAGGCGGCGGGCGGCGTCGCCGAGGACTTCCACGTCGTGCACCGCCAAAGCGGCAGCTGCGAGGTGGGCTGTGTGAGCCGCAGCCGCCGAAGCCTCGTCCTCGAAGGTCGCTCTCAGTTCCTCGCAGGCGGCAGCAAACCCGACGATGCCGAGCACGTTCTCGGCCCCGGCGCGTCGCGCCCGTTCCTCTGAGCCACCCACGAGCAGCGGCGCCAGCCGGACGCCTCGCCGGACGACGAGCGCACCGATACCGGGCGGCCCACCGAGCTTGTGGGCGCTCACGGACATGAGGTCGACCCCGAGCTCGCGAAACGAGATCGGGAGATGCCCGGCGGCAGCGGCGGCGTCGCAGTGCACGAGCACACCGGCTTGGCGGCACCGTGCCACGACTTCGGCGACCGGTTGCAGGGTTCCGACTTCGTGGTTGGCGAGCTGACAGTTCACGAGGGCCGGCCGGCCGGCTGCGAGCATGGCGTCGAGGCTCGACACCTCCAGCCGGCCCGAGGTGTCCACCGCCAGCTCCACGAGCTGCCCGGCACGCCGGCAGGCCTCGCGCACGCTCGAATGCTCGACGGCCGCACATGCCAAAGGGGCGCCAGGTCGCAGGACGGAGGAGCTGAACACCGCAGTGTTGGCAGCCTCGGTGGCACCGCTCGTGAAGATCACCCGCGACGGGTCAGCCCCGAGGAAGTCGGCGACGACCTCGCGGGCCGACTCGACCACACCACGGGCCCGACGACCCTCCTCGTGCACCCGGCCGGGATCGCCGACGCCGGCACCGCCGCCGGCCTCCTCGAGCCACTGCGCCATTGCCTGGCGGGCGGCCGGCCGAAGGGGCGTCGTGGAGGCGTGATCGAGATAGGCGCGCCGGCTCGTCACCTCAGCCGGCGACGGTGACGCACCCGTCGTCGCCCTTGGCTCGCGACGAGAGCTGAACGGCGACGGTGTTGCCGCAGAGCACTGACAGGAGCCCTTCGACGAGGCCCCGGTCGGCCGCGCAGAGCACCGGGTTCTCGAGAGCGGCGGCACCGAAGGGACAGTGGCCGCGCTCGACGGTGTTGCCGTCGGCCTTGCTCGACGCATGGGCAGCAAAACCATGCGCCGTCAAGGCATCAGCGACGGCCTGCATGGCCGAGCGCACCGATCGGGAGGCGTCTCCAGGTGCCATCTGGACGCCGAGGGTCCGACCGTAGGCTTCACCGACCTCGTGGGCGGCCTTCTCGGCTTCCACAGGATCGACGAGAGGGAGCAGGCGGGCGAGTAGCAGCACGAGCAGGTCGTCCCGGTGAGACGGCACGGCCGAACGGTCGTCGAGCCGGGCGGTGTAGCGCTTGGACGGGCGGCCCACACCCGTGGCGGCGTGGTTCAGCGAGACATGCACGTGCCCGCCGGCGGCCAGCTTGTCGAGATGGTGGCGGGCGACGTTCGGATGAAGCCTGAAGTGCTCGGCGACTTCGCCGGCAGAAGCGTTGGGGTTGTCCCGAACGAACAGGTAGATACCGCGCCGCGTCGAGTCGCCGAAAGCGGACGTGATGGCTTCGACCGCGGCCGAAAAACCTTCCTCGTCCACCACGCCGGCACGTCCACTCACACCGATAGCGTACCGGGACGTCCTGTTCCCCACCCGGAGCGGGCGCCGGCCCTCGATGAATGGACGGTTACGAGGCACATGGCAGGCAGCGAGCCAACCGAGCTGAGCGGCGTCGCCGCCGCCGTCGCCGCTGTCGAAGATCCGCGCCTGTTCCACACGATCGGCCAACTGGGACTGCTGCGGCACCTCCAAGCCGACACGACTGCCACGAGGATCGCGGTGTCGATCCCACGATCGGGCCACACCGGCCAAGAAGAACTGGCCGCCCGCATCGCGGTGGCCGTCGCTGAGGCAGGTGGAGCGGCGGCGGATGTCCGTTTCGTCGAGATGACGGCCGAGGAAGAGTCCGAGCTGGCTGCGCGAATCCAAGAGCTCGGACTTCGCGGCCGACCGCCGGGAGGTGTCCTGCCGGGCGCGGGCCAGCGTCCCGATGGTCGCCACGGCAGCGCCGGGCCGACTCCGAGGCCGAACCCGTTCGCCGACAAGGCCTCACCGACGCGGGTCCTCGCCATCGGATCGGGAAAGGGTGGTGTCGGGAAGTCGAGCGTCACCGTGAACCTGGCAGTTGCCCTGGCACGTGCCGGCCACTCCGTCGGGCTGCTCGATGCGGACGTCTACGGCTTCTCGGTCCCGTCCATGCTCGGCGTGAGCGAGGTTCCGACGATGCTCGGGCCCCTGCTCGTGCCACCGGTGGCGTTCGGTGTGCGGGTGATGTCGATGGGTTTCTTCGTGCCGGAGGACCAGGCGGTGATCTGGCGGGGACCGATGCTGCACAAGGCACTCGAGCAATTCCTCGTCGACGTCCACTGGGGCGCGCCGGACTTCCTCCTCATCGACCTGCCGCCTGGGACCGGCGATGTGGCCCTCTCGATCTCGCAGTTCCTTCCGAGGGCCGAGCTCGTCGTCGTGACGACTCCGCAGGCGGCGGCGGGTCGCGTGGCACAGCGAGCGGCGGTCATGGCCCGCCAGCTGCGCCTGCCCGTGCGTGGGGTCATCGAGAACATGTCAGCCTTCGTCGGTGACGACGGCAAGGAATACGAGTTGTTCGGCAGTGGCGGTGGCCAGCAGCTCGCCGACGAGCTCGGCGTCGGCCTTCTTGCCCGTATCCCGCTCGTGCAGGCGTTGCGCAGCGGGGGCGACATCGGCGTTCCGATCGTCGTCTCGGAGCCGGACGGAGCCACGGCATCGGTCTTCGGCGCCCTCGCCACGAAGATCGTCGACCTCGGGCCGTCCCGGGTCTACCGCTCTGAGCTGTCGGTCCACTGAGGCGGCCGGCCCGCAAAGTTGGCTGGTCCCAGGGCGCGTATATGCAACAACCGACCAGCCAACTTGCATGACACAGCCCGGGCGTAGCCTCACACCATGACCCTTGCCGAGAACGAGCTCACCGCTCGAGCCCTCGAATGGGCGTCCACCATGGATGGGATCCGGGGCGCATCCGCCGAGGTGCGGGCCGCTCACCGCGAAGCGATCCCTGCTGGAGCGTTCTCGGTCTTCGGTCGCCAGGAGCGCGAGGACGCCGAGGACGCCTGGCTGGCGCCGGGAGGCACTCGGGCGCGTGGGGCGGGCCGGCGACGCCTGCATGAGGAGCCGGACGATCTGCGGACGTGTTTCGAGCGCGACCGCGACCGCATCCTTCACTCGGCGGCCTTTCGCAGGCTGGCGGGCAAGACCCAGGTGTTCGTCTTCCCTGCCGACCATCAGCGAACCCGGCTGACCCACGCCCTCGAGGTGGCCCAGGTGGCGACGGCGATCGCCCGTGCCTGCCGGCTGAATGTGGCGCTGAGCGAGGCGATCGCCCTCGGGCACGATTGTGGGCACGGCCCGGGTGGCCACGCCAGCGAGGATGCCTTGTCACCGTTCGTCGAGGGCGGCTTCGACCACGCCGTATGGGGAGCAGACGTCACGGCGGCACCCCTCAACCTCTGTGCGGAGACACTGGACGGGATACGGAACCACTCGTGGTCGAGGCCCGCACCGTCGACGCCGGAGGGCGAGGTCGTGGCATTGGCCGACCGCATCGCCTATACGGCGCACGATCTCGAGGACGCCGCGCACGCCGGCATCGTGGACGTGGGGGATCTGCCGGAGCCTGTCGTGGCGCGTTGTGGAAGGACGAGGAGCGCCCAGCTGCGGGTCCTCATCAACGACGTCGTCCGTGTGTCGGCCATGACCGGGCAGGTGGCCCTGAGCGAACCGATGGGGGAGGCGCTGGCGGTGCTGCGACGTTTCAACTACGAGCAGATCTACTTGCGCCCCGCCTCGGCCGAACAGTCGCGACGAGTGGTCGACATGCTCCGCTGCCTCGTCGAACACTACGCGGCCCATCCCGCCGAGATGACCGACGGCGACTCGGCCGGCGCCGAACTGGAGCCGGGCCGTGCGCACGTCATGGAGCGTGCGGTCGGGTACGTGGCGGGAATGACCGACCGCTTCGCGTGCGTCCAGGCTGCCGCCCGGCTGGGTTGGACGGCTGATCGGCTGCCACGGGGCTTCGATTCCGGCTGAGTTGGACTGAGCGGCGCGGGTCCGCCCTACGATGGCGCCGACGGCGACCGGGTGATCCGGTCGCAGACGAGGAATCGCTCAATGACGATCACACCGCCTCGGCGGGGCGACCGTGAGGATCGGACCGGCCGGTCGGGCGAGAGAGTCAAAGGAGCACCGCGTGGACGTTCGCATCGGGATCATCCAGTCCCCACGGGAGATCGACGTAGACCTTCCTGAAGGGACGGATCGTGAGCAGCTCCTCGCGGAAGTCGGGCGGGTCCTCGAGGATCCGACGGCGGTGCTGTGGCTGACCGACAAGAGAGGCCGCCGCGTGGCGGTGCCGTCCGGCCGGATCACGTACGTCGAGGTTGGAGCGGTCAGTGACGACCGTCGGGTCGGCTTCGGGGCGCCCAGGGAGTGAGGCCCCAGCATGGGTTCACGGACGCGTGAGCCGCGCCGGTCACCGGTCGCGTGCCGGATATGAATGACCTCCTCGGCCGGCGGCTGCTGTTCGTCACCGGTAAAGGAGGCGTCGGCAAGACGACGGTCGCTGCCGCCCTCGGGCTGCTCGCGAGCGAGCAGGGGCTCCGGACGCTCGTCTGTGAGGTCGAGCCGAAGGGCGATCTGAGCTTCGCCTACGAGTGCGGGCCGACACCGTTCCAAGGTCACCCCGTAGCGAGGAACCTCACGGCCATGTCGATGGACACGGAGGCCTCGTTGCGGGAGTACCTGCATCACGTCGCCAAGGTCCCGGTCATCGGGCGGATCGGGCCGGTGGCGCGTGCGTTCGACTTCGTCGCCACGGCGGCGCCTGGCATTCGCGAGATCCTCACCATCGGGAAGCTCTGCTACGAGGTGCGGGAGAACCACTACGACCTCGTCGTCGTCGACGCCGCCGCCACCGGCCACGTCGTCGGTCAGCTGGCCGCGCCGACCGGCATCAACGAGCTCGTCCGCGTCGGCATCGTGCGGAGCCAGACGGACTGGATGCTCGAGATCCTCCGCAACCCCGCCCAGACCGGCGTCGTGCTCGTCACGACACCGGAGGAGATGCCGGTCAGCGAGGCCATTGACCTCGCCGGGCGTCTGGCGGAGGAGACGCCCGTCCACCTCGCCTGCGTCATCGCCAACCGGGTCCTTCCCGAGTTGTTCGGGAGGGCTGAGGAACAGGTCTTCGATCGTCTGACAGTGCCGAACGGCATTGACTGGCTTGCTGACAACCTGAAAGAGCCGGCTGCCGACATCGCCGCCGTGTTGGCGGCCGCTCGTCTCGCCGTCACGATCCGGCGGGACGGGTCGGCCCATCTCGAGCGGCTGCGCGAGGCCATCGGGGGAGACGCACCGTTGCTCTACCTCCCATATCTCTTTTCCAGGGCGCACGGCATGCGCGCCATCCGTCAGGTCGCCCAGTCCCTCGGAGAGGAGCTCTGATGGCGCCTCCGCGTCGCACGCCGACTGCGGATCCGCAGCGACATGTCGAGCAGCTGATCGCCGCGAAAGAGGTCGTGGTCGCGTGTGGCCCGGGCGGTGTCGGCAAGACCACGACCGCCGCCGCCCTCGCCGCCACGGCTGCCGCACGAGTCGGCGGTCGAGTTCTCGTCGTAACGGTCGATCCGGCCCGGCGCCTGGCTGAAGCGCTCGGTCTCGCCGGGCTCGGCAACGCCGCCTCTCGGGTTCCGGACTCAGCATTCCGGGACGCCGGCGTGACGCCGAAGGGCGAGCTCTATGCGGCCATGGTCGACATGTCCGAGTCGTGGGACGCTCTCGTGAACCGGCATGCCCCGGACGAGCGGACCGCCCGCCAGATCCTTGCCAACCCCCTCTATCAGAACATCACCGGGCGCTTCTCCCAAGGTCACGACTACATCGCCATGGAGCGCTTGTACGAGTTGCACGAGGAAGGCAACTACGACCTCATCGTCGTGGACACGCCCCCTTCGAGAAACGCCTTCGACCTCCTCGACGCCCCCTCCCGCATGAGCGATTTCTTCTCGTCCCGGCTCCTGCGGTGGCTCACGGTCCCGTATCGCTCACGGTTGGTGAACTTCGCGTCACGACCCTTCTACCAGGTCGCAGACCGCATCTTGGGCAGCCAGCTGCTGCAGGATCTAGCCGACTTCTTCGTGTTGTTCCAGACGATGCGGGACGGTTTCGTAGCGCGGGCGGAGGCGGTGAACCGGCTCCTCAGCGACGTGCGCACGACGTTCCTGCTCGTCACCACGCTCGAAGCCGTGCCGGCGCGAGAGGCACAGGAGATGGCGCAAGCGCTGGCCGCTCGACACCTCCACCTCGGCCTGCTCGTGTGCAACAAGGTCTTGCCGAGCGCCCTGTCCGACCCAAAGGTTGCCAAGGTCGCCGACCTTCTCGGCGCCCGGTCGTCGGCGTTGTCGGCGCTGGTGCCGAAGAAGTCCGCCGACGGGGAGCCGCCGGAGGTCGTGGCCTCCGTGCTCGCCGAGGTGGCTCAGAGCTTCTCGAACTTCCGGCTCGTCGCCAACCGGGAGGCGGAGCTCCTGAGTGAGCTGGCGGCTGCCCATGATGTCACGGCCACCGTGGGCTACCAGCCCGGCAACATCACGGACCTCGCCGGGTTGCTCCGGATCGGCGCACGCATCTGGGGCGATCCGGAGGGCGAAGCGCCCGCCGCACGCCGGTCTCGTACCGCCGGCGCCGGGCGTCCCACCAGCAACCGATCGACGCCGAGAACGGCAACGCCAGCAAAAGGAACGCCAGCAAAAGGAACGCCAGCAGAAGGAACGCCGGCAAAAGGAACGCCAACAACACCGACGCCGAGCACAGCGGCCCCCTCGGCGAGCACCGCCACCGGCAAGACCGCCACGGACAAGGAGGCCTGATGGACATCGTCAATCCGGATGTCGAGGCGTATGCGAGCGCGCACTCGTCCCCGCCGGCGGCGAACCTCGACGACGTGGCGGAACGGACCCGGGCCGAGCTCGAGCACTCGGGCATGATGGTCGGGCGACTTGAAGGTGCCTTCCTCGAGATGCTCGTGCACGCCGTCCGCGCCCGGCTCGTGCTGGAGATCGGGACCTTTACCGCCTATTCGGCCATCTCGATGGCGACGGCCCTCCCGCCCGGCGGCCGCATCGTCACTTGTGAGGTCGACCCTGACCATGCGGCCCATGCCCGCCGGAACATCGAGGCGAGCGATCTCGCAGACCGCATCGAGGTCCGCGAAGGCCGCGCCCTCGACACGGTCGCCGCCCTCGACGGTCCGTTCGACCTCGTGTTCATCGATGCCGACAAGACCGGCTACGTCGACTACTTCGAGGCCGTCCTGCCGAAGCTCTCTGCTCACGGGCTCATCGCTGCCGACAACACCTTGCGCGACGGGGACGTGCTGCTCGCGGACCCCGACGCCGGCACGCAAGCCATCCAGGCGTTCAACGACCGGATCATGGCGGATCCACGGGTTCGCTGTGCGCAGTTGACGGTTCGCGACGGTGTCACGCTCATCCGCCGGCTCCCGTCCACCTGACCAGCCAGCCGAGCCGGCCCATCCAGCCGATCCGGCCCGGACCACCTACTACCGAACGGCACTCGTGCTCGACTACCACGTTCACCTCTGGCCACACCCGCAGGTCGCCGATGAGACCGACCTCGCCGTCGAGCGCCTCGCTCAGTACTGCGAATCGGCATCGGCCGCAGGCGTGACGGAGATTGCCCTCACCGAGCACTACAACCGGTTCACCAAAGGGCGCGAGCTCGTCGAGGGTTGGTGGGCGACCGAGCCCAACCAGGATCTGCGGTCCTACATCTCCCACTACTTCGACCATCACGCCACGGCCGATCTCGACCGGTACGTGGACACGGTCGTCGCCGCCAAAGCGGCGGGACTCCCCATCGTCGCCGGCCTCGAGGTGGACTATTACCCCGGCCTCATGGACAAGGTCGGCCACTTTCTCGACGGTTATCCCTTCGACGTACTTCTCGGCTCCATCCACTGGCTCGGCACATGGATGTTCGACATCTTCAGCGAGCCGGTGCAGATGGCGGAATGGGACCGACGGGGCACGAATCCCGCTTGGCGCTCGTATGCGGAGGCAATCGAGGAGCTCGCTGCCACTGGGACCTGTGACGTCCTTGCTCACCCGGACCTCGTCAAGGTCACCGGCCGGATCGCCGACTCCGGCGTGGTGGCGGAAGTCGAGGAGCGCATCTGCGAAGCGGCTGTCTCGAGCGGGATGGCGGCGGAGCTGTCTTCGGCAGGATTCCGCAAGCCGATCGGAGAGGCCTACCCGTCGTCGAGCCTGCTGGCACGTCTCTTCAGCAGGGGAGTGCCCATCACGACTGCGTCCGACACCCACGGCATGGCCCATCTCGCCGACCGGACGCCAGAGCTGCGCGAGCTCGCCGCCGCTGCCGGCTACACGGCGCTGCGAGCTTTCCGTGGCCGGAAGGGCTACGACGTCGCCTTCGGCGCGGCGCCGTCACAACCGGAGTCGCCCGCACCCGAGCCAGGCACCGACGTCTCCGACTCGAAGAGCGTCCCGTGACCTCCCCGCTCGATCTCGCCTACCGCAACGCCGGCCTCGAGCCGACGGCCCGGCGTCATCTCGAGCGGCTCATGGCCTCGTGGAACCTGCTGGCGGACCTGTGCTTCTCGGACCTGATCTTGTATGTCCCGGCCGATCGCCTCGCCGGCGGGGAGGCCGGGCAGGGCAACACCCACTTCGTGGCGATCGGCCAGGTACGGCCCACGACGAACCCGACGTTGTTCGAGATCGACCTCGTCGGTCAAGTCGTCACCGCCCGGCAGCTGCCGTTGGTGCTCGAGGCGCTGCGGACTGGTGCCATCGCCATCGGCGAGCAGCGCAGCGACGTCGGCGAAGGGCATCAACGACTCGAGTGCATCCCGGTGCGTTACTCGGGTCAGGTCGTGGCGGTGATCTGCCGCGTCTGGTCGCCCCAGATCGCCCGGCGCCGCGGTGCGCTGGAGCGCGTCTACCTCGATCTGTTCGAGCGGCTGTCGCTCATGGTGGCCGACGGCATCTTCCCCTTCGCCGACGACGAATTGCCGGTCGAGACTGCTCCGAGAGTCGGCGACGGTGTCATCGTCGTGGACGACCGGGCTCGGATCAGTTTTGCCTCGCCGAATGCCGTGAGCGCCTTGCACCGGATCGGGATCGTGAGCGCCATCCACGGGACGACCCTGGGCAATCTCGGCCTCGAGACGTCCGTCGTTCACGATTCGTTCGCGACCAGGCTGCCGGTCGTGGAAGAGATCGAGCGGCGGGCGGACACGACCCTGCTGCTGCGAAGCATCCCGTTGCTGGCTCGTGGAGAGATCACCGGCGCCCTCGTCCTCGTACGTGACGTGACCGATGTCCGCCGGCGGGACCGGCTCCTCCTCACGAAGGACGCCACCATCCGCGAAGTCCACCACCGCGTGAAGAACAACCTCCAGACGATCTCCTCGCTCTTGCGATTGCAGGCCCGGCGGATCGACGCGCCTGCGGGCCGGACGGCGCTGGCCGAAGCCGAACGCCGGATCCGGGCCATCGCCGTCGTGCACGAGATTCTCTCCCGCGATGCCAGCGACCAAGTGCCCTTCGACGAAATCATTCACGCGCTCGTACGGATGGCACAGGAGACGAGCGACGGGTCTCATGCGGTCGCCGTGCGGGTGGACGGTCATCTCGGGGACATCCCCGCCGATATGGCCACTCCGCTCGCGGTCGCGCTGGCCGAGCTGATCCAGAACGCCATCGAACACGGTTTCGTGACCGCCGGAACGGAGGCCGCGCCGGGCCGTCCGCCTCAGATCGATCTCGTCTTCGAGCACGCCGGCGACCACTACGACGTCGCGGTGCGCGACAACGGCGTGGGGCTGCCGGAGGGTTTCGACCTCGACAAGACCCGCAGTCTCGGTCTCGCCATCGTCCGCGACCTCGTGCGCACCCAGCTCGGGGGGACGATCACGATGGCTACGGACCACGGCACCGTTGCACATGTCGAAGTGCCGCTTCGCCACAGCGAGCCGCGCGGGCCGGCGGCGACGACCGAGGCAGACTGAATCGAGGCAAAATCGAACGCAAGGCTTCGGCCTCGGCGGACGTCTCATGGTTGATGGAGGCTGTAGAGGCGAGATCGGCGGAGGAGGTGACGTGGGGGATCGGCGAGCGCCGGTCCTCGTTTCCGCTGGAGACGCGTGGCCGGCTGCCAGGCCGGCAAGACACGGAGGAGGCCGCCACGGCGGACCCAGAGCTCGACGGTGCGCTACCGGCGGCCTCGTTCGAGGCCTTCTATGTCGCGTCGTACGACAGCCTCGTGCGCCTTGCGTACGTCCTTACGAGCTCGCGGGAGGTGGCCGAGGATCTCGTGCAGGACTCGTTCGTCCGCCTCCACCGTCACTACGCCAACGTCGAGTCGCCCGAACGGTACATCCGCCGTAGCGTCGTGAACGCTTCGCGGTCCTACTTCCGGCGCGCCGGGCGCGAACGCGACAAACGACCGCTGTTGTATGTCGTGCCGGACGGGGGAGAGGCAGGGGCGAGCGGCGAGCTCAACGACGTGCTCCTCACGCTGCCGTACCGTCAGCGGGCAGCGATCGTGCTGCGGTACTACTCGGATCTCTCGGAGCACGAGATCGCTCAGATCTTGGAGTGCCGCCCGGGCACGGTGGGCTCGCTCATCCACCGCGGCCTCGAGCGGATGAAGAAGGCGTTGGACCAATGAGCATCGAAGACGACCTCACGCGCCAGTTGCACGTCAAGGCGGCCGCGGTTCGCTCGTCGCCGAATCTCGGCGACCTCTTCGGCCGGATCGGCGCACGAGAGCGCTCAGCGCGGCGCTACGAGCGCCTCTCGGTCGGCGCAGCGGTGATCGTCCTCGCAGCCTCGCTGGGCGGCCTCGCCGGTGCGCTCGTTCGCACCCCGGCGAGCAAGCCGAGCAATTCGGTGCAAACCGGTGACCCGCAGGGTGGCTCATCCGCTCATCGGCACCCCACCGGCTCGCGCCCTCCCGGCCACGGGACAG